>NZ_BAAIFY010000024.1:0-67202 GCF_054653575.1 Nocardioides pyridinolyticus | reverse complement strand
CGCACGACCGCTCCGGCGTGGGCGGGCAGCACGAGCCCGTCCCGCTGGAGCGACGCGCCGGCCGGCGTCGCGAACAGCACGTCGGTCGCGCCGGTGGGCACCGTCGCCTCGGCGTCGCCGAAGTTCACCGCCACCAGCAGCCGCCCGCGCCGCATCGTGAACACCCGTGTCGCCTCGTCCGCCGTGCACGTCACCGACCGGAACGACGGGTCGGTGAGGTCCTCGTGGGTCCGTCGCAGCTGCGCCAGCTCGCGGTAGACCTCGAGCAGCCGCGCGTGCCGGCCGCCGGTCGCCTCGGTCCAGTCGAGCTTCGACCGCTCGAACGTCGCCGGGTCCTGCGGGTCCGGGACCACGGCCGGGTCCCAGCCCATCCGCTCGAACTCCGCGATCCGGCCCTCGGCGGTCGCCTTCCCGAGCTCGGGCTCGGGGTGCGAGGTGAAGAACTGGAACGGCGTGGACGCCCCCCACTCCTCGCCCATGAACAGCATCGGCGTGAACGGCCCGCACAGGGTCAGCAGCGCCGCGCACGCCAGTTGGTCGTCGTCGAGCACCTCGGTGATGCGGTCGCCGCGGGCGCGGTTGCCGATCTGGTCGTGGTTCTGGCTGCACACCACTAGCCGCCAGGTCGGCATCGCCCGCAGGTCGACCGGGTAGCCGTGGTCGCGGCCGCGGAACGACGACCACGTGCCGTCGTGGAAGAACCCGCGCTCGCACACCTTGGCCAGCGCCGACAGCGGCGCGAAGTCGGCGTAGTAGCCCTCGGTCTCGCCGGTGAGCGCGACGTGGACGGCGTGGTGGAAGTCGTCGCTCCACTGGGCGTCCAGACCGTAGCCGCCGGCCTCGCGCGGGCGGATGAGCCGCGGGTCGTTGAGGTCGGACTCCGCGATCAGCGTCAGCGGCCGGCGCAGGTGCGCGGACAGAGCCGCCACCTCGACCGAAATCTCCTCGAGCAGGTGCTGGTGGCTCGCGTCGTTGAGCGCGTGCACGGCGTCGAGTCGCAGCGCGTCGACGTGGTAGTCCTCGAACCACATCCGCACGTTGTCGAGCACGTAGCGGCGCACCTCGTCCGACCCGGGACCGTCGAGGTTGAGGAAGTCGCCCCAGGTGTTGGCGCCGGACTTGAGGTACGGGCCGAACGCCGGCAGGTAGTTGCCGGACGGACCCAGGTGGTTGTAGACGACGTCCTGCACGACGCCGAGCCCGGCGGCGTGGCAGCCGTCCACGAACCGCTGGTAGCCCGCGGGGCCGCCGTACGGCTCGTGCACCGCGAACCAGCCGACGCCGTCGTAGCCCCAGTTGTGGGTGCCGTTGACGGCGTTGACCGGCATCACCTCGACGAGGTCGACGCCGATCTCGCGCAGGTGGCCGAGCTTGCCGAGCGCGGCGTCGAAGGTGCCCTCCGGGGTGAAGGTGCCGATGTGCAGCTCGTAGATGACCGACCCCGCGAGCTGTCGTCCCGTCCAGGTGGTGTCGTTCCAGACGTAGTCGGAGGGGGAGTGGGTGCGCGAGCGCTGGTGGACGCCCGCCGGCTGACGGCGCGACCGGGGGTCGGGTCGCGGCGTGTCCGAGTCGTCGATCAGGTAGCCGTAGTCGACCCCTCCTTCCGAGATGTCGGGGACCGGGCCCGACGGCGACCACCAGTCGTCGTCGGCCTTGCTCATCTCGACGATCGCATCGCCCACCGACAGCCGCAGTCGCGACGGCAGGGGCGCCCAGACGTCGAAGGGTCCGCGTCGTTCCCTGGGGTGGTTCACGAGTCCTCCCTCACGAGCAGCGCGACGGGGTGGGTGTCGAGCAGGTCGGCGAGCCGGCCGTCGGTGGACGTGCCGGTCAGCACGTCGTGCCAGCGGCCGGAGGGCAGGTCGAGCACCGTGTCCTCCCAGCCGCCGCGGGCGGCGAGGCCGACGGGCAGCCGGGTCGCCACGGTGATGACGCCACCGCGGTCGAACGCGACCACGTGGCCGGCGGCCGGACCGGTCGCGAGCACCGGCGCGTACGACGTGAACAGGTCCGGCCGCGTCCGCCGCAGCGTCAGCGCGGAGCAGGTGACGTGCAGCTTGTCGACGGCGTCGTCGCTGTCCTCGCCGGCCAGCACGGCCGCGCGGTGGTCGAAGTCGACCGGCCGGCGGTTGTCGGGGTCGACCAGCGAGGTCTCCCAGAGCTCGGAGCCCTGGTAGACGTCGGGCACGCCGGGCATCGTGATCGCGAGCAGCTTGGCGGCCAGCGAGTTCGCCCGGGCCGGCTCGTCGATCCGCGCCGCCAGGCCGGTCAGCACCCGGTGCACCTCGTCGGAGGAGAACACCGCGTCGACCGCGGCGTGGACGGCGGCCTCGTACGCCTCGTCCGGCTCGGTCCACGTGGTGCGGTCGCCGGCCTCGCGCATGGCCTTCTCGGCGTACCCGTGGAGGCGGTCGGGGAGGTCCGGCAGGTGCTCGGGCGTCCACGCCCCGAGCACCGCCTGCCACAGCAGCGAGCCGAAGCCGGGGTCAGGCACGGGAGCCAGCTCGAGCAGCGACGAGAGCGCGGCCTCCCACGCCTCCGGGATCTCGGCGAGCACGGTGATGCGGGCTCGCACGTCCTCGCCGCGCTTGGTGTCGTGGGTGGAGAGCGTGGTCATCGCGTGCGGCCAGTCGCGCTGGCGCAGCGTCATCGCGTGATGGAAGTCGTCGACGTCGACCGCGAAGACCGACGGGTCGCCGCCGACCTCGTTGAGCGAGGTGAGCCGCGACCACCGGTAGAACGCGCAGTCCTCGACCCCCTTGGCCATCACCATCCCGCTGGTCTGCTGGAACCGGCGGGCCGGCTGCGTCCACGGGTCGGAGAGGACGGGCTCGAGGGCGTCGAAGGTCTCCGCCAGCCCGGGCTTGCTCGCGCGGGCCGTCGCGAACGCCGCGTCGAGGTGCTCCCGACCCTCGGGCAGGTAGGAGCGGTAGACCGGGAAGCAGGCCAGCAGCTCGGCGATCGCGTCCTCGGTGCGCTCGTCGCCCTCCAGCTCGCGAGTGATCCGCCGGACCTCGGAGTGCAGGATGCCGTCGGCGACCGCGCGCTTGTTGTCGTGGACCATCCGGTGCCAGTTGACCTCGCCGCCGCGCAGCCGCGTCTCCAGCGCGTCGAGCGGAGCCTGGCCGGCGGGGTCGGTGAGCACCCGGTCGACGAACGCGAGCGCGTCGTACCCCGTCGTGCCCTGCGTCGCCCACGACGACGGCAGCGCCTCGCCGGTCTCGAGGATCTTCTCGACGAGGACGTAGGCGCCCCCGGTGAGGGCGGCGAGGTCGTCGAGGTAGCGCTTCGGGTCGCGCAGCCCGTCGGGGTGATCGACGCGCAGCCCGTCGACGAGACCCTCCTCGAACCAGCGGCGGATCTCCACGTGCGTCTCGGCGAAGACCTCCGGGTCCTCGACGCGGACGGCGGCGAGCGTGTTGACCGCGAAGAAGCGACGGTAGTTGAGGTTCTCGTCGGCCTCGTGCCAGTTCACGAGCCGGTAGTGCTGCTCCTCGTGCGTCGTCGTGCCGGGCGCCATCGGGAACCGCTGGTCGTGGTAGCGGAGCTCGCTCTGCCCGTCATCGGAGGCGACCACCTCGATCGCGCTCTCGTCGTCGTCGCCGACGACCGGGATCAGGATCTTGCCGTCGCCGGCGGCCCAGTCGACGTCGAAGGCCGTCGCGTGCTCGGACTCGCGGCCCAGCCGCAGCACGTCCCACCACCACGGGTCCTCGGCCGGCGTGGCCACGCCGACGTGGTTCGGCACGATGTCGACCAGCACGCCCATGCCGAGCCGCCGGGCCTCCGCGGACAGCGCGGCCAGGCCCTCGGCCCCGCCGCGCTGCGGGTCGACGTGGTCGAACGCGACGACGTCGTACCCGTGCTGGCTGCCGGGCTCCGACGCGAGCAGCGGCGAGAGGTAGACCCAGTCGACGCCGAGGTCGTGGAGGTACGGCAGCCGTCGGGCGGCCTCGAACAGGTCGAAGTCGGGCGTGATCTGGAGCCGGTACGTCGAGGTGGGGATCCGCACCCGCCTCAACCCCGCTGGGCCTGGGCGACGGACGCGGCGACCGACAGGTCGGGCTCGACCTCGGGCTCGTGGTGCTCGCGCAGCACGACCGTGCTCCGGGAGGGCAGCGTGAAGGTCGCGCCGGCCTCGAAGGTGCCGTCGTCGTCGGCGGAGCCACCGGTGTCGACGACGACGTCCCACGCCTCGGCGTACTCCGCGGGCGGCAGCGTCACGGTCGCCTCGCCGTCGGCGTTGAAGTAGAGCAGGAAGTGGTCGTCGACGATCTGCTGCCCGCGCTCGTCGCGCCCGGCGATGCCGTGCCCGTTGAGGTACATGCCCAGCGCCTGCGCGCCGTCGGTCCAGTCGTCGTCCTCCATCGGCCGGCCCTCGAGATGCAGCCAGACGATGTCGTTGAGCCGGTCGCCGTCGCCGCCGTCGGGCACGCGGACCGTGCCGCCGGTGAAGAACCGCTTGCGGCGGAAGGTCGGATGCTCGCGGCGCAGGCGCGACACCGCCGCGGTGAACTCGATCAGCGGGCGGTCGGCGTCGTCCCAGTGCATCCAGGCGATGTCGCTGTCCTGGGCGTAGGTGTTGTTGTTGCCCTGCTGGGTGCGGCCCATCTCGTCGCCGTGCAGCAGCATCGGCACGCCCTGGCTCAGCAGCAGGGTCGCGAGGAAGTTGCGCTGCGAGCGGGCCCGCGCGGCGAGGATCTCCGGGTCGTCGGTCGGCCCCTCCGCGCCGTGGTTCCACGAGCGGTTGTGACTCTCGCCGTCGTTGTTGTCCTCGCCGTTGGCGTCGTTGTGCTTCTCGTCGTAGGAGACCAGGTCGCGCAGGGTGAAGCCGTCGTGGGCGGTGACGAAGTTGATGCTGGCGAACGGCCGGCGGCCCGAGTGCTCGTAGAGGTCGGAGGAGCCGGCGAGGCGGGAGGCGAACTCGCCGAGCGAGGGCTCCCCGCGCCAGAAGTCGCGCACGGTGTCACGGTACTTGCCGTTCCACTCGGTCCACTGGGGCGGGAAGCCGCCGACCTGGTAGCCGCCGGGGCCGATGTCCCACGGCTCCGCGATCAGCTTGACCTGGCTGACGACCGGGTCCTGCTGCACGAGCTCGAAGAACGTCGACAGGCGGTCGACGTCGTAGAACTCGCGCGCGAGCGTCGACGCGAGGTCGAACCGGAAGCCGTCCACGTGCATCTCGGTGACCCAGTAGCGCAGCGAGTCCATGATCAGCTGCAACGAGTGCGGGTGGCGCACGTTGAGGCTGTTGCCGGTGCCGGTGTAGTCCATGTAGTAGCGCTGGTCGTCCTCGACCAGGCGGTAGTAGGCCGCGTTGTCGATGCCCTTGAAGCTCAGCGTGGGTCCGAGGTGGTTGCCCTCCGCGGTGTGGTTGTAGACCACGTCGAGGATCACCTCGATGCCGGCGGCGTGCAGCGACTTCACCATCGACTTGAACTCCTGGACCTGCTGGCCCAGCGCGGCGTCCTCGTCGCGGGCCGCGGCCGAGTAGTCGGCGTGGGGCGCGAAGAACCCGAGCGTGTTGTAGCCCCAGTAGTTGCGCAGCCCCTTCTCCTGCAGCGTGCTGTCCTGGACGAACTGGTGCACCGGCATCAGCTCGATCGCGGTGATGCCGAGCTTGGTGAGGTGCTCGATGACCGCCGGGTGCGCGACGCCGGCGTACGTCCCGCGCTGATCCTCGGGTACGTCGGGGTGCAGCTGGGTCAGGCCCTTGACGTGCGCCTCGTAGATGACGCTCTCGTTGTAGGGGTAGTCCGGGCGGCGGTCGCCCTCCCAGTCGAAGAACGGGTTGATGACGACGCCCAGCGTCATGTGCGGCGCGGAGTCGTCGTCGTTGCGCGAGTCCTCGTCACCGAACGTGTAGGAGAAGAGAGCCTGGTCCCAGTCGATCTCGCCGGCGGTCGCCTTGGCGTACGGGTCGAGCAGCAGCTTGCTGGGGTTGCACCGCAGGCCCTGCCCGGGGTCCCACGGACCGTGCACGCGGTAGCCGTAGCGCTGCCCCGGCTGGACCGCGGGCAGGTAGCAGTGCCACACGTAGGCGTCCACCTCGGTCAGCTCGATGCGGGTCTCCACGCCGTCGGCGTCGAACAGGCAGAGCTCGACGCGCTCCGCCACCTCGCTGAAGAGGGCGAAGTTCGTCCCGCTCCCGTCGAACGTCGCGCCCAACGGGTAGGCCCGCCCCGGCCAGATCTCCATGCTGCTCCCCACGTCCGCCACTGCGCATCCCCTCACTTGGATCGATCAAAGCAGCCGTACCCGCTTCCGCGGTACCCCGAACCTCGTGTGTGGGCGACGAGCGGGGAACAAAGTCCGGGCGGGGGTAGGTTGTCGATCGTTGTGAGTGTCAACCGAATCGGGCCCGGGGTCAGCCGCGCGAGCGTCGGGCTGCGCAGCGAGCGCGGCCCCGTGCTCCTGGCCGTCATGCTCAGCGTCGGGCTGGTCGCCATCGACTCCACGATCCTCGCGACGGCGGTGCCCGCGGTGGTGGACGACCTCGGCGGCTTCACGCAGTTCCCGTGGCTGTTCTCGGTCTACCTCCTGGCCCAGGCCGTAACCGTGCCGGTCTTCGCCAAGGTCGCCGACCAGTTCGGGCGCAAGCCGGTCCTGCTCGTGGGCATCGGCCTGTTCCTGCTCGGCTCGCTGCTCTGCGGGCTGGCCTGGGGCATGGGCGCGCTCATCGCCTTCCGGGCCGTCCAGGGCATCGGCGCTGGCGCCATCGGGCCGATCACGGTGACGATCGTCGGTGACCTCTACACACTGGAGGAGCGGGCCAAGGTCCAGGGGTACGTCGCCAGCGTCTGGGCGCTCGCCTCGGTCGTCGGGCCGACGCTCGGCGGGGTGTTCGCCGACTACACGTCGTGGCGGTGGATCTTCCTCATCAACCTGCCCCTCGGCATCCTGGCCGCGGTCATGATCGCGCGCCACCTCCACGAGGAGTTCGAGCGCCGCTCGCACCGGATCGACTACGCGGGCTCGCTGCTGCTCACCGCCGGCGGCGTGCTGCTCCTCCTCGGCCTGCTCGAGGGCGGCGTGCGCTGGGCCTGGTCGTCGCCGACCAGCATCACGCTCTTCGCCGTCGCCGCGGTGCTGCTCGCCGGCTTCGCGTGGGTGGAGCGGCGGGCGGCCGAGCCGGTGCTGCCCCTCTGGATCTTCCGGCACCGGGTGGTCGTGGCGGCCATGGTCGCCTCGCTCGTGGTGGGCGTCGTGATGATGGGGCTATCGACGTACGTCCCGCTCTACGGGCAGGGGGTGCTGGGGTACGGCGCCGTCGCGGCCGGCTTCGCCGTGGCGGCGATGACGCTCGGCTGGCCGATCGCCGCGTCGAACGCCGGGCGCCTCTACCTCACGGTCGGCTTCCGGGCGACGATGCTGCTGGGCGGGGTCGTGGGCAGTGCGGGGGCGGCCCTCCTGCTGCTGATCGGTCCCGACAGCTCGATCCTGGTGCTCGCCCTGCCGTGCTTCGTCATGGGCATCGGCTTCGGGCTGGTGGCGAGCCCGTCGGTCATCGCCGCGCAGTCCTCCGTCACCTGGCAGCACCGCGGCGTCGCGACCGGGTCCACCCTGTTCGCGCGCTCGGTCGGCAGCGCGATCGGCGTGGCGATCTTCGGCGCCGTGGTCAACCACGTGGTCGCGGCCCGGCTCGGCCAGGGCGTGCCGGACGTCGCGAGCCTCACCCCGCAGGTCCTCGACCCCGCCATCCACCAGGTCTTCCTCGCCTCCGCGATCGCCGCCGCCGCCCTCCTCGTCGTCGGCCTGGTCATGCCGCGTCGGATGGAGCAGCCTGCGGGCCCGTGAGCGCAGGCTGTCCTTGCTTGCGGGCGACCGCGGGCCCGCGTTGGATGCGGGCATGACGGCAGAGCTCGACGTCCCGGTCGGTCCGCACGAGCAGGAGCCCCACGAGGGCGGCCTGAACAACCGGCTGAACTGGCTGCGCGCGGCGGTCCTCGGCGCGAACGACGGCATCGTCTCGACCGCCGGCATCGTGATCGGCGCCGTCGGTGCCACCAGCGACCGGTCCGCGATCGTCATCGCCGGCGTCGCCGGCCTGGCCGCCGGCGCGATGAGCATGGGCGCGGGCGAGTACGTCTCCGTCAGCACCCAGCGCGACAGCGAGCTCGCCCTGCTCGCCAAGGAGCGCCGCGAGCTGCGCGAGGAGCCCGAGGAGGAGCTCGCCGAGCTCGCCGGCCTCTATGTCGAGAAGGGCCTCGACGAGGAGCTCGCCCTCGAGGTCGCGCGGGCCCTCACCGCCAAGGACGCGCTGGCCGCGCACGCCGAGGCCGAGCTCGGCATCGACCCCGACGACATCTCCAGCCCGTGGCACGCCGCCTGGGCGTCGATGTTGTCGTTCACCGTCGGCGCGCTGCTGCCGCTGCTGACGATGACCCTCGGCTCCGAGCAGCTCCGCCTCTGGCTGACCATCGCCGTGGTCGTCGCCGCCCTCGCGGTCACCGGCTTCGTCAGCGCCCGCCTGGGCTACGCGCGGCCGGGCCGGGCCGTGGTCCGCAACGTCGCCGGCGGACTCTTCGCCATGGCGGTCACCTACGCCATCGGCTCCGCCCTCGGCACCCAGCTGTAAGGCATGACCACCGACCCCATGGCCTGCTGCGCGCCGCCCGGCGGCACGCCGGACTGCGTTGTCGTCAGTCGCCGGGACTCCGTCCCGCCTCCCTCCTCCGCCTTGCCAGCGCACTCGCCGGACGACGCTCGCGACGGCCGGGGGCCGGCGGGCATGCCGGCATGACCACCGACCCCATGGCCTGCTGCGCGCCGCCCGGCGGCGCGCCGGACTGCGTTGTCGTCAGTCGCCGGGACTCCGTCCCGCCTCCCTCCTCCGCCTTGCCAGCGCACTCGCCGGACGACGCTCGCGACGGCCGGGGGCCGGCGGGCATGCCGTCATGACCAGGCTCTTCGTCGCGCTGGTCCCGCCCGAGGCGGCCGTCGAGCACCTCGACGACTTCCTGGAGGTACGGCGGTCGGCGGCGTCGTTCCGCTGGGCGACCCCCGAGCAGCTCCACGTCACCCTCGCCTTCCTCGCCGAGGTGGAGGAGCGCCGCATCGAGGACCTGTCCGAGCGGCTGGCCCGCGCGGCCGCGAAGCGCACCGCCTTCGAGACCGCGATCGCCGGGGGAGGAGCGTTCCCGAACGCGGGCCGGGCGCGGGTCCTCTGGGCCGGCCTCGACCTCGACGAGCACGGCCGCACGGAGCTCGACCGGCTGGCCACCGGCTGCCGGGCCGCGGCCAACCGGGCCGGGATCGAGGTCGACGGCCAGCGGTTCCGTCCGCACGTGACCGTCGCCCGGCTCGGTCGCCCGGCCGAGGTGTCGAACTGGGTCCGGCTGCTGGACGGCTACACCGGACCGAGATGGACCGTCGAGCGGATCACGCTGGTGGCGTCGTATCTCGGCGAGGGCCCGCGCGGGCGGCCCCGCTACGAGTCCGTGGACGAGTTCCCTCTCTCGGGCCACGCCTGAATCCCCCGCCTAACGCCTGCTGCGCGCCCCCATCTGGGCGCGCTGGCTGCGTTGTCGCACCTCGACGGGCCTCCGGCCCGCCTTCGGCACTCCGCCTTGCCAGCACACCCATCTGGCGACGCTCGCGACGGCGCTAGTCGGCGGCTTCAGGCTGCGCCCCGATCCGGCGCAGCGCGGCCAGCAGCGAGGCGTCGGGCGTCTCGTCGGGGATGCCGTCGACGACCTCGGGCTCGAGCGGGTCGAGACCGCGGACCTCCTCGTGCAACCGCTCCATGTCGGAGTCGAGCGCATAGGCCGTCTCCGCCGCGTCGCGCAGGCAGGCGAGGAGCTCCGCGGGCACGTCGCGCCGGTACTTGTAGTAGATCTTGTGCTCGAGGCTCGCCCAGAAGTCCATCGCGATGGTGCGGAACTGCACCTCGACGCCGACCGGGCGCGGGCCCTCGGACAGGAAGACCGGCACCTCCACCAGGGCGTGCAAGCTCCGGTAGCCGTTCGGCTTCGGCTCCATGATGTAGTCGCGCACCTCGACGATCCGGACGTCCGGCTGGTGGGCGAGCACGTCGAAGACGCGGTAGACGTCCGACGTGAAGCTGCACACGACCCGCACGCCGGCGATGTCGACCACCCGCTCCCGCACCTGCTCGAACGTAGGGTGGTCGTCGAGGTCCAGCCCCTTGCGCTGGATCTTCTCCAGCAGGCTCTCCGGCGACTTCAGGCGGCAGCTGACGCTCTCGATGGGGTTGTAGTCGTGCAGGTGCAGGAACTCGTCGCGCAGGATGTTCAGCTTCGTGACCACCTCGTCCATGCCGAAGCGGTGCTCGAGCATGAAACGACGGAAATCCTCCTCGCTCGAGGCGCTCGAGGCGTTCGAGGCGTTCGATGCACTGGTGGTCACCGGTCCACCCTACGAAGACCCGCCCAACCTCGGCATCCGTGTCAACGTGGCCCTGGACACTCGCACCGGCCCGCGAAGTGCCCTAGGTTGCCACGGGTGAAGATCGCTGTGGCGAGAGAGACCCGGGAGGGCGAGGCGCGAGTGGCGTTGGTCCCCGAGCTGGTCGGCAAGCTGACCGGCCTGGGGTACGACGTCCTGGTGGAGCCCGACGCGGGCCGGCATGCGTTGATCGCGGATGCCGACTACGAGGCCGCGGGCGCGTCGGTGGACGCGGGCGCGGTGGAGCAGGCGGACGTGCTGGTCTCGGTCCAGCCACCGGGCACGGACGTGGTGCGGCGCCTGCGGTCGGGGGCGGCGACGGTGTCGTTCCTGCCGACGGGTTCTGGCGGTGCTGAGCCGGAGGTGGTGGTCGCGCTGCGCGACGGCGGCGTCACGTCGTTCGCGATGGAGCTGGTGCCGCGGATCTCGCGGGCGCAGTCGATGGACGCGCTGTCCTCGCAGGCGCTGGTGTCGGGCTACCGGTGCGCGATCGTCGCGGCCGGGATGTTGCGGCGGTTCTTCCCGTTGAACATGACGGCCGCGGGCACGGTGCCGCCGGCCGAGGTGGTGGTGCTCGGTGCCGGTGTGGCGGGTCTCCAGGCGATCGCGACCGCCAAGCGGCTCGGCGCGGTGGTGAAGGCCTACGACGTGCGCGCGGCCGCCGCGGAGGAGATCCGCTCGATGGGCGCGCAGGCGATCGACCTCGAGCTCGACACGCTGGAGGGCGCGGGTGGCTACGCCCGGGAGATGACCGAGGAGCGGGCCGCGCTCCAGATGGAGCGGCTGGCGCCGTACGTCGCGGCCGCGGACGCGCTGATCACGACCGCCGCCGTCCCGGGCCGCCGGGCGCCGCTGCTGGTGACCGGCGCGATGGTCGAGCAGATGAGGCCCGGCTCGGTGGTCGTGGACCTCGCGGCCGAGACCGGCGGGAACGTCGAGGGCGCGGTGGCCGGTGAGGTGGTGCGGATCGGCAACGCCCAGGTCTGGGGCGGGCAGAACGTGCCGTCGCAGATGCCCGGTCCGGCGTCGAGGCTCTACGCCCAGAACATCGTCAACATCGTGACGCTGATGACCGCCCGGTCCGAGCCCGAGCAGGAGGGCGGCTCGTTCGCGCCCGACTTCGAGGACGAGATCGTCGCTGGTTCGTGCGTCACCCACGCCGGGGAGATCCGGCACGAGCCCACCCGGGCCGCTGTGGAAGGAGCGAGCTGATGGAGGCGTCGATGAACGAGGCGGTCGTGTGGCTGACGATCTTCATCCTGAGCGTCTTCGTCGGCATCGAGGTGATCTCCAAGGTGTCCTCGACGCTGCACACGCCGCTGATGTCGGGCGCCAACGCGATCCACGGCATCATCCTGCTGGGCGCGGTCCTGGTGACGGGTACGACGGACAACGACGTCGCCCTGGTCGTCGGGTTGGTCGCGATCGTGCTGGCCGCGGTCAACATGGTCGGCGGCTTCGTGGTGACCGACCGGATGCTCCAGATGTTCGTGCGGAAGAAGAAGCCTGTTCCCGCCAAGACCGAGGGGGAGGCGGCCTGATGCCGACCTGGGTGCAGCTGGTCTACCTGGCCTGCGCGGTCTGCTTCATCCTCGCGCTCAAGGGCCTCTCCGGGCCGAGGACCGCGCGCGCGGGCAACCTCGTCGGCGCCGCCGCGGCCGTGGTCGCGGTCGTCGTCCCGTTCGTCTACCTCGACCTCGACCACGTGCCGCTGATCGCGGGCGCGATCGCGGTCGGCACCCTCGGCGGCGTCGTGGGGGCCCGCAAGGTGCAGATGACGCAGATGCCGCAGATGGTCGCGCTGTTCAACGGCGTCGGCGGCGGCGCCGCCGCGCTCGTGGCGTTGCTGGAGCTGCACGAGCTGCTGGGGCTGGTCGCGCACGAGGACGTCTCCCCGGGGTCGGTCGGCTGGTTCGTCTTCGCCGCGACCGCGTTCACCATCGCGGTCGGCTCGATCTCCTTCTCCGGCTCGATCGTCACCTTCGCCAAGCTCCAGGAGCTGATGACGTCGCGGCCGGTGGTCTTCCCCGGCCTGCCGATCGCGTTCGGCCTGGCCGGGCTGGCCACGATCGTGCTCGGCGTGCTCACCGTCACCGGCCCCACGGTGACGATCGGCGTCGTGCTCGCCCTGCTGGGCCTGCTGATCGGCGTACTGCTCGTGCTGCCGGTGGGCGGCGCGGACGTGCCGATCGTGATCTCGCTGCTCAACGCGTTCACCGGCCTCACGGTCGCCGCCGGCGGCTACGTGCTCGAGAACGTCGTGCTGCTGGTGGCCGGCACCCTCGTCGGCGCGTCCGGCACCTACCTGACCCTGCTGATGGCCCGTGCCATGGGCCGCTCGGTGTCGAACATCCTCTTCGGCGCGCTCAAGGGCGGCTCGACCCTCGGCGCCGGCGAGGCCTCGGACCGGCCGGTCCGGTCGGCGGGCCCCGAGGACGTCGCGATCCTGCTCGGGTACGCCGACCGCGTGATCATCGTCCCCGGCTACGGCCTCGCGGTCGCCCAGGCGCAGCACACGCTGCGCGAGCTGGTCGACGTGCTCAGCGGGCGTGGCACGAAGGTCGACTACGCCATCCACCCCGTCGCCGGTCGCATGCCCGGCCACATGAACGTGCTGCTCGCCGAGGCGCAGGTGCCCTACGAGCAGCTGATCGAGATGGACCACATCAACGGCGACTTCAAGCACACCGACGTCGTCCTCGTCGTCGGCGCCAACGACGTGGTCAACCCGGCCGCCAAGACCACCCCGGGCGCCCCGATCTACGGCATGCCGATCCTCAACGCCGACGAGGCCCGCCAGATCGTGTTCATGAAGCGGTCCATGCGCCCCGGCTTCGCCGGCATCGAGAACGAGCTGCTCTTCGACCCCAAGACCACGCTGCTCTTCGGCGACGCCAAGGACTCCCTGGGCAAGCTGCTCAACGCGGTCAAGGGGCTGTGACCTGTGGGCCGCTGGGTCGTTGACCGGGCATGACTGACGACGACGAGCGGTTCGGCCGTCCCGACGGACACCGGTACGACGCCCCCGAGTCCGACGAGACCCGGGTCAGCAAGGAGTGGGCCTACGCCGCCCTCGGGATCCTGGTGGTCGTCCTCATGGTGCTGATCGCGACCGGCACGGTGCCCATCTTCCCGGGCTGAGCGAGCTCAGCCCGCGACGCCGTACAACCGGTCGCCCGCGTCGCCCAGGCCGGGGACGATGTAGCCCTTCTCGTCGAGCTTCTCGTCGAGCGCGGCGGTGACGATCGTGACCGGGACGTCGAGCCCCTCGAGCTCCTGCTCCAGGCGGGCGCAGCCCTCGGGAGCGGCCAGCAGGCAGATCGCGGTGATGTGGTCGGCACCGCGGTTGGTGAGGAACTTGATCGCCGCGGCCAGGGTGCCGCCGGTCGCCAGCATCGGGTCGAGCACGTAGCACTGGCGGCCGGAGAGGTCGTCGGGCAGGCGCTCGGCGTACGTCGACGCCTCCAGCGTCTCCTCGTTGCGGATCATGCCGAGGAAGCCGACCTCGGCGGTCGGCAGCAGCCGCATCATCCCGTCGAGCATGCCGAGACCGGCGCGCAGGATCGGCACCACGAGCGGCTTCGGGGTGGCCAGCGAGACGCCGGTCGTCGGCGCGACCGGGGTCACGATGTCGTACGGCGTGACCCGGACGTCGCGCGTCGCCTCGTAGGCCAGCAGCGTCACGAGCTCGTCGGCCAGCCGGCGGAACGTCGGCGAGTCGGTGTTCTCGTCGCGCAGGTGGGTCAGCTTGTGGGCGACGAGGGGGTGGTCGACGACGTGGGTGCGCATGGTCGGAACCCTAATGGTTCTGGGGCGCCAGGGGGTTGGCCCGGTCGCCCCCGTCTGTCACGCTGGAACGCGGATCGCACCGAAGGGAGGTACTGCCGTGGTTGACCAGCTCGAGGGGATCGACTTCGCCCTGGCTGCCTTCCGCGAGGAGGGCGCCTGGACCGTCGAGGAGCTCGCCCACGACCTGCTCGACGACGTCGAGAGCGTCGCCCACGCCCTGCGCCGGTTCCCGGGCGATGGGGGCGCGGTGGCGATGATCGCCGTCGACGAGGACTTCTTCGTGATCGTGCGGGTCGCGGGCCCGAGCACCCGCGTGCTGCTGTCCGACATCACCGCCGCGGACGAGTGGGAGCTCGCGAGCTCGGCGGTCGACTTCCTCAACCTCCCCGAGCCGGAGGACGAGGACGACCAGGTGCCGGCCGGCGACCTGGACCTGCTCGGCGACCTCGGCATGCACGCGATGGACATGGGCGTGCTGCTCGACGACGTCGACCTCTACCCCGACGAGATGCTCTCCGACATCGCCCGCCGGCTCGGGTTCGGCGAGCTCTTCGACGACGCCGTCGGCCTCACCTCCGCGTGAGCGCCGCCTGGGAGCCCGCGATGCGGGCGGCGCTGGACGAGGCGCGCGCCGCACTCGCCACCGGCGACGTCCCGATCGGCGCGGTCGTCCTCGACCCGGCTGGTGCGCCGGTGTCGCGGGGTCGCAACGTGCGCGAGGCCGACCACGACCCGACCGGGCACGCCGAGGTGGTCGCGCTCCGCGCCGCCGCGCGCGACCACGGTGAGTGGCGGCTCGAGGGGCACACGCTCGTCGTCACCCTCGAGCCCTGCACCATGTGCGCCGGTGCGGCCGTGCTGAGCCGCGTCGAGCGCGTGGTCTTCGGCGCCTGGGACCCCAAGGCCGGGGCGGTCGGCAGCCTGTGGGACGTGGTCCGCGACCGCCGGCTCAACCACCGTCCCGAGGTCGTCGCCGGGGTCCTCGCCGAGGAGTCGACCGCGCTGCTCGAGGGCTTCTTCGCCCGGCAGCGCTGAAAGAGCAGTCAGCCCTCGCTCGCCTGGGTCTCGCCCGCGTGCTCGGTGCCGGGCTCGCCCTCCTCGGCGGTCTCCGGCGGGCCCTCGGTGCGGGTCTCGGGCTCCTCGATGGCGGTCATGATCGCGGCGATCTCGCGCTGGTCGGCCGCCGACGGGTAGCCCCAGCCGGGCTCGTAGTCGTAGACCTCGTCGAGCAGCCGGCCGTCCGAGAGCGTGTCCAGGAGCTCGACCGAGCCCGGACCGATGAGTGCCGGGTGCTCGACGCCGCAGGTCTCGGCGACCTTGAGCAGGTCGCGGCGCAGGGTCCGCACGTAGTTCGCAACCCGGTCGGACTTCTCGACCGGGTCCAGGCCCCGCGCGAGCCACTTGTTCTGGGTGGCGACACCGGTGGGGCACTCGCCGGTGTGGCACTTCTGCGCCTGCACGCAGCCGACCGCGAGCATCGCCTCACGGGCGACGTTGACCAGGTCGGCGCCGAGGGCGAAGGCCACGACCGCGTTGTCGGGCAGGCCGAGCTTGCCCGAGCCGATGAAGGTGACGTCCTCGTGCAGGCCGCGACGGGCGAACGCGGCGTACACCCGCGAGAAGCCGAGCCGGAACGGCAGCGACACCGCGTCGGTGAAGATCAGCGGCGAGGCGCCCGTGCCGCCCTCGCCGCCGTCGATCGTCACGAAGTCCACGCCCCGCTCGTGGTCGGCGGCCATCGCCTCGGTGAGGTCCTCCCAGAAGGACAGGTCGCCCACGGCCGACTTGATGCCGACCGGCAGCCCGGTCTCCGCGGCGAGCATCTCGACGAAGTCGAGCAGCGAGTCCACGTCGTCGAACTCCGCATGCCGCGACGGGCTCAGGCAGTCCACGCCCTCGGGTACGCCGCGCGTCTCGGCGATCTCCGCCGACACCTTCGGCCCCGCAGCACGCCGCCGAGGCCGGGCTTGGCGCCCTGGCTGAGCTTGATCTCGAGCGCCCGGATCGGGGCGCTCTCGACGAGCTCCTTCAGCCTGGGCAGGCTGAACCGGCCCTCCTCGTCCCGGCAGCCGAAGTAGGCCGTGCCGATCTGGAAGACCAGGTCCGCGCCGTTGCGGTGGTAGCGCGAGACCGCGCCCTCGCCGGTGTTGTGCAGGCAGTGCGGCCTCGGCCGCACCGCGGTTGATCGCCTCGATCGCGTTGCCCGACAGGGACCCGAAGCTCATGCCGGAGACGTTGACGACCGACGCCGGGCGGAAGGCGTGCCGCCGCCCGCGCGGCCCGCCGAGGACCTTGGCGGAGGGCAGCCGCGCCTCCTGCCCGACCGCGCCGTGGGTCGGGTGGGCGCGAGCGAAGGTGCGGTGGTGCACGATCACGTTGCCGGAGCCGTGCTCGAGGTCGTTGTCGGTGCCGAAGCCGAAGTAGTTGTTCTGGAGCTTCGCCGACGCGTAGACCCAGCGCCGCTGGTCCCGGCTGAAGGGCCGCTCCTCGTCGTTGCTCGCGACGATGTACTGCCGCAGCTCGGGCCCGATCGACTCCAGCCAGTGGCGGGCGTGGCCGATCACCGGGAAGTTGCGCAGGATCGCGTGCCGCTTCTGCAGCAGGTCATGGGCCGCGACGGCGCCGAGCGCGGCGGCAGGCAGGGCGGCGACGAGTCCCTTCTTCACACGGGGACGTACCCGTTCAGCCCGGAAGTCAGCCGAGCGTGGACGCCCTCGCCACCAGCTCCGGCGTGAACAGCACCTGCCGGTGGGTGTGGTCGGCATTGGCGGCCTCGTCGAGCACCAGCTCCGCCGCCGTACGGCCGAGCTCCTGGCGCGGCTGGCGCACCGAGGTGAGCGGGACCGCGGCGGCGCCCGCGAAGTCGATGTCGTCGTAGCCGACGATCGCCAGCTCGGCGGGGACGGCGACCCCCGAGCCGATCGCCTGCTGGAGCAGGCCGAGCGCGACCAGGTCGTTCGCGCAGAACGCCGCCGTGGGACGTCGCCGCGCGGTCATGCCGGCCAGCCGCTGGCCGGCCTCGCGGCCCTCGGCCACCGTCAGGGCGGCCGTCGAGACCTGGACCAGGTCCTCCTTCGGGAGCCTGGCAGCGGCCCAGGCCTCGCGCGCACCCTGCCACCGGTCGCGGACCTGGCCGAGGTTCGCGGGTCCGCCGATGAACCCCACCCGGGTGTGGCCCCGGTCGACGAGGTGCTCGACCGCGAGCCGGCCGCCGAGCACGTCGTCGACCGCGACCGAGCAGAAGGACTGGTCCGACCGGGTGCGGTCGACCACGACCACCGGCGTACCCCGCCGCGCGACCTCCTCGAGCGAGGGTGACTCGGGGTCGACCGGGGTGACGAGGATGCCCTGCACCCGCTGCTGCTCGAGCAGCGCGAGGTGGCCGCGCTCGCGGTCGGCGGAGTTGCGGCTGTTGCAGAGCACCAGGGAGAGGTCGGCGCGCTCGGCGGCGGTGTCGATGCCGGCGGCGACGTCGGTGAAGAACGGGTTGCTGGCGTCGAGCATCACGTAGGCCAGCGTCCGGCTCGACCCGGCCCGCAGCTGGCGGGCGGACTCGTTGCGCACGAAGCCGAGCTCGGCCATCGCGGCCAGCACCCGCTCCCGCGTGTCGGGACTGACCCGGTCGGGGCGGTTGAGCACGTTCGAGACCGTGCCCAAAGACACGCCCGCCGCGGCGGCGACGTCCTTCACGGACACGCTCCGCGCCATGGCCCCTCCGTCCTCGTCCGACACCGGGATGAAACGATCAAGAGACAGGGTAGGGCCTCGCCGGACCGCCCGGTTGCGAATCCGTTACGAAGATATTCGGGCCAGATTTGGGCGAAGTCCTTGACGCGTGTGACGGCCCTCACCTACCTTGGCGGCATCCCGTTGAAACCTTTCAATCCGGTTTCGACCCGATCCAAGGAGCACCGATGCCCGGCACCGCACCCGAGGGGCGACTCGCCCTCGAGCTGCGCGACGTGGCGAAGTCGTTCGGGGCCGTCGCCGCGCTGCGCTCGGGCAGCCTCGCGGTCGCGCCCGGCTCGATCCACGCGCTCGTCGGAGAGAACGGCGCCGGCAAGTCGACCCTGGTGAAGATCGTCGCGGGCGTGCACCGCCGCGACTCCGGCGCCTTTCGCCTGCACGGCCAGGACGTCGACTTCGGCTCGACCGCCGACTCGAAGGCCGCGGGTGTCGCGGTGATCTACCAGGAGCCCACGCTCTTCCCGGACCTCTCGGTCACCGAGAACATCTTCATGGGCCGCCAGCCGCTCGGGCGGGGCCGCCGCATCGACCGGGCCGCGATGTACGCCGAGGCCGAGGGGCTCTTCGACCGTCTCGGCGTCGCGATCGACCCGCGCCGCCCGGCCCAGGGCCTCTCGATCGCCGACCAGCAGATCATCGAGATCGCCAAGGCGATCTCCCTCGACGCCAGCGTCCTCATCATGGACGAGCCCACCGCGGCGCTGTCCGGCGTCGAGGTCGAGCGGCTGTTCGCGGTCGCCCGCAGCCTCCGCGACGAGGGCCGCGCGCTGGTGTTCATCTCGCACCGCTTCGACGAGGTCTTCGAGCTCTGCGACACGGTCACCGTGATGCGCGACGGCGAGTACGTCTCCACCGACGCGATCGCCGACACCACCGTCGACCAGATCGTCGCCCGCATGGTCGGCCGCGAGGTCGCCGAGCTGTTCCCGAAGACCGCCGCCGAGATCGGCGATGTGGTCCTCGAGGTCGAGGGCCTCGGCTCGCTCGGCACCTTCCACGACGTCTCCTTCACCGTCCGCGCCGGCGAGATCGTCGGCCTGGCCGGGCTCGTCGGCGCCGGCCGCAGCGAGATCGCCCGCGCGGTCTTCGGCGTCGACGGGTACGACGAGGGCGCGGTGCGCCTGGCCGGCCGACCGGTCCCCGCCCGCAAGCCGCGCGCCGCGATCCGCGCCGGCATGGCCTTCGTCCCCGAGGACCGGCGCAAGCAGGGCCTGGTCACCGACGCGTCGGTCACCCGCAACGTCGCCGCGGTTATCCGCCGCGGCCTCACCCGCGCGGGCCTCCTCACCACCCGCGACGAGAACCGCGCCGCCGGCCCCTGGGCGAGCCGCCTCGAGGTGAAGACCAGCGCGCTCGACATGAACGCCGCGACGATGAGCGGCGGCAACCAGCAGAAGGTCGTCCTGGCCAAGTGGCTGGCCACCGAGCCGAGGCTGCTGATCATCGACGAGCCCACCCGCGGCATCGACGTCGGCACCAAGGCCGAGGTGCACCGCCTGCTGTCCGACCTCGCCGGCCAGGGCCTGGCGATCCTGATGATCTCCTCCGAGCTGCCCGAGGTCCTCGGCATGGCCGACCGCGTGCTCGTCGTCTGCGAGGGCCGGATCACCGCCGAGCTGTCCCGTGACGAGGCCACGCCGGAGCGGGTCATGCACGCCGCGACCGCGACCGTCCACCACACCGCCGTCACCGAGGAGGCCACGGCATGAGCGACGTCCTCCTCGTCGAGCCCAGCAAGGTCTCGCCGGCCAGGCGGATCGCCGGCGAGCTGCTCCGCTCCCGCGAGATCGCGGTCGGCGCCGTGCTCGTCCTCGTCGTCGCGCTGACGACGATCAAGAGCCCCGGCTTCCTGTTCAGCAGCGACGGCTGGCGCGACCTGCTGCTCACCCCGTCGCTGCTGCTGATCCTCGCGGTCGGCCAGACGGCGGTGATCATCACCCGCAACGTCGACCTGTCCGTCGGCTCGACGCTCGGCCTCACGGCGTACTTCACCGGGCGCCTGTTCATCGACCACCCGGGCATCCCGGTGTGGGCGGTGTTCCTCGCCGGCCTCCTCATGGGCGCGGTGCTCGGCCTGGTGAACGGCGTTCTCGTCGCGCTGTTCAAGGTGCCGGCGCTGGTGATCACCCTCGGCACGCTCTACATCTACCGCGGCATCTTCCTCAGCTGGGCAGGCAGCGACCGGATCAACGCGGGCGACATGCCCCAGGACTTCCTGTCGCTCGGCACGAAGACGATCCTCACGATCCCGGTCCTGACGATCATCGGCCTGGTCGTGCTGGCCGCGGTCGGCTACTACCTGCACACCGCCCGCGGCGGCCGCGAGCTCTACGCGATCGGCTCGGACCCGGACGCTTCCGTCCTCTACGGCCTGCCGGTCACCAAGCGGATCATCGGCGCCTTCGTGCTGTGCGGCGCGCTCGCCGGTCTCGCCGGCGTCGTGTACGCCGCCCGCTACGGCACCGTCAGCTCCGGTGCCGGCCTGGGCATGGAGCTCCAGGCCGTCGGTGCCGCGGTCATCGGCGGCGTCGCGATCTTCGGCGGCTCCGGCACGGTGTGGGGCGCGGCGATCGGCGCCTTCCTGCTGGTGACGATCAACCGCGCGCTCCCGGTCGTCGGCATCTCCGACTTCTGGCAGCGGGCCGTCGTCGGCGCGCTGATCATCGGCGCGATCGTGCTCGACCGTGTGCTCTCCGCCCGCCAGGACCGCCGCCTCGTGGCCGCCCGCGAAGAGATGAGGAGCACGCGATGACCACCGCCACCCTCGACCGCCCCGAGCGCCCCGAGGACAGCCGAGTGCGCACCTACCCGGCGTACTCGAAGGCGCTCTGGCGCCGGGTGCTGCTGACCCGCGAGTTCGCGGTGATCACCCTGCTCGTCGCGGTGATCTTCTACTCCAACGCCAACGTGCCGAACTTCGACGGCCCGCTGACGATGTACTACCTCTTCCTCGACATCGCGCCGATCCTGCTGATCGCGCTGCCGATGACGCTGATCATCGTCACCGGCGAGATCGACCTCTCGGTCGCGAGCGTGGTCGGCCTGTCCAGCGCGCTGGTCGGACTCCTCCACGCGGAGGCCGGGCTGTCGATCCCGGTCGCGGGGCTGATCGCGATCGCGGTCGGCGCCGTGTGCGGGGCGTTCAACGGCTTCCTGGTGGCCTACGTCGGTCTCCCGTCGCTCGCGGTCACGATCGGCACGCTGGCGCTCTACCGCGGCATCGCGCAAGGCCTGCTCGGGACCAAGGCGATCACCGACTTCCCCGACACGTGGACCGACCTGGCCAAGGAGCGGATCGTCGAGGGCTCGTCGTACCCGATGATCCTGATCCCCTTCGTCGTGCTGGCCCTGGTGTTCGTGTGGCTGCTGCACTTCTCGACCTTCGGCCGCGGTGTCTACGAGATCGGGCTCAACGACGAGGCGGCGCACTTCAGCGGCGTCGACGTCGAGCGCACCAAGTTCTGGCTGTTCGTGATGGCCGGCGCGGTGTCCGCGTTCGCCGGCCTCTACTTCACGCTCCGCTTCGGCAGCGCCCGCGGTGACAACGCCAACGGCCTCGAGCTCCAGGTGATCGCGGCGGTCCTGCTCGGCGGCGTCTCGATCTTCGGCGGCCGCGGCGCCCTGCACGGCGTCGTCGCCGGCGTCGTCCTCATCGGCGTCATCTCCAGCGCCATGCGGCTGGAGGGCTACACGGTCAACGTCATCAACATCGTCATCGGAGCCCTGCTGGTGCTCTCGGTGATCTCCACGACCCTCCTCGGCTGGGGCCAGGCGCTCCTGTCCCGCCGCGGTCGAGGGTCCCAGCGCTCGGAAACCACCACCACAGAAAGCACCAACGAAAGGTGAGCACCATGAAGATCCGGAACCGGCGGGTTTCCGCCCTGGCTGCGGTGACCCTGGTCGCCAGCCTCGCCCTGACCGCGTGCGGCGGCAGCGACGACGAGGGCGGCTCCGACAGCTCCGGTGGCGGTGGTGGCGACACCACCGTGACCTTCCTGCCCAAGAACCTCGGCAACCCGTACTTCGACACCAGCAGCGCCGGTGGGAAGAAGGCCGTCGAGGAGTTCGGCGGCACCTTCGACGAGGTCGGCCCCGACACCGCGTCCCCGGACGCCCAGGTCCAGTTCATCAACACCGCGGCGCAGCAGGGCGTGAACGCGCTCGTCGTCTCGGCGAACGACCCCGAGGCGATCTGCGACGCGCTCGACGAGGCCCGTGGCGCCGGCACCAAGATCGTCACCTTCGACTCCGACACCAACCCGGAGTGCCGCGACCTGTTCATCAACCAGGCCACGTCCGAGGGCATCGCCCAGGCGCAGGTCGACCTGATCGCCGACCAGATCGGTGACTCCGGCGAGATCGCGATCCTGTCCGCCGCGGCCAACGCGACCAACCAGAACGCGTGGATCGAGATGATGGAGGCGGAGCTCGAGGCCAACCACCCCGACATCGAGCTCGTCGACACCGTCTACGGCGACGACGACGACCAGACCTCGTTCGACAAGACCGCGGCCCTGCTGCAGTCGCACCCGAACCTCAAGGGCATCATCTCGCCCACCACGGTCGGCATCGCCGCCGCGGCGCGCTACCTCTCGACCTCGGAGTACAAGGGCAAGGTCGCACTGACCGGCCTCGGCACCCCGAACCAGATGCGGGAGTACGTCAAGGACGGCACCGTCACCGCGTTCGCGCTGTGGAACCCCGAGGACCTGGGCTACCTCGCGGCGTACGCCGCCAAGGCGCTCGTCGACGGCGACATCACCGGCGAGGAGGGCGACACCTTCGAGGCCGGCGACCTCGGCGAGTTCACCGTCGACGCCGACGGCACCGTGCTCCTCGGCGACCCGTTCGTCTTCGACGAGTCCAACATCGACGACTTCGACTTCTGACGTACCGCTGCCGGCCGGCACCGGCGGTCGCACCGTCCCGGTGCCGGCCGGCAGCACCCCCAGCCCCACCCGCCACCGACTTCACCCAGGAAGGCCGGACCGATGCCGCGCGCCTGCTTCCAGCTCCAGGTCAAGCCCGATCGGATCGCTGAGTACAAGGAGCGGCACGCCGCGGTCTGGCCGGAGATGCTCCGCGCCCTCCACGAGACCGGATGGCACAACTACTCGCTCTTCCTCCGCACCGACGGACTGCTGATCGGCTACGTCGAGACGCCGACGTCGATCGCGGAGGCGCAGGCCGCGATGGCCCGCACCGAGGTCAACGGCCGCTGGCAGGCCGAGATGTCCGAGTTCTTCGAGGAGCTCGACGGCCTCGCCCCCGACGAGGGCTTCCTGCTCCTCGAGGAGGTCTTCCACCTCGAGGACCAGCTCGCCCCCGCAGACGACACGACGCACGAGAAGTGATGTGAGATGACCCAGAACACCAGGTTCAGCGAGATCGCTCCCCTCCTGGAGGGCCAGGCGATCGAGGTCCCGTCCTGGGCCTACGGCAACTCGGGCACCCGGTTCAAGGTCTTCGGGACCCCGGGCACCCCGCGCACGGTGCAGGAGAAGGTCGCCGACGCCGCGACCGTGCACCGCTTCACTGGCCTCGCGCCGACGGTCGCGCTCCACATCCCGTGGGACCTGGTCGACGACTACGCCGCGCTGCGTCGCTACGCCGAGGACCTCGGCATCGGGCTCGGCACGATCAACTCCAACACCTTCCAGGACGACGACTACAAGCTCGGCGCGCTGACCCACACCGACAAGCGGATCCGGCAGAAGGCGATCGACCACCACTTCGCCTGCATCGACGTCATGGACGCCACCGGCTCGCGCGACCTGAAGATCTGGCTCGCGGAGGGCACGAACTACCCGGGCCAGGGCGACCTGCGCGGCCGCCAGGACCGCCTGGCCGAGAGCCTGCAGACCATCTACGACCGGCTCTCGACCGAGCAGCGGCTGGTGCTGGAGTACAAGTTCTTCGAGCCGGCGTTCTACCACACCGACGTCCCGGACTGGGGTACGTCGTACGTCCAGGTGGCCGCCCTGGGCGAGCGGGCCGTGGTCTGTCTCGACACCGGCCACCACGCGCCGGGCACCAACATCGAGTTCATCGTCGCCCAGCTGATCCGGCTGGGGAAGCTCGGCTCGTTCGACTTCAACAGCCGTTTCTACGCCGACGACGACCTCATCGTCGGCGCGGCCGACCCGTTCCAGCTGTTCCGGATCCTCTTCGAGTGCATCCGCGGCGGCGCGTTCGGCCCCGACAGCGACGTGGCCTACATGCTCGACCAGTGCCACAACATCGAGAAGAAGATCCCCGGCCAGATCCGGTCGGTGCTCAACGTCCAGGAGATGACGGCCCGCGCGCTGCTCGTCGACCGGGACGCGCTCGCGCAGGCGCAGGAGGACGGCGACGTCCTGCTGGCCAACGAGATCTTCATGGACGCCTTCTACACCGACGTCCGCGCCGACCTCGCCACGTGGCGCGAGGGCCGGGGTCTGCCCGCGAACCCGATGCGGGCCTACCTCGAGAGCGGCTACCAGGAGCAGATCGAGGCGGACCGCGTGGGCGGTACGCAGGCAGGATGGAACTGAGCACATGAGCACGGCACAGGAGCTGATCACCCGGTCCAACCGACTGGGCTCGGACCCGAAGAACACCAACTACGCCGGGGGCAACACCTCGGCCAAGGGCACCGAGACCGACCCGGTCACCGGTGAGCCGGTCGAGCTCCTCTGGGTCAAGGGCTCGGGCGGCGACCTGGGCACGCTGACGGAGTCCGGTCTCGCCGTCCTCCGCCTCGACCGGATGCGCGCGCTCGTCGACGTCTATCCCGGCGTCGACCGCGAGGACGAGATGGTCGCGGCGTTCGACTACTGCCTGCACGGCAAGGGCGGCGCCGCGCCGTCGATCGACACCGCCATGCACGGCCTGGTGGACGCAGCGCACGTGGACCACCTCCACCCCGACAGCGGCATCGCGATCGCGACCGCGGCCGACGGCGAGGAGCTCACGCGGAAGATCTTCGGCGACAAGGTCGTGTGGGTGCCGTGGCGTCGCCCGGGCTTCCAGCTCGGCCTCGACATCGCGGCGATCAAGGAGCAGAACCCGCAGGCGGTCGGCTGCATCCTCGGCGGTCACGGCATCACCGCGTGGGGCGAGACCAGCGAGAAGTGCGAGAAGAACTCGCTCTGGATCATCCGGACCGCCGAGAAGTACATCAAGGCGAACTCGCGGAAGAACCCGTTCGGGGCCCGGGTGAAGAAGTGGGAGCCGCTGAGCCCGGCCAAGCGCCGCGCCCGCGCCGCCGAGCTCGCCCCGCTCCTGCGCGGCGTCGCCTCCCAGGACCGGCCCATGGTCGGCCACTTCACCGACGACAAGGTCGTGCTCGACTTCCTGGCCAGCCGCAACCACCCGCGCCTGGCCGAGCTCGGCACGTCCTGCCCGGACCACTTCCTGCGCACCAAGGTCAAGCCGATGGTCCTCGACCTCCCGGCCGACGCCCCGATCGAGAAGGTCAGGGCGCGCGTCGCCGAGATCCACGAGGCCTACCGCGCCGACTACGCCGCCTACTACGACCGCAACAAGGTCAAGGGCTCGCCCGCGATGCGCGGCGCCGACCCGCTGATCATCCTGGTGCCCGGGGTCGGCATGTTCTCCTACGGCGCGAACAAGCAGACCGCTCGCGTCGCCGGCGAGTTCTACATCAACGCGATCAACGTGATGCGCGGCGCCGAGGGGCTGTCGACGTACGCCCCGATCGACGAGGCGGAGAAGTTCCGCATCGAGTACTGGGCCCTCGAGGAGGCCAAGCTCCAGCGGATGCCGAAGCCCAAGCCGCTGGCCACCCGGGTCGCGCTGGTCACCGGCGCCGCGTCCGGCATCGGCCTGGCCACGGCGCGGAAGCTCGCGGCCGAGGGCGCCTGTGTCGTCATCGCGGACCTGTCGCTGGAGAAGGCGCAGGCGGCGGCCGCGGAGATCGGCTCGACCGATGTCGCCGTCGGCGTCCAGGTGGACGTGTCGGACGCGCGCGCCGTGCAGGCCATGGTGGACGCGGCCGTGCTCGCCTTCGGTGGCGTGGACCTCGTCGTCAACAACGCCGGCCTGTCGCTCTCGCGCTCGCTGCTCGACACCACCGAGCAGGACTGGGACCTCCAGCACGACGTGATGGCCAAGGGCTCCTTCCTCGTCGCGCAGGCGACGGCGAAGGCGATGATCGACCAGGGGATGGGCGGCGACATCGTCTACATCTCCTCGAAGAACTCGATCTTCGCCGGTCCCAACAACGTCGCGTACGGCGCCGCCAAGGCCGACCAGGCCCACCAGGTGCGGCTGCTGGCCGCCGAGCTCGGCGAGCACGGCATCAAGGTCAACGGCGTGAACCCCGACGGCGTCGTCCAGGGCTCCGGCATCTTCGCCAGCGGCTGGGGCGCGAACCGCGCCGCGGTCTACGGCGTGAAGGAGCAGGACCTCGGCAAGTTCTACGCGCAGCGCACGATCCTCAAGCGCGAGGTGCTGCCGGAGAACATCGCCAACGCGGTCTTCGTGCTCTGCTCGGCCGAGCTCAGCCACACCACCGGCCTGCACATCCCGGTCGACGCGGGCGTGGCGGCGGCGTTCCTGCGATGAGCCGCCATGTCTGAGCCCGTCCGCGTCGCGGCCGTCGACCTCGGGGCGACCAGCGGTCGGGTGATGGCCTGCCGGGTCGGCGCGCGGACGCTGCACCTCGAGGAGCTGCACCGCTTCCCGAACGGCGCCGTGCCCGTGCGCGGCTCGCTGTTCTGGGACGTGCTCGGCATCCACCGCGAGGTGCTGGCCGGCGTGCGCGAGGTCGCCCGAACCGGGCAATTGCACGGTATCGGCATCGACTCGTGGGCGGTCGACTACGGCCTCCTCGACGCGTCCGGGACGCTGCTGGGCAACCCGTACTCGCACCGGGACCGCCGCACCGACGGCGTACCCGCGCGGGTGCGGGAGGTCGTGCCCGACGCCGAGCTCTACGACGTCACCGGCCTCCAGGAGCTGCCGTTCAACACGGTCTACCAGCTGGTGGCCGACACGGGCCTCGACGCGGCCGCGACCATGCTGCTGCTCCCGGACCTGCTGACCTACTGGCTCACCGGCGAGGTGGGTGCCGAGCGGACCAACGCCTCGACCACCGGCCTCTACGACGTCCGCTCCCGGGAGTGGGCGACGGACCTGGCGAAGCGGCTGGGTCTCCCGGCCGCGGTGCTGCCGCCGCTGCGCGACCCCGGCTCGGTCGTCGGCCCGCTGCTCCCCGACGTGGGGGAGTACGTCGGCGTGGCCGGTGTCCCGGTCGTCGCGGTCGGCTCGCACGACACGGCCTCGGCGGTCGTCGGCGTCCCGGCCGTGCCGTCGGCGGGCGAGGAGAGCTACGCCTACATCTCCTCCGGCACCTGGTCGCTGGTCGGCCTCGAGCTCGAGACGCCGGTACTCAGCGACGAGGCGCGCACGGAGAACTTCACCAACGAGGGCGGCGTCGACGGCACCATCCGCTTCCTCAAGAACGTGATGGGCCTGTGGGTGCTCTCGGAGTCGGTGCGCACCTGGGCCGACCGCCGGCTGGCCGACGCGACGCTGCCCCGGCTCCTGGCCGGCGCGGCCGACGCGCCCCCGCTGCGGACGGTGGTCGACATCGACGACCCTCGGCTGCTCGCGCCCGGCGACATGCCGGCGCGCATCCAGGAGCTCGCCCGCGAGGCCGGCGAGCCCATCCCGCGCACGCCGATCGCGGTCACGCGCACGATCCTCGACAGCCTGGCGCTGGCCTACCGGCGCAACGTGCGGCGCGCGGCGACGCTCGCGCACCGCGACGTCGACGTCGTGCACGTCGTCGGCGGGGGCTCGCGGAACGAGCTGCTCTGTCAGCTCACAGCCGACGCCCTCGGCGTACCGGTGCTGGCGGGTCCGGCCGAGGCGGCAGCGCTGGGCAACGGCCTGGTGCAGGCCCGTGCGCTGTTCCAGAGCCAGGGGAGCGCCGCCCTGCCCGACCTGGCCGCGATGCGCGCGCTGATCCGCCGCACCCACGAGGTGCGCCGCTTCGAGCCGCGCTGCGGACTCGACTGGGATGCCGCGGCATCCCGGGTGGGATGATGGGGGACATGCGGGTCGCCCTGATGGTCACGTGCATCAACGATGCGCTCCACCCGGGGACCGGCCAGGCGGTCGTCGCGCTGCTGCGGCGGCTCGGCGTCGACGTCGAGTTCCCGGAGTCGCAGACCTGCTGCGCGCAGCCGATGGTCAACACCGGCTACCTCGACGAGGCCGTGCCGGTGGTGCGGAACTTCGTCGACACGTTCGCGGGGTACGACGTGGTGGTCACGCCGTCCGGCTCCTGCGCCGGATGCGCCCGGCACCAGCACTCGATCGTCGCGCGCCGCTCCGGTGACGCGTCGCTGGCGAGCGCCGTGGAGGAGACCTCGCCCCGGGTGTACGAGCTCTCGGAGTTCCTCGTCGACGTGCTCGGCGTGACCGACGTGGGCGCGTACTACCCGCACCGCGTCACCTACCACCCGACCTGCCACAGCCTGCGCATGCTGGGTGTCGGCGACCGGCCGCGGCAGCTGCTGGAGAACGTCCGCGGCCTGACGCTCGTCGACCTGCCCGGCGCCGAGGAGTGCTGCGGCTTCGGCGGCACCTTCGCGGTGAAGAACGCCGACACCTCGATCGCGATGGGCTCCGACAAGGCCCGGCACGTCCGCGACACCGGCGCCGAGGTGCTCGTCGCCGGCGACAACTCCTGCCTCACGCACATCGGCGGGGTGCTCTCGCGCCAGCGCTCCGGCGTACGCACCGTGCACCTGGCGGAGATCCTGGCCGCGACCGAGGCGGGTCACCGATGACGGGCACCTTCGTGGGCATGCCGAAGTTCCCCACCGCGGCCCACACCGCGCTGGAGAACTCGCAGCTGCGCCACAACCTCGCCCATGCCACCTCGACGATCCGCGCCAAGCGGCAGCGACTCGTCGACGAGGTCAACGCCTCCACCCCCGACGGCACCGCCTGGGAGGCGCTGCGGCTCTCCGGCGCGGGTGTCAAGGAGTCCGCGCTGCTCTCGCTCGGGGAGCACCTCGAGCGGCTCGAGGAGACGCTGACCGCCAACGGCGCCACCGTGCACTGGGCGAACGACGCCGCGGAGGCCAACGCGATCGTCGTGTCGATCGCGAAGGCCCACCAGGTCGACGAGGTCGTCAAGGTCAAGTCGATGGTGACCCAGGAGATCGACCTCAACGGCGCCCTCGAGGGCGAGGGGATCGCGGCCTGGGAGACCGACCTCGCGGAGCTGATCGTGCAGCTCGGCGAGGACCTGCCGTCGCACATCCTGGTGCCGGCGATCCATCGCAACCGCGCGGAGATCCGCGAGATCTTCCTCGCCAAGATGGCCGCGGTCGGCCGACCCGCGCCCGACGACCTCACCGACGAGCCGGCGGTGCTGGCGGCCGCCGCCCGCGCCCACCTGCGCGAGAAGTTCCTGCGGGCCAAGGTCGGCGTGTCGGGGGCGAACTTCGCCGTCGCCGAGACCGGCACGCTGGTCGTGGTCGAGTCCGAGGGCAACGGCCGGATGTGCCTGACGCTGCCCGAGGTGCTGGTCTCCGTCGTCGGGATCGAGAAGGTCGTGCCGATGTGGGAGGGGCTGGATCCCCTGCTGCGCCTGCTGCCTCGCTCCTCGACCGGCGAGCGGATGAACCCCTACACCTCGATGTGGAGCGGCGTCACGCCCGGCGACGGGCCGCAGGAGGTGCACGTAGTCCTGCTCGACAACGGCCGCACGCGGGCCCTCGCGGACGAGGTCGGGCGGCAGGCGCTGCGGTGCATCCGCTGCTCGGCCTGCCTCAACGTCTGCCCGGTCTACGAGCGGGTCGGTGGCCACGCCTACGGCTCGGTCTACCCCGGTCCGATCGGCGCGATCCTCAACCCGCTGCTCAAGGGCGTCGGCTCCGACCCGCAGACCGACTCGCTGCCGTACGCGTCCTCGCTGTGCGGCGCCTGCTTCGAGGCGTGCCCGGTGCGCATCGACATCCCCACCGTGCTGGTCGAGCAGCGCGCCCAGGTCGTCGACGCGCACCGGGGTCGCCCGTCGGTGGAGTCGCTCGCCTTCAAGGGTGCGGCCGTCGCGCTCTCGGACTCCCGCAAGCTCGGGCTCGGCGAGCGGTTCACCGGACTCGGCCTCCGCGTCGCCCGCCGGGTGGGCGCGCGGAAGTGGACGTCGGCGCGCGACCTGCCCCCGGCTCCCACGGAGTCCTTCCGGGCCTGGTGGAAGCGGACGAACGGCGGTCGCTCATGAGCGCGCGCAACGACATCCTGCGCCGGGTGCGGGCCGCCCTGGACGGCGCGGCACCGGCGGGCACGGTGCCGGCCTCCCCGCGCATCGCGCCGCTGGCCGACGTCGTGGCGCACTTCGCCGAGCGGGTGGAGGACTACAAGGCCGTGGTCGAGCGGTGCGCCCCCGCCGACCTCGCGGGCCGGGTCGCGGCCGCCCTTCCCGAGGGCGCGCGCGTCGTCGTACCGGCCGGGCTGTCGGTCGAGGTGCCCGGCGGCGTGCTGGACGGTGCGGACGGCAGGGTCTTCTCCGCGGCCGAGCTCGACGGGTTCGACGCGGTGGTCACCGAGGCGCGGATCGGCATCGCCGAGACCGGCACGATCGTGCTCGACCACGGACCGGGCCAGGGTCGCCGGGCGATCTCGCTCGTGCCCGACCTGCACGTGTGCATCGTCCGCGCCGACCAGGTGGTCCCGGACGTGCCGGACGCGGTCCCGCTGCTCGACCCCGCGCAGCCGCTCACGTGGATCAGCGGCCCCTCGGCCACCAGCGACATCGAGCTCGACCGGGTCGAGGGCGTGCACGGCCCCCGCACGCTGCACGTGATCATCGTGTAACTCCGCGTTGCATCCGCGCCGGTCGGTCCTGGCAGGGAACCGTCGACCTCGCCCCTGCCCCGAGGTGAGCGCGAGCCCACTCAGCGGCACCGGATTTCGTCCGGTCCCACCCGCTCCGGTACATTCCTCCGCGGTGGCGTGTCCGAGCGGCCGAAGGTGCAACACTCGAAATGTTGTGTGGGGTCAAACCCACCGTGGGTTCAAATCCCACCGCCACCGCCAACCGAACGCCCCGGATCCCTGCTCCGGGGCGTTCGTCGTTTCGCCGCCACCCGACCGGGTACCGCCGCGAACATGAGCGAGTACCAGCCCAAGCACCTCGGCAAGCTCGACGACGAGGCCGAGGCGGAGGAGCCCTCGGACACGACCGACGGTCCCGCGGCCGCCGGGGAGTACGACCCGAAGCAGGGCTCTCCCGACAGCGGGCCGCACGCGCCGAACTTCGAGCAGAAGCAGAACCCCTGACAGCGAGCGCCGCCGGGCGCATCATCGGAGGGTGCGGACCCAGGAGGAGCGCGACGAGCAGACCCTCGACATCATGTCGGCGATCCTCGTCGCCGTCCTGGTCTGGGCGCTGCCCGTGGTGGCGCTGTTCGTTCTCGCCGCCGTCTTCGACGCCGAAGGACCAGCGGCGGCGTTGGCCGCGCTCGTGGCGCTCGGGTTCGTCGCGACGATCGTTCACCGGCTGCGATGAGTCCGTGACCGGCACCGCCCGATGGTGATCCCGGTGCGCTGAGGACAATGGCGCCATGCCGTTGTTCGAGTTCGAGGGCAAGCGCCCGTCCGTCCATCCCGACGCCTTCGTCGCCCCGACCGCGACGCTGATCGGCGACGTGACCGTCGAGGCCGGCGCTTCCGTCTGGTACGGCGCCGTGCTGCGTGCCGACATCTGCACGATCGTCGTACGCGAGGGCGCCAACGTGCAGGACAACTCCGTCCTCCACGCGGGTCCCGGCGCGACGCTGGTGGTCGGCAGGAGCTCGACGGTCGGGCACGGCTGCGTCGTCCACTGCGACGAGGTCGGCGAGCAGGCGCTGATCGGCAACGGGTCGACGCTCCTCGACCACGCGGTCGTCGGTCCGCGCACGCTGGTCGCCGCAGGGTCGGTCGTCACGCCCGGCACGCAGCTGCCGGGGGGCATGGTCGTCGCGGGCACCCCGGCGAAGCCGACGAAGCCCATCGCGGGCACCTCGTCGGAGCTCTGGGTCGAGCAGAACCCGCCGTACTACCAGGAGCTCGCGCGCCGCCACGCCGCCGGCGTGACCGAGGTGCAGCCGTGAGCGTGCGGACGCTCGTCGACGGCCCGGTCACCACGGTGGTGATCGACCGGCCCGACGCGCGCAACGCGGTCGACGACCCGACGGCGGCGGCGCTCGCCGACGCCTTCCGCGCGTTCGACGCGGACGACAGCCAGCGGGTCGCCGTGCTCTACGGCGACGGCGGCACGTTCTGCTCCGGTGCCGACCTCAAGGCGCTCGGCACCGAGCGCGGCAACGCCGTCGACGACGACGGGGACGGGCCGATGGGGCCGACCCGGATGCGGCTGTCGAAGCCGGTGATCGCCGCGATCGAGGGGTACGCCGTCGCGGGTGGTCTCGAGCTCGCCCTCTGGTGCGACCTGCGGGTCGCCGCCGGCGACGCGGTGCTCGGTGTGTTCTGCCGCCGGTGGGGCGTGCCGCTGATCGACGGCGGCACCGTCCGGCTGCCGCGGCTGATCGGCGCGAGCCGGGCCATGGACCTGATCCTCACCGGCCGGCCGGTCGACGCGTGGGAGGCCGAGCGGATGGGCCTGGTGAACCGCGTCGTGCCGGTCGGCCAGGCGCGGGTCGAGGCGGAGGTGCTCGCCCACCAGCTCGCCGAGCTGCCGCAGGAGTGCCTGCGCCAGGACCGGCTCTCGCTGCTGGAGCAGGAGGGCCTCACCGAGGACGAGGCGCTCGCCAACGAGCTGCGCCACGGCCGGATCTCCCTGGCCGCCGGTGCCGTCGAGGGCGCCCAGCGGTTCGCCGCCGGCGAGGGTCGGCACGGTCGGCCGGCTCAGGGCTGAGCCGGCGCGTGGTCCAGGCAGACGGCGACCAGCTGCGCGGCGCCGTGGCGGGAGTAGACCTCCCAGCCGACGTCGAACGAGACGTGCCGCAGCTGCCCGCGGGCGGTGCGGACCACCGCCGATAGCGGCGTCGCGTCGGCGAAGCCGCTGACCGAGCAGTCGTGCTTCTCGAGGATCCGGCTCTCCGGGGACGGGGTGTCGTCCACCGGGTAGCCGGCGTAGCCCGGCCCGGAGGAGACGGCGGACTGCGAGGCCAGCCCGGCGACGACGATCGACCCGGCCACCCCGAGCTTGACGGTCGCGAGGGCGAGGCGCGCAGATCGCGGGAGCCGACGCGGCATGGGTCCTCCTGATAACGGGTCCACTGCAGGCACCAACGACCGGAGTGCCCGCGAGGTGACGCACCTATGGGAGTGCCTGGTCGTCCGGGCGCCTGCTGCGCGGGCTTCCGCATCCGATCTGGCGGCGTTGTCGGCGACTCGACGGGCCTCCGGCCCGCCTTCGCACCTCCGCCTTGCCAGATGCGGCGCGGAAGTCCGCTCGCGACGGCGCCGGACAACCGGACACTCCCGTAGGTGAAGATGGGGGGATGCCCCAGCCCACTTCCTGGTTCGCCTCGCCGGACGACGCCGCGGCCCGCCTCGCCGAGCAGGGCTACCTCGCCGACGCGTCGACCGCGACCACGGCGTACCTCGCCGGCGCCCTCGAGAAGCCGCTCCTCGTCGAGGGCCCGGCCGGCGTCGGCAAGACCGAGCTGGCCAAGGCCGTCGCGCGGGTGACGGGCGCGGAGCTCGTGCGGCTCCAGTGCTACGAGGGCCTCGACGAGGCGCGGGCGCTCTACGAGTGGAACTACAAGAAGCAGCTGCTGCGGATCCAGGCCACCGGCGACCAGTCGTGGGAGCAGACCCACGACGACATCTTCACCGAGGAGTTCCTGCTCACCCGGCCGCTGCTGACCGCGATCCGGCGCGACCAGCCGACGGTCCTGCTCGTCGACGAGGTCGACAAGACCGACGTCGAGGTCGAGGGCCTCCTGCTGGAGGTGCTCTCGGACTTCCAGGTCACGATCCCCGAGCTCGGCACCGTCGCAGCGGTACGCCGCCCGTTCGTCGTCCTCACCTCGAACGCCACGCGCGAGCTGTCGGAGGCCGTGAAGCGGCGCTGCCTCTACCTCCACCTCGACTATCCCGACGCCGCGCGCGAGCGGGAGATCGTCATCAGCCAGGTGCCCGACCTCGAGGACCGCGTCGCGCGCACCCTGGTCGACGTCGTGCACCGGCTGCGCGAGCTCGAGCTGAAGAAGGCGCCGTCGATCGCCGAGTCCGTCGACTGGGCCAGGACCTTGGTGGCGCTGGAGATCCGCGACCTCGACCCGAAGGCCGTCAACGACACGCTCGGGGTCATCCTCAAGCACGCGTCCGACCACGAGAAGGCCGTGCGGGAGCTGAAGCTCGCCGGATGAGCACCTGATGAGCAGCGGGTTGGTCGACCGGCACATCGCGTTCCTGGAGGCGCTCCGCGCCGCCGGGCTCGCGGTGTCGCTCGCCGAGGACCTCGATGCCGTCGCCGCGCTCGGCGCGCTGGACTGGGACCGCCGCGGCCACGTCCGGGCCGGGTACGCCGCCACCCTGGTCAAGAGGCAGACCCAGCGGCCGACCTTCGACGCGCTGTTCGACGTCTACTTCCCGCGGATGGTCGGCGACGGCGTCGCCGCGGAAGGGCGGGAGCCGGAGACCGACAACGCCCAAGCCCTGCAGGACTTCCGCGACCAACTCGTCGACGCCCTGGGCGACGGCGACGAGCAGGCGCTGCTCGACCTGGCCGCGGAGATGGTCGCCCGCTTCGGGGCCATGCCGGGCCGCGGTCCCGGCCTCTCGTCGTGGTCCGCCTACACGGCGCTCCAGCGGGTGTCGCCGCAGGAGCTCGTCGACCGGATCGCCCAGGCCCTGCTGGGCTACGGCCCCCTCGAGGACGCGCGCGTCGAGGCCCGCCGGCGGATCGGCGCCTTCACCGGGCAGGTCGAGGCGGACGCCCGCCGGCGGATCGCCGAGGAGAAGGGGCCCGAGCACGTCGCGAACGTCGCCATCCGCCCGTCGGTCGACCGGATCGAGTTCACGTCCGCGCGCAAGGCGGACCTCGAGCAGATGCGACGCGAGATCTACCCGCTGGCCCGCCGGCTCGCCACGCGGCTGACCCAGGAGCACCACGCCAAGCGGCGCGGGCCGCTGGACTTCCGCCGCACGGTCCGCGCGTCCGTCTCCACCGGCGGCGTACCCCTCGTCACGCACCACCGCCCCAAGCGCCCGCACCGCACCGAGCTGGTCGTGCTCTGCGACGTCAGCGGGTCGGTCGCGAACTTCGCGCAGTTCACCCTGTTGCTCGTCTACGCGCTCCGCGAGCAGTTCGCCAAGGTCAGGGCGTTCACGTTCATCGACCACGTCCATGAGGTCACCGACCACTTCACGCCGGGCGCCGACCCGGGTGACGTGCTGGCCGGCCTGGCCGCGAGCACCGCGCACGCGGCGCTGTGGGGCCGCACCAACTACGGTCGGGCGCTGTCGAAGTTCGAGGAGTCGTACGCCGACGCGCTCGGTCCCCGCTCGTCCCTGCTGATCCTCGGCGACGCGCGCTCCAACTACGCCGACCTGCACGTCGACGTGCTGAAGCGGCTCGCCGGCTCGGCGCGCCACTCCTGGTGGCTCAACCCCGAGCATCGCCGGCACTGGGACACGGGCGACTCCGCAGCCACCACGTACGGCGCGGTCGTGCCGATGGTGGAGTGCCGCAACCTGACCCAGCTCGGTGAGTTCGTGCACGACATCCTCTGACCCGACGTTGAGTTGGGCCCTGGTCACTCTCGAGTTGGGCCGAAATCCCCACCCGGTGGGAGCAAGGCCCACCTCATGGGTGATTCCTGCCCAACTCAACACGAGGTTTCAGTTCGGTCGGGAGATCTGGAAGACCTGGCTGGTGGCGGCCGCACCGGACCCGAGGAACCCGGCCGCGTGCAGGCTCGCCAGCTGCTCGCGGACGCCCGGATCGGCCGATGCGTCGACCAGCGCGGCCCCCGCGACGTAGTGCTCGTAGGCGTGCTCGCCCTCGATGCCGTGCGGCCCGGCCGTGCCGTCGAAGGTGACCGTCACCTGCTCGACCGAGTCGGGGTTCGGCGCGAAGTCGAGCTCGGGGACGACGTCGCCCTCGTGCTCGAGCGAGAGGACATGGCTGCCTTCGGGGAACGCCGCGACCTGGGCGGTCGGCGATCCCGCGGTCACCACGTGCGTGACGTTGAAGTCGCTGCCCTGGCCGAGGATCGCGGCCGCCTCCATGCCGCCCTGCGAGTGCCCGACGAGCAGCACCGGGTCGTCGGGGCCGATGCCGGCCTGGTGCATCGCGTCGAGGATGCCCTGCTGGTAGGCGTTCGGCAGCCCGGCGCTGAGCAGGAGGTTCGTCGCCATGTCGCGGACGTCGTCGTCCTGCGTCCACGGCAGGGTCGTCATGTCGTCGGTGCCGGGCAGGTAGACGACGTGGTGGTCGCCGATCGTCTGCACCTCGATGGTCCCGTTGTCGGCCGAGTCGGGATCGGGCGACAGCGCCGCGACGCCCTGGAGGTGCCGCACCAGCCCCTCGACGTCGGTCGGCGGGGTCGACGGCACGGGCGGCCGGGCCTCGACCCGCGGCGGGCCGTCGGGGCCGTACCGGCTGGCCAGCCACGCCGCGTTGACGGGCACCGAGAGGCCGATCCGCAGCCATGACTCGACCGTCCGGTCGCTGACCTCCAGCCCGTCGACGGCGCCCCGCACCAGCACCGCGTCGGTCTCCCAGCGGGCCGACCCGGCGAGCACGCCGTCCGGGCCCGTGGTCGCGGCGAGCACCGCGGCCTCCGCGAGTCCGAAGGTCAGCGGCGCCAGCACGGCCGAGGCCGCGAGGTCGGGGTCGGTCATCGTGCGGACGCCCAGGCCCGCCCAGTCGCGCAGCTCGCTGCCGGCGAGGTCGAAGGCGTCGGCCAGGCCGCGGACGGCGTCGTACGCCGCCGCGAGGCCCTCGCTGCCGCCGGTGACGTCGGTGATGCTCATGTCAGCAGTCCCTTCAGCTCCTTGAGTCCGTCGACCGCGCCCTCGGCGAGGTCCTTCGCGTCGCGGAGGAGCTCCTGGAGTCGGTCGACCTCGCGGGCGTGGCGCTCGAGCGCCTCGGCGGCGTCGTCGTGGAGCCCGGCCGTGCGCAGCAGCCCGCCCACTCGGACCCCGGTGTGGGCGCGCATCGCGTCGGCGGCGAGCCCGGTCCACGGCACGGCATCGGCGCGCGTGGTCAGGGCGGCGGCCAGGTCCCGGATCTCGTCGGCGCGCTCGCGCAGCCGCCGGGCCAGCGCGCGGATGGTCGTGGTGTCTGCGTACATGCCCGGAAGCGTCACCGGGCCGTCGCTGTGGAGAAACCTCAGCGGTCGAGCGCTGTGGAGAGCCGCGTGAGGGCCTCCTCGATCACTGCACCCGGGCCCGCGAAGCTCATCCGGACGAACCGCCCGCCGTCGACGGTGTCGAAGTCGATCCCGGGCGCCATCGCGACCCCGGTGCGCGCCAGCGTCTCGTGGCAGAACGCCATCGTGTCGTCGGTCAGGTGGCCCACGTCGGCGTACACGTAGAACGCGCCGTCGGCCGGCGCCAGCTCGGTGATGCCGAGCCGCGGCAGCCCGTCGAGCAGCAGCGCCCGGTTGGCGGCGTACCGCCGCACGTGGCCGTCGAGCTCCTCGTACGACGCGTCGCTGAACGCCGCCACGCTCGCCCACTGCGCGAGCACCGGCGGGCAGATCGTGAAGTTGCCGGTGAGCACGTCGGTGGCGCGGCGCAGTCGGTCCGGCACCAGCATCCAGCCGATCCGCCAGCCGGTCATCGAGAAGTACTTGGAGAAGGAGGAGAACACGACGGCCTCGCGGCTGGTCTCCCAGGCGCTGCGGGCCAGGTGCGTGCCACCGTCGAGGAGGGGCGCGTACTCGATGCCGTGGTAGATCTCGTCGCTGATCAGCTGGATCTTCTCGGCCTCGCAGTACGCCGCCAGCGCGGCCAGCTCGCCGGGCAGCATCATCGTGCCGGTCGGGTTGGCGGGGCTGGCGACGACGAGGCCCTTGATGCCGCTCCCGGATCGCTGCAGCGCCGCGACCTGCTCGACGGTCGGCTGGAAGCGGGTCTCGGGGCCGGTCGGGATCTCGACGACCTCGCAGCCCAGCGCGGCCAGGACGTTGCGGTAGCAGGGGTAGCCCGGGCGGGCCATCGCCACGCGGTCGTCGACCTCGAACGCCGCCAAGAAGGCCAGCAGGAACCCGCCGCTGCTGCCGGTCGTCACCACGACCTCGTCGGGGTGCACGTCGATGCCGTGGGCGCGCTTGTGGTGGCCGGCGATGGCTTCCCGGAGCTCCAGGATCCCGGCGGCTGGGGTGTAGCCGAGCGGGTCGGTGCCGTCGAGCAGCCGCTTCGCCTCCTCGCGCACGGGCGCCGGCGCCCCGGTCATCGGCTGGCCGGCGAGCAGGTTGAGCACGTCCCCGTGCGTCCGCTGCCGGGTGGTGGCCGCCGCGAGCAGGTCCATCACGTGGAACGGGGGCACGTTCGCGCGGCTGGCCACCTCGAAGCGGTCGGTCATGGTGTGCACTCTAGGTGGGCTGTGGGGTATCCCCACACGAGCCGCGTGCCGCCCCGCCCGCCGCCCGAAGAACGACCCCTCGCCGAGCTGGGTGCCGGAGCAGTAGCCCTTGCCGTCCTGGGCCAGGTTCGACGCACAGGCGCCGGCGGCGTAGAGGCCAGGGATCGCGGAGCCGTCGGGGCGCAGGGCCTCGGCGCCGGCCGAGGCGCCGAGGCGGATGCCCAGGCCGTCGTCGTACGTCGACCCCAGCGTGAACGGCTTCTCCGCCAGCGCGGGCGTGTACGCCGCCACCATGTCGGGGTTCATCACGAAGCCCCCGGCCGCGATCACGACGGCGGCCGCGGCGACGACCCCCGTCCGGTCGAACGACCTCCACGCGAGCCCGACCACCGCGCCGTCCTCGGCGGCGACGAGCTGGGTCGCGCCCGTCTCGTAGCGGACCTCGACCCCGGCCTCCTCGACGCGCGCGCGGAGGAGGTCCATCACCATCCGGGTGCCCTCCGTGTCGCCCGGCACCGGCACCTTGTGCCCGCGCGGGGCCGGCACCGCCTGCTGCCGGTACGGCCAGAGCTTCTCGTTGCCGGTGAACATCAGGCCCTTCGTGCCGGGCTGGATCACGGCCTTCTCGGGGTAGTACGACCGCTCGAACTCGAAGCCCAGCGCCTCCAGCCAGTCGAAGTGCTCGACCGAGCCGTCGCAGTACGCGCGGATCTTGTCGTGCTCGGGCTCCTTGGAGACCGCGACGAGGTAGGCGTACATCTCGTCGGCCGAGTCCTCCCAGCCGGTCGCCCGCTGCACCGCGGTGCCGCCGCCGAGGTAGAAGTGGCCGCCGGACATCGACGAGGTGCCCCCGTGGACCGCGGCCCGCTCCAGCAGCAACACCCGCGCGCCCGCCCGGGCGGCCTCGAGGGCCGCGCATCCGCCCGCGATGCCGAAGTCGGCCACGACGACGTCGTACCGCTCGGCGTCCCCGGGGAGCGCGGAGGCCGGGAGGAGGCCGGGGACCGCGGTGCCGATGGAGCGCATGCGGCAAATCTAGAACAAGTTCCAGTTGCGGGCGAGACCACCGTCGTGGGGCCGCCTCGCGCCGATAGACTTCGACTCCGCCGCCCCGACGATCGCCGAGGTGACCCGTGTCGTTCAACGTCCACCAGCTCGACACGTTCGTGCTCGTGGGCGCCGCCGTCACGCTGCTGGCGATCCTCGCCGTCCGGGTCTCGTCCCGCGCCGGCCTGCCCAGCCTGCTGCTCTACCTGCTCATGGGCGTCGCGCTCGGCGAGGCCGGGCTCGGCATCCACTTCGAGAACGCCGAGGTCGCGCACTCGCTGGGCTTCGCCGCCCTCGCGGTGATCCTGGCCGAGGGCGGTCTCACCACCAGCTGGCGGGAGATGCGGTCCTCGATCCGGCTCGGCGCCTCACTCGCGACGATCGGCGTGGCGACCTCGGTGGCGATCGTCGCGGTCGCCTCGCACTACCTGCTCGGGCTCCCCTGGGAGCTCGCGGTGCTCCTCGGCGCGGTGACCTCGCCCACCGACGCGGCCGCGGTGTTCTCCGTGCTCCGCGTGGTGCCGCTGCCCCGGCGGCTCAGCGGTGCGCTCGAGGCCGAGTCCGGCCTGAACGACGCCCCGACCGTGGTCCTCGTGACGCTGGTGTCGACCGGCGCGACCGCCGAGCACGGCATCCCGGCCGTGGCGGCGATCGTCGCCTACGAGCTCGTCGCCGGCACCCTGATCGGCGTCGCCGTCGGCTACGGCGGCGCCTGGGTGATGCGACGCGCGGCGCTGCCGTCGTCCGGCCTCTACCCGCTCGCCGTCCTGACCCTCGCCTTCCTCGCCTACGGCAGCGCGGCCTTCGTGCACGCGTCCGGCTTCGCCGCGGTGTACGTCGGTGCGCTGGTGCTCGGCAACATGGAGCTGCCCCACCGCGCGGCCACCCGCTCGTTCGCCGAGGGCGTCGCGTGGCTGGCCCAGATCGGGCTCTTCGTCATGCTCGGCCTGCTGCTCTCGCCGGACCGGATCACGCTGGAGGCCGTCGGCCTGGCGATCGCGGCCGGCCTGGTCCTCACGCTGGTGGCGCGGCCGATCTCGGTCCTGATCAGCTCGGTGGTCCAACCCATGCCCTGGCGCGAGCTCGGCTTCATCTCGTGGGCCGGGCTGCGCGGCGCGGTCCCGATCGTCCTGACGACCATCCCGCTGGCCGAGGGCGTCGACGGCGCCGAGAAGCTCTTCGACATCGTGTTCGTGATGGTCGTGGTCTACACGCTGCTGACCGGGCCGACGCTGCCGACGGTCGCCCGCGTGCTCAAGGTGGCGCGGCGGTCCGAGCCCCGCGGGCTCGAGGTCGAGGCGGCCCCGCTGGAGCGGATCGCGGCCGACCTGCTCCAGGTCACGATCAGCCCGGTCTCGAAGATGCACGGTGTCGAGGTCGGCGAGCTGCGGCTGCCCCGCGGCGCCTCGGTGGCGATGGTCATCCGCGACGAGCAGACGATCGTGCCCGAGCGGCGGACCGTGCTGCGTCACGGCGACGACCTGCTCGTGGTCGCGCCGCGCAAGCTGCGCGAGCAGACCGAGGAGCGGCTGCGCCAGGTCAGCGAGCACGGGCGCCTGGCCCAGTGGCTCGGTGCGTCCGCCCGCCGGCGTACCACCTAGGTCGTCTCCCACGTCCATGGCCTGCTGCGCGCCGCCCATCGCGCACGCTCGCGGCGGCCGAGACTCGGGAGACGCGCCCTAGGTCAGTTGAACGGCGGGCTGCAGATCGTCGCGTCGGCGCGGGCGACCACGGCCTTGCGGCCGTCCCGGACCTCGGCGAACCCGTCCCCGACGACCACGGTCACGCCGAAGCCGACCGGCTCGCGGCGCTGGATGTCGACGTCGGCCCCGAGTCGGCTCGCCACCAGCAGCACGTCGGGGTTCCTCGGCTCGAGGGTCCAGACCTGCACGACCGGCACGCGGACCGTCGGGGCGGCGTTGCCGCTGTTGCCCTCGTGGAACCCGGCGTCGGTGAGCTCCTGCATCACGCGCCCGGCGAGGCCCTCGCGGGTGCCGGCGTTGTAAACGCTGACGGTGACGTCCTGCGGGAAGACCTTGTCGCCCGCGGGGACCGCGCGGTCGACGCAGATCGCGGTGTCGACCTTCTGGGGGAGCGGATCGGTGGCGGCGCTCCAGCCCCAGACCGCGGCGACGACGAGCATCAGGCCGAGCACGGAGATGGTGATCGCGGTCCGCGCGCCCTGGCCCATCAGCCCGCCCTCATGCCTGCACGGAGTGGACGCGCGCGTGGAGCACGTGGCGCTGCTGGAGGGCCGCCCGCAGTGCCCGGTGCAGGCCGTCCTCGAGGAAGAGCTCGCCCTCCCACTCGACGACGTGGGCGAAGAGGTCGCCGTAGAACGTCGAGTCCTCGTCGAGCAGCGCGGCGAGCTGGAGCGTGTCCTTGGTCGTGACCAGCTGGTCGAGGCGCACCTGGCGCGGGGGCACGCCGGCCCAGCCCCGGGACGACAGCCCGTGGTCGGGGTACGGCCTCCCCTCGCCGACGCGCTTGAAGATCACGCGGCGACTATAACCGCGCGGCCCAGCCTCGGGCTCACCCTCGGCGGGTGGTCATGCGGACCAGCGGACGGCCTCGTCGAAGTAGTCCGCGAGGGCGTGGACGCCCTTGAGGTCGGCCCGCTCCTCCATGAGCGAGGTGAGCGCCTGGGTGTGCTTGACCCGGAGCGCGGCACGGCGCTCGAGGAGCTGGTCCGTGGCGGTGGCGGCGGTGGTGGTGCGGTGGTCCATGTCGTCCTCCTGACTTAGGTCTCCAGCGTGCCGAACCGGTGTGGCGGGCAGGTTGACCGTGCGTTACGAACGCGTCAACGCATGTCCGGAATAGGTGACCTCGCCGCAGAACTGGAATACGTTCTACTTCCGTGGACGACCTGACCGCGATCAGCCAGCTGAAGTACCGCTACGTGCGCACCCTCGACACCAAGAGCTGGGACGAGTTCGAAGGCTGCTTCGTCCCGGACGCCACCGGCGACTACGACGGCCTGGTCTTCGCCGACCGGGCCGCGCTGGTCGGCTACATGAAGGAGAACCTCGGCGAGGGCCTCCTCACCCTCCATCAGGTGCACCACCCCGAGATCACGGTCGAGGGCGACACCGCGACGGCCCGCTGGTACCTCCAGGACAAGGTCATCGTCCCGGCCTCGAAGTTCATGCTCGAGGGCGCCGCGTTCTACGACGACCGCTACGTGCGTACGCCGGAGGGCTGGCGCGTCGCGCACACCGGCTACCGCCGTACCTTCGAGATCACCTACGACCTGGCCGACCTGCCGGGCACGAAGATCACGGGTCCCGGCGAGCACACCCACCTCTGACCGGGCGCCGGCTCGGGCGCGGCTTACAGCGTCGGCTCGCTCCACGCCAGCTGGACGACCTCGACCCCACGGTCGCGGGTGACCAGGCGGCCGCGGCCCGGAGGCGCCGGCTGCGGCTTCTGGTTGCCGAGCAGCGGGCCCTCGTCCGGGCTGCCGGAGAGCAGCAGGCCGGGCATCGCGAGGTCGCGCAGCGACTGGATGACCGGCTCGTAGAGCGACCGGGACGCGCCGCCCGAGCGGCGGGCGACGACCACGTGCAGGCCGACGTCGCGGGCCTGGGCGAGCAGCGGCTGGAGCGCGGCGACCGGCGAGCTCTGCTGGGTGGCGACCAGGTCGTAGTCGTCGACGAGCACGAACACCTCGGCGCCGGTCCACCAGTTCCGGTTGCGCAGCTGCTCGGGGGTGACGTCCGGGCCCGGGATGCGGGACTCGAGGTACGACGCGAGGTCGCGGATCGCGGGCGTGGCCTGGGCGGCCGACGTGAGGTAGTTGAGCAGGTACTCGTCCGGCACCTCGCCCAGCAGCGAGCGGCGGTAGTCGACCACCACGAGCTGCGCCTCCTTCGGCGACCGGGTGCGCATCACCTCGTGGGCGTAGGTGCGCAGCGTGGCGCTCTTGCCGGACTGCCCGTCGCCGAACAGGAGGAGGTGCGGCTCGGCGTCCACGTCGAGCCCGACCGCCGCGAGCTCACGCTCGTTCACGGCCAGCAGCAGTCGGCGGTCCTCCGCCGGTGCCATCGTGCGCACCTCCCCGACGTCGATCCGCTCCGGCAGCAGGCGCAGCTTCGGGCCGGTCGGGCCGGTCCACGCCGTCGAGACCCGCTTGATGAGGTGCTCGACGCCGTCGCCGAGCCCCTCGGAGTCGGGGGTGCCGTCGATCCGCGGCAGCGCGGTCAGCATGTGCAGCTTGCCCTGCACCAGCCCGCGACCGGGCCGGCCGGCGGGCACCAGCGCCGCCACCTTGCGGTCGATCTCGGAGTCCATGGGGTCGCCGAGCCGGAGCTCGAGGCGAGTGCCGAAGAGGTCGCGCATCGCGGCCCGGAAGTCCGCCCACCGGGCCGCACCCACCACGAGGTGCAGGCCGAAGGTGAGCCCGCGGGTGGCGAGCTGCTGGAGCTCGAACTCCAGGTCGTCGAAGTCCGCCCGGACCGTGCTCCACCCGTCGACGACGAGGAAGACGTCGCCGTACCCGTCGTCGGCGGCACCGGTCCGCCGGCGCGACCGGTAGGTCTCGATGGAGTCGATGCCCTGCTCGCGGAAGTAGCCCTCCCGCCGGTCGACGAGCGTCTGCACCTCGGCGACGATCCGGCGCACGACGTCGGGCTCGGACCGGGTGCCGACGCCGGCGACGTGGGGCAGCTCGCTGAACGGCGCGAACGTGCCGCCGCCGAAGTCGAGCACGTAGAACTGCGACTCGTGCGGCGTGGTCGTCAGCGACATGCTCGCGACGATCGTGCGCAGCAGCGTGCTCTTGCCGCTGCGGGGGCCACCGACGACGGCGACGTGGCCGCCGGAGCCGCTGAGGTCGATCGTCATCGTCTCGCGGCGCTGCTCGCGCGGCCGGTCGACGGTGCCGAGCGGGACGACCAGCCCGCCCACACCGCGCCAGTGCGGCGAGACCAGGCCCAGGTCGGGGTGCTCGTTGAGGTCGGGCATGAGCGCGTCGAGCGTGTCGGGCACGTCGAGCGGCGGCAGCCAGACCTGGTGCGCGGCAGGTCCGTGGCCGAGCATCCGCTGCACGCTGAGGTCGAGCAGCGACTCCTGCTCGCCGGGCTGCTCGACGACCACGGGCTCCGGCTCGGGCTCGGCCACCTCGAGCTTCTGCACCTCCGAGATCGTGAACGGCAGGATGCCCTGGAGGTGGCCGCCCTCGTCGCGGCGTACCCGGGTCCGGGTCGCGGCCGGCGGCCCGGAGACGTACGCCGCCTTGAACCGCAGCATCGTCGTGGGGTCGGGCTTGAGGTAGCCGAGGCCGGGATCGGCGGGCAGCTCGTAGGCGTCCGGGACGCCGAGCACGGCGCGGGACTCGCTCGCGCTGAACGTGCGGAGGCCGACCCGGTAGGAGAGGTGCGACTCCAGCCCGCGGAGCCGGCCCTCCTCCAGGCGCTGCGAGGCGAGCAGCAGGTGCAGGCCGAGGGAGCGGCCGAGGCGGCCGATCGCGACGAAGAGGTCGATGAACTCGGGCTTCGCGGAGAGCATCTCGGAGAACTCGTCGACCACGATGAACAGCGACGGCATCGGCGCGAGGTCCTCGCCGGCGACGCGGGCCTTCTCGTAGTCGCGGATCGAGGCGAAGTTGCCCGCGTCGCGGAGCAGCTCCTGGCGGCGCACCATCTCGCCGGACAGGGCGTCCTGCATGCGGTCGACGAGCGTGAGCTCCTGGGCGAGGTTGGTGATGACGGCCGAGACGTGCGGCATCTCGGACATGCCGGCGAAGGTCGCGCCACCCTTGAAGTCGACGAGCACCATGTTCAGCTGCTCGGGGGAGTGCGTCATCGCCAGGCCGAGCACGAGCGTGCGCAGGAACTCCGACTTGCCGGAGCCGGTCGCGCCGATGACCAGGCCGTGCGGTCCCATGCCCTGCTGGGCGCTCTCCTTGATGTCGAGGTGGACCAGCGAGCCCCCCTCTCCCAACCCGATCGGCACGCGCAGCCGGTCTCGCGCCGGTCGCGGCACCCAGGCGGTGGCGGGGTCGAAGGTGTGCACGTCGCCGAGCGCGAGCAGCTCCATGAAGTCGGTGGGGCCGGCGATCTCGCCGCCCTGCTCCACCACCCCGGCGGCGGTGGTGTGCAGGGGCGCCAGCCGGCGCGCGAACGCCTCCGCGACGGCCAGCGCGCACTGGTCGGCCCGCGCCCGGACCGGCTCCTCGCGCAGCCGCAGCGCCTGCATCACCGGACGGCCGTCCGAGCCGACCTCGCCGTCGAGCTGGATCCGCAGTCGCGTGGCGTCCTCGAGCTCGTCCCACCGCGCGGGGAGGTCGAGCAGGGTGACGCCGTGCAGGCCATCGGGCGGTACGACGTGGTTGCCGGGCGGAAGCTCGCCACCGTCGATCACCAGCAGCAGGTGCGGGGTGGCGGGCCGCTCGTCGGCGCCGAACCGTGGCCGGTCGCTGAGGTCGGGCGGCAGCAGGTTGGCCAGGTCGGCCAGCGACGTGGACACCATCCGCATCGGCCCGACCGCGTCGGACTGGTGGGTGCTCTGGGCGTGCGGGAGCCACTTCACCCAGTCCCAGTGGGCCAGGTGCTGCTCCGAGCACAGGACGGCGATCTGCAGGTGCTCGGGGGAGTGGAACGCGGCCGCCGAGCAGATCAGCGAGCGGGCCAGCGCGCGGGCGGGCGCCTCGCCGCCGCACACCTCGACCCGGTCGAAGGCCCGGAGGTCGATCGAGGCCGGCAGGTCCGGCTGGAGCCGGTGGACGACCAGCAGTCGATGCAGCGCCGAGGCCGCGGCCGGGTCGACCTGGTCGATGGGCGTGCTCTCCGGCGGCACCAGCTCCAGCGAGAGCGGCTGCGCGCAGAGGCCGTAGCGGACGTGCAGGAAGTTCGGGTCCGACGGGCCGTGCTCCCACACGCGGGACCGCTCCTCCGCGAGCGCCGGGAGCGAGGCGGGGTCGGGGTGGTGCCAGGTGAGCGCGCGACGCTGCTGGTCGGCGGCCGCGCGGGCCACCTTGCGCACCCCGCCGAGGTAGCGGAGGTACTCCGTGCGGGAGCCGGTGACCTGCTGCGTGCGCTGCTTCCGCTGCCGGTCGAGCTGGACGACGATGAAGCCGATCGTGGCGAAGAGGAACATGCCGGCGGCGACGAACCCGCGGGCGCCCGTCGTGCGACTCATGGTCGCGACCAGCACGATCGACCCGAGGCTGCCGAGCATCGGGATGGCGTTCATCAGCACGCCGCTCGCGCCCTCGGACTGCTCGAGCTGCGGCGGCGGCTGCAGCACGATCTGGCCGGTGGGCAGCTCGGGCGCGTCGAGCCGGGTCCCCCGCAGCGTCGTACTCACGCTGCCACCTCTACCCCCGACAGGCGTGGTTGACGCCTCTCGAATGGGGGCACGGTGACGGCGTGATCGACACCCTCGCGCACCCGCACCTGCTCGCGGTGACCGTGCACGGGCCCGCGGGTGTCCTGGACCTCGTCGTGCCCGCGGGCGCCGCGGCCGGCGACGTGGCCGAGGAGTACGCCGGCCAGGTGGGTCTGGCGACCCCGCCGGACCTGCGCACGGCGATCGGCACGCCCGTCCCGGCCGACGTCCCGCTGCTGCGGGCCGGCGTCGCGACGGGCGACGTCCTCGTCGCCACCGCCGGCGGGCCGCCGCCGGCCGCGCGCCGCTCGAGCCGTCGCGCCGTGCCCGCCGACGACGGGCCCGACCCGACCACCGGGCTGACCGGCCTCTGGTTCGCCGGGGCGGCGGCCCTCGCCGCCCTCGCCGCGTGGTGCGCCGCGTCCGCGCCCGACCTGCGCGCCGCGGCCGTCGCCCTGCTCGCGGTGGCCGCGGTGGTCGGCGTGCTGCCGGTGGGCCGCCACGCGTCGTACCGTCTCGCGACGGCTCCCGCCTTCGGCGCGGCCGCCGCGTTCCCGCTGCTGTGGGACCCGCACCCCGCCCGCCTCCCCGTCGTGCTCGGCGCCTGCGGCCTGGCCGCCGCCCTGGTGGCGGCCGTCGGTCGCGCCCTCGACGTGCGGGCCGAGGAGGCCCTGCGGGTCTGGATCATCGCCGGCACCGGGCTCTTCGTCGCGACCGGTCTCCTCGCCCTCCTCGGCACGCCGCCCCGCGTGGCGTGGGCGGTCCTGCTGGTCGCCGCGGTGCTGGCCGCCCGGTTCGTGCCCGGGCTCGCGGTCGACGTGCCCGACCAGTACCTCCTCGACCTCGAGCGCCTCGCCGTCACGGCCTGGTCCGCGCGCACCGCGACACCGGGCAAGCGTGGCCGGTCGATCATCCGCCGCGACGCGGTCGCGCTGGTCGCCGACCGGGGCGCCCGGCTGGTCGCGGCCGCGACCGCCGCCGTGCTGCTCGTGGCCGGCCTCGCCGCGCCGATGCTGCTCGCGACCGCCACGCTGCCGATCGACCGGGTCGGCGCGCGGCTGACCGTCTTCTTCGCCGGCGGAGCACTGCTGCTCGTGGGCCGCAGCCATCGCCACGTCGCGGCCCGGGTGCTGCTGCGCGCCGCGGGCCTCCTGTGCTGGATCCCCCTGGCCGTCGTGCTGCTCGCCGAGGCGTCGTCCACCGTGACCTGGTGGCTGGTGCTCGGACCCGTGGCCGTCGCCGTCCTGCTGGTCGTGGTGGCGGTGGCCGTCGGCCTCGGGTGGCGCTCCGCGTGGTGGTCGCGGCGGGCCGAGGTGGCCGAGGGGCTGTGCGGGGCGTTCGCGCTGGCCTCGCTGCTCGTGGCGACCGGATGGTTCCGCCAGATCTGGGAGATCGCGAGCCTGTGGGAACTCAGTTCTTGAGGTTTATCGGTCCAGGCCCCGGGTAATCGCCCACTGTCCGGCTCGGGAGGACTTCTCCACCGGATCGCCAGATGAAGACGAGAGTTCTCGAGCGGCGACGGGCCGCCACGGGGGAAGGAAGGCGACATGTCGCAGGGCGCACCGGAGATGGGACAGGGTGAGGGCACCCTCACCCGTGCAGCCGGCCTGGTGGCCGACGCCAAGGCAGACTTCGACTCGCTCAGCAAGAGCCTGTCCGGACAGATCTCCGGCCTGCAGGGCCGGTGGACCGGCGCTGGTGGCTCGGCGTTCTTCGCGCTGCACCAGGCCTGGACCGACAAGCAGACGATCATCACGAACGCGCTCAACGAGTTCGAGGCGTCGCTGACCTCGACCGAGCGCGACAACATGAGCACCGACGACACGCAGTCGTCCAACTACAACCGCGTCGCCGGCCGGCTCGGCTGACGTCACCCACTCGGGACGAAGGAGTGACAGAGATGAGCACTGGTGGACTTCGCGTCAACCACGCGGGCCTCGACACCGCGGCGCAGGACCTGAGCCGCGCCGTGCAGCAGATCGACGACCGCCTCAACCGGCTGGAGTCGGAGCTCGCCCCGCTGCGCAGCGACTGGACCGGTAACGCCCAGCAGGCCTACCAGGCCGCCAAGACCAAGTGGGACGCGGCCATGCAGGACATGAAGACCCTGCTCGCCGACACGAGCACGACGGTCACCCAGTCGAACCAGGAGTACATGGCCGCCGACCAGCGCGGCGCCGCGTCGTTCGACATCTGACGCACGCAGCACACAGCACAGGGGTCGGCGCGCCGCGCCGGCCCCTTTGCAAGCCTCGCTGAAGGGGGAGGGACATGAGCCAGGCACCCGTGCAGTCCGGACTGGTGCGGGTCACGGTCGCGTCCGGCACGCGCCGCGTCGACCTGGTCCTCCCCGGAGCGGTCCCCGTCGCCGAGCTGGTGCCGGAGCTCGCCCGCAGCGTCGGCCTGCTCGACCCGGCGACCGTCTACGGCGGCTACCGCCTGGTCACGGCCGAGGGCCGTGAGCTCTCCACCGACGCCGGCCTGATCATCCAGGGCGTCGAGGACGGCGGCCTGATCACCGTCACCGCTGGCGTCGACGAGCGCCCGCCCCGGGTCTACGACGACGTGGTCGAGGCCATGTCCGACGTCGTCGAGGAGGACCTCGAGCCGTGGGCGCCCGGCGCCGGGCGGCGGACCGCGCTCTGGGCCGCGGGCCTGCTGATGGCGCTCGGCGCCGTCGCCCTCCTCATCCAGCGCGGGTCGCTGCTGGCCGGGGTCGCGGCGGCCGTGGTCGCCGCCGCGCTCGCCACCGGCGCGATCGTGCTCTCCCGGGCCCAGCGCGACAGCGAGGCCGCGGTGGCCGTCGCCTGGATGGCCTCCCTGTACGCCGCCGTCGCCGGTCTGATGCTCGTCACCGACGACCCCTTCTTCGGCCGGCCGGTGGCCGCCGCGGGCGGCGCCGCGATGCTCGTCGGCCTGGTCTGCCTGCTCGGCCTGGGCGAGGGCCGGGCCCTGGTCATCCCGCCGGTCGTGGTCGGCGGCATCTTCCTCGCCACCGGGCTGGTCATGCAGGCCGCGGAGTTCGACCCGGCGGTCGTGCTGACGATCGCCCTGGTGCTGGTGGTCGTCGCGGGCAGCGTCTTCCCGTGGCTGGCCCTCGGCCTCACGGGGACGTCGGTCGACCAGCTCTACAGCACCGCCGACATCACGGCCGAGCCCCGGCCGATCGACCCCGAGCGCGTGGCCGCGGACGCCCGCGTCGCCCACGAGATCCTGGTGGCGGTGTCGGCCACCGTCGGCCTGCTGCTGGTCCTGATCGCGCCCCTCGCCGTGTCGCTCGGCCTGGCCGGCACCCTCATCGCCGTCTTCTGCAGTGTCGTGGTGATACTCCGGACGCGGCAGTACCGCACCCGCAGCGAGGTCCTCGTGGGCCTGGTCTCCGGGATCGTCGGGCTCGTCTCCTTCGGCGTCGCCGCCCTCTGGCTGCACCCGGACTGGCGGCCGACGGTCGCCGTCGTGCTGGCCGGTGCCGGCGCGGTGGTGCTCGCCGTCAGCATGCTGCCGACCGCACCGTCCGTGCGGCGCGGTCGGCTCGGGGACGTCGCCGAGAGCGTCACGCTGGTCGCCCTGCTGCCGCTGCTCGTCGTCGCCGTCGGCGTCTTCTCGGCGATCCGGGGCTGAGGGGCCGCACCGCATGGCCACCAAGAAGGACCTCGTCGAGGCCTACTCGTTCAGCCGGCGGCGGCTGGTCACCGCGTTCGTGTCCGGTGCGCCGGGCGGCCGCGAGGTCGAGCCCTCCCGGCCCGGCCGCACGATCGTCGGCGGCGTGGCGCTCGCCGTACTCCTCGCGGCCGGGGCCGCGGTCGCGGGCGCCCTCGCGCCGCGCACCCCCGCGGACTGGAACCAGCCCGGGCTGATCATCTCCAAGGAGACCGGCGCGGCGTACGTCATCCTCGAGTCCGACCCCGACGAGCTCCGCCCGGTCATCAACACCACCTCGGCGAAGCTGATCCTCGGCGCGGGCTCCGAGCCGACGCTCATCTCCCAGGACACCATCGACGACCAGCGCATCGGCGAGGACATCGGCATCCTGGGGGCCCCGGCCAGCGTCCCCACCTCGTCGCTGCTGATCAACACCGGCTGGACGGCGTGCACCGGCGACGGAGACGGCGTCCGGGTGACGGTCGCCGACGACCCTGCCGTGACGACGACCCCGGACGCCGGCGTCGTGGTGCAGAGCGACGGCGCCTACTTCGTGGTCGCGCAGACCGACGACGGCACGTACGCCTACGAGCTGCCCGAGCAGACCGGCGCCGGCGGCCCCGAGACCGACAACCTGCTCGAGGCCATCGGGCTCCCCGCGGTCCGCGTCGGGGCTGCCGAGGTGCCGCGCCAGTGGCTGAGCCTCTTCCCGTCCGGCGCCGCGATCGACCTCGACAGCCTGAGGCTCGACCGGTTCGGCGAGCGCCCCGAGGAGGAGCTGCCGGCGGACGCCGGCGACGCCCTCGTGGGTGACGTCCTCCAGCCGGAGAACGGCGACCTCTACCTCGTGACGAACGACGGGCCGGTGCTGCTGCCGCCCTTCGCCGCCGCGCTCTACCCGCACCTGGTGCGGTCCGACGGCTCGGTCGCGAAGCCGATCCCGGTGAGCACCTCGCCCGCCGCCGACCGCGCCTCGCCGGAGTTCCTCGTGGACACCGACTGGCCGACCGCGGTGCTCACCCAGCTCGGGACCGACCCGTGCGCCCAGCTGACCGCCGAGGACGGCCGGGCGCCGGTCGCACAGCTGGTGAGCCCGGCCGACCCCGCGGCGCAGGACCGGGTCGCGGCGGGGGAGAAGGACCAGGCCGTCGACCCCGGACGCGGCGCCTACGTGCTCTCCGGTGACTGGTCCGGCCGGTCCACCGACGCCCAGCCGTTCCTCATCGACGCCAAGGGCCGGGCCAACCCGCTCGTCGGCGCCGGGGCGGCCGAGCAGCTCGGGTACGCCGACGTCGCGGTGCCGGTCGTCCCGGACACCTGGGTCGAGCTGTTCCGCTGCGGCGTGAACCTGTCGCAGGCCGCGGCCCTCCTGCCGCCCGACCAGGAGACCGGGTCCGGGTGCGGCGACGAGTGAGGACCGTGCTCCTCGCGGCGGCCTGCGGGGGGCTGCTCGGGCTCGCCCCCGTCGCGCCGGCGCTCGCCGCCGACCCGGTGTGCGGCGACGAGGGGTCGGTGCTGGAGTCCGACGTCGACCCCCTCGACCAGCTCGGCATCGGACGGGCGCGCCCGCTGGCCGGGCCGCCGACGAGGCCTCCGGTCCGGGTGGCTGTCCTGGACTCCGGCGTGACCGGGGCGTCGATCCCCGTCGCCGAGCAGTACACCGCCCACGGCGGTGGCGAGGTCGGCTACTTCCACGGCACCGCGGTCGCCGGGATCATCGCCGGCGACGAGACCGGCGTCGCGCCGGACGCGGAGATCGTCGACGTGCGCGTCTACGACACCGACGAGTCCCACGCCAGCGGGGAGGGCACGACCGTCACGTCCGACGCCGTGGCCTCGGGGCTGGAGTGGGTGGCCGCGCGCGCGGAGGGCCTCAACATCCGCATCGCCAACGTCTCGCTCGTGGTCCGCGACTCACCCCGTCTCAAGCGCGCGGTGCGTCTCGCGCACCGGGCGGGCGTGGTCGTGGTGGCGTCCGCCGGCAACCGGCCCGGCGCCGACGACGAGTTCGCCGAGGCCTTCGAGGACGGCGGCCCGGGCCCGGGCGAGGACGCCGCCCGCACCATGTTCCCGACCGGGTACGGCCTGCCGTACGTCGTCTCCGCGACCTCGACCGCGGCGGGCTCCGGCGAGACCGACCCGACGCCGTACATCGTGCTCAACAGCGCTACGACCGTCGCGGCACCGACCTTCGGGGCCAGGAGCTACGGCCTCGACGGCCGGCGGTGCGCCGTCGGGTCGGTCGCGACGTCCTGGGCGGCGGCGGAGGTGAGCGGGGTGCTGGCGCTGCTGGCGCAACGCTTCCCGAACGACACCGACGAGCAGCTCGTGGCCCGCCTCGTGAGCACCGCCAACGGCACCCCGGACGACCCGACGCCGCTCACCGGCGCCGGCGTCGTCCAGCCGGTCGAGGCGCTCACCCGGCCGCTCGCCCCGGACGAGGCCGGCGACCTCGGACGGGCCGTCTCCACCGCGCGCGACACCGCGCCCGCGGTCGCCCCCGAGCCGGAGCCGGACCCACTCGCGGGCGCCACCGACGACGCTCTCTGGTGGGGCCTGGTCGGCGGCGGCGTCCTCGTGGTCGCCCTGCTGCTGCGCCCGGTGCTGGCGCGGCGGCGTACCTGACTTCGCCGGAAATTCGGCGCGAGCCGCCGCCCTCACGGACACTTTTCACCATGATCATGGGGAAACTGCTGAGCGCTCTCGGGGCGGTGGCACTAGCGGTCGGGCTGATGGCGCCCGCGTCGGCGGACGAGTCGGCCCGCCGGGCGGCCAGCCTCACGATGACCATCAACGGCGGGTACGACTCCTACGTCGGCGGCCAGGGCCTCACGCTGGACGGCCAGCTGCCGAAGGCAGGCAAGCGCAAGATCTGGCTCGAGCGGCACATGAACCGCCCCGGTGACGGCTGGACCAAGGTCGAGGACCTGCCCTACCGCGGCACGACCGAGGCCGACGGGTCGTTCTCGATGGAGATCCGCGCGCCCGACATGGTGGGGCTCAGCTACCGCGTCCGCGGCGCGAAGGGCGGGGGTGTCACGCCGGGCGTGACCTTCCACCCGGGCTCCCAGGACGTGACGCTGGAGGTCCTCGACCCGCTGGACGTCGGAGGTCTCACCGTCGTCGCCGACACCACGCCCGACCACGTGTACGGCCGGCCCGACCTCCGGAACCTGCCGGTCTTCGTGGGCCGCGAGCTCACCCTGCAGGAGCAGGTGAGCCCGACCGACTGGGAGACGCTCTCGACCACGCTCGTCCTGCGCGACGGCCATGGGTACTTCCCGCCCTTCCGCGAGACCACCGGGGAGCACGTCTACCGGGTGCGCATGGAGGACTGGACCCAGGACGGCAGCGACATCGGCTGGCAGGCCTCGTTCCCGACCCACGTCGAGGTCGGCGGCCTCCCGATCCGCAACGAGCCCGCGCAGGCCGCCCAGGCGGGGTCCGGCCCGACGCCCGCGCCCGAGCGCTCCGGGGTCACCGGCACCGCCGCGCAGCGGTACCAGTGGTACCCCGTGCTCTTCGGCTTCGACTGGGAGGAGGGCCAGGACCTCGACAGCCCGCCAAAGAACGGTGTGAAGAAGGGTCGCTGGATCCAGTACACCGACGGCGCCGGCCGGGCCGGCAAGCACAACGGGCAGCTCCGTCTCGACAGCGGGCGCCGGCTGACCCGGGCCGCCCACGGTGACTTCGGCACCACGAGGGCCACGCTCGCCGGCAACGCCGACGCCTACGGTCGCTGGGAGACCCGGATGCGGATCAAGACCTTCGAGGCGGGGTCTAAGAACTACGACATCGTGCTGGAGCTGGTGCCGGAGAAGGCGTCCGACTACGACTGCGGCCGCCAGAACATCACCGTCGCCCGGTACGACGGCGCGGCCTCGCAGATGACCTTCGGCGTCAACGCGAAGACCACCCGCTGGACCAAGACGATCCAGGCGCCGTCGCTGGCGGGCAACATCCCGGCGTTCGCCGTCGAGGTCGCCGCCGACCACATCTCGTGGTTCGTCAACGGCCAGGTGGTCGGGGTCGTGCGGAGCAAGGCCGCCGTGTCCGACGTACCGATGACGATGCGGTTCAGCCTGGTCGGCGACCGGTCCGAGCACAAGAACACGAGCATGTACTCCGACTGGCAGCGCCACTTCGGCATCGGCCGGGGCACCCAGGTCAAGGACGGCCCGTCGCTGGCCAAGTCGGCCCTGACCGGCTGCGTCGACCGCCGCTGAGTGGGTCGCCACTGGGATAGTCCCTGACGTTCGCGGGGTCGGGAGCTCCCAAACCCCGATTTCGCTAGGGACTACCCCAGCTGTCCGGCGCGTTGACCTATCCCGCGCCGCAAGCACGAACGGCGCCGCACTGTCGTGCGGCGCCGTTCGTCTGTGGCGGAGGTAGGGGGATTCGAACCCCCCGAGATCAGCCGAGCGCGTTGACCCAACCCGCGCAGCGAGCACGAACGGCGCCGCACTGTCGTGCGGCGCCGTTCGTCTGTGGCGGTCCAACTGACAGAACAATGGAATCAATCGCCCTGGGACCAGGTCGGGGAGCTGGTCGCGAGTGGAGTGCCTGACGCAGAGGTGTCCGCCGTTCGTAGAGCGGCCCAGCCCATCCAGCGGCAGCATCGGTTGCACCCGGAGCAAGTGGCCTCGCTCGTGGCGGACTATCAGGCTGGTGAGTCGATCCAGGCACTGGGACGGAAGTATCAGGTACGGCATGAGACTGCTCGTCGTTGGCTGGTGGTCAACGGACTTGAGATTCGGCCGGCGGCACCGGGGTTCCCCGTAGAGCGGACCGCAGAAGCTGTGGCGCTACGGAGCGCCGGGTGGTCGTGGAGCCAGCTGGGGCTGCACTTCGGGTGCAGTCATACGTCGGCACGGCGAGCAGTGAGGAGGGCTACGAAAAAATTTCCCGGACCGGCGACCCGGCGTCGGGAGCCTGACTCCGCACCCGCAGGTCGGGCTGTCGGCGATGGGGTCTAGCCTTATGTGGGTCACTTGCTCGAAGATCACAACAGGCACGACGGTCACTGCTAGGTTCTGGCGCGTGGCTGGCCAAGGAAAGACGCCTGCGCGCTCGTCAGCGCCCAGGCCGATCCAAGGTCAGATCGAGTCGGCTCCCGCTAGCAATCGACCGTTCGAGTTGCTTGAAGTGGAGTCAACCTATGAGGTCGTGGACGATGTGATGCATCGGTATACCCGCCGCGACGTCGCTCGCCTTCGTTATGACGCTCGGTTCTACGAACGTCGCTACCGGTGGACCGGTTCTCCCACGCGGGTGATCGAGCCCGAGGTTCTCAGTTCGTCGGGCGCAGTCCGCCATAAGCTCCACGGACCTGTGTTGCGTGAGGGCGACGACGCGTTGTTCCTCGTGGACTTGGGTCAGACGTTGGCAGCCAATCGGAAGGTCGAGATCTCCACGCGCAACCAGTTGCTGGACGAGGGCGGGACCTTTCAGCCATATCTCCGTCATCGGATCAGTGCATCCACCGGCGCGCTCACTCTGCGCATACGGATCCCACCCGAGACCTTCGTCAATGTCAGTCCATTCGTCATGAACGCCAACACCAGCGCTCGACACTCGATTCCAAAGAAGCTGGAGATAATCGAAGAAGAAAAGTCTTCCGGCGCGTTTGCCTTCCGCATAGAAAAGCCGCGAGTAGGGTACGTGTACGGAATCGAGTGGTTGTAGACATACGGTATCGACTTTCGTACAATATTCAACAGAAAGGATGCTACAAGAACCATGGGTGATTCCTGAATCCAAAAGTCCGGAGTGTAAGTGTACTTCCAATACGAAACCGTGAGGGCAAGCGGCTACTTTCGCCGCCTTTCCTCACGGTTTCGTATTGGTGACCATGTCTCCATTGTTGCTGTTGCACACATGGTCGAGAACTCGCGGCACTTTCTACCAGCCTTGGACACGGTCGCGAACCTTGTGCTCATGCTTCCGAAGCCGAATACGGCATCCGCTCAAATAAGAAGCGAACTCGAAGCGAAATACACTTCGCGCGACCTCGACCGCGTGTGGACGTCTGACCCTGAGGTCGTTGTCGATGAACTTGAGTCCCGCACCGTCGGCCAGTTTGCCATCGTCGATATCGGCGGCTACTTCGCCCCCACGCTTTCTTCGATCTCAGACCACTTCGGCGACAGGTTTCTAGGCGTAATGGAGGGCACCGAAAACGGCCTCGCGAAATATCGGCGGCTCCCAGATCTCGCGGTGCCCGTGTTCACCGTCGCGGACAGTAGGCTCAAGTACCCCGAAAACCATCTGGTTGGTGTGAGTGTGGTCCACTCGATCGAGTCTGTCGTCCGGGAGGCCGCTGAGGTCCTGCAGAATAAGCGCGCCTGCGTTATCGGATTCGGCAAAGTCGGGCGGAGTGTGGCTGAAGCGTTGAGGGGTCGCGGTGTTCCCGTGACCATCTTTGACACTGCCGCGGTCGCGATGGCGGAGGCGGCGGCCAGAGGATTCGTGGTTCAGCGAACGCTTGAGGCGGCCCTGCGGCGCGCGGACCTGGTGGTCGGAGCTACCGGAAACAAGTCGCTCAACTACGACGCTCTCGCGAGCATGAATCCGGGCACCATGATCGCGACTGTCACGTCCGGTGACGACGAGTTCGATCCCGCTGCTCTGTCGGCTGGGTGGCGTATTCGTCATCACACCACCTCTGGGGGCACGCCAATCACTGAGTACTCGAACCGGAGCACGCATGTGTACGTGCTCAACGACGCACACACGATCAACTTCCTCCACGGCGCCGTGATTGGGCCCGCCATCCAGCTAATTGAGGGCGAGAAGTTGGCCGCGGTCCATGCTCTATGTGTGCATGAGCAGTCCCCAGGGATTCGACACGTCGAGGAAGCAATCCGAGAAGAGATCGCTGGGATCTGGCTCGACCACTTCCTCACCGACGCCCCCTGATCAGGCCAGGAATGTGCGTCGACGTCCGGCGGTGCAGTGAGGCCGCGTGGCGCAGGTCCGAGAGCCCGGAAAGGCGTCGTTGATGACGGACACTAGTTCCTCGGTGATCGCATCGTTGAGTCCTATGGAGTCGCTTCGGCTGAGGCTGGCTGCCGCGTCGTGGCTGCGACCTTCTAACTGCGGCCAGGCCCGCTCTTGGAGATGCAGCCCGCGCCTGGCAGCGTGGCGGGCATGCGGAGTCGCAACTCATGGGCGTCCTCGCCTGCGCGTCGGCAGATCATGCAGTCGAATAGGCGGCGGGATACCAAGCCGGAGCTCGCTGTGCGTCGGCTCCTTCATGCGGCCGGCATGCGGTATCGGGTCGACGTCGCGCCGGTGCCGGGCTTGCGCCGTCGGGCGGACATCCTGTTCTCGCGAGATCGGATCGCAGTCTTCATCGATGGCTGCTTCTGGCACGGCTGCCCCGAACACGGTCCGACGAGGTTCGATACCAATGCTGACTACTGGGTGCCGAAGATCGCCGAGAACCGTGCCCGAGACCTGGATACGTCGGCGCGCTTCGAAGCTGCGGGATGGACCGTGCTCCGGTTCTGGGCGCACACCGCTCCGTCCTCCGCTGCCGAGACGGTGATCGCGGCCGTCAAGCGGGAGCGCGCGCAGCGAGAGCAGGCGTAGCAGGAATCAGCGATCACACTGCAACCATGGTGTAGCCTTCATCACGGTAATAGCCACCTGCTCGTGCCGCCCTGGCTAAAGCGGGTCTCTCTGCGACATAGGTCGTCGAGGCGCCCGGAGGTCATGGTCACGGTTCGACCGGAGGGGCCTTTGTCGTCTCTGGACACCTTTCAGGGGCGGCACGTACCCGCCGATCGGCTGGCACGGGCTCGATTGACCCTAGGAGGTCATCGTGACCCGTAACTCGAATCGCACGTCCACTGCCAAGTCGTCCAGCACGGTTCTGAAGCCGCTCAGCGAGCCCGAGCTCGCGCCGCCGGTCAGTCGCATCGAAGGACGTCCTCTTCGCCCCGAGCCGTTCCGGCCCGAGTCCGGCCGTCCCGCCGAGGCTGACGGAAAGCCGCTCACGAAGCTCGGCTGGCGGTTCCGCGAGGTCTTCGCCAAGTATCACAAGGTGGAAGAGGACGAGGTCGACCTCGGCCTGGTCCGCCAGGTGGAGGCGCTCAACGCCGACACCGACAAGAACCTGGCCGCCCTCTCGGCCGTGCAGGCGAAGCGCACCGAGCACGGCGTCCTGCACTACGTCCGCGTCATCGTGAACACGCCGATGCTCGCTCCGTGGCTCCTCAACGGTCGTGCGCTCCGCCGCATGGGCGCCGAGCTGCGGGGCGCGAGCCGCGTCGTCACCACGGCGACCGACCACCCGGTCCTGTCGCTGCCCACGATGCAGGTCGACGGCCCGGAGACGGTGCTGGACATCATCGCCGCACAGCGCCGCCTGCTCGGGTTGGAGTCGTACACGTCCACCGGTGGCAAGAAGGAGAAGCGCGACCGGGTCGACAGCATCGTGCAGTTCGGCGTCCTCGAGCCGCCGGACGTGGTGCTGGTCCAGCTCTGCTCGGACAACGGTTCGGCGTGGGTGCCGCAGGCCGCCGAGGGCGCGCAGCGTTTGTTCTCGGCGCTGGTCGGGATGGACCAGCTGGCGAGCCGCAGCGTCGGTCTGCTGGCCGCCGAGCACTGGCTCAAGGGTGAGCCGGGCCTGCGTGACCTCACGCCGGCCGACCTGGAGAGGCTGACCGGCGAGCTGACCTTCCCGGCGTCGGCAGCCGCGGGCTACTTCCCGGGCCGCGACACCAAGCTCTGGCTGGAGACAACGGCGACGGACGTCCCGGCGGCGGTCGCCTTCCAGCTCCTGCGCACGGTGGACATCAACCTGATCATCGCCGTCGAGCCCGACCCCCAGGTCACCATCGGCGAGCACAACCCCGTCTCCAGCACGATCCAGGAGATGATCCGCTCGTACCACGTCCCCGGGAAGGCGAAGGACCAGTGGGACCTCGCCGACGTCCAGGGCCTGATCGCCATCGGGGCGATCGATGAGCTGCTGAAGGACGGCCGGATCACCGAGGCGGACCGGTCGGCCTGGCTCGGCGAGACGCTAGCGGACTGGCAGTCGGACGGCGACGACGGTGAGAACCGGCTCGTCACCGTGGCGCAGCTGGTCGCGACGCTGACGGCCCAGAAGGCGGCGCTCCCGGCCAGCGGCACGGGCGAGGACTCGCTGGAGATCGTCAACCGTCACCTCCGCCTCAACGGGCAGAGGGTGCACACCGACGACCGCGCCAAGGTCGCGGCCGCGCAGGCGATCGTGGCGCTCGGCGTGAACGGGACGGGTAAGGAGAACACGATCCAGGCGGCGATCTTCGGTGCCTTCCACGCGCCCTGGTTCTGGAAGGCCGACGAGCACGCCGGTGGCAGCTGGCCGGCGCTACTGACCACGCCCATCCAGGAGCTCACCCAGAAGGCGCTGGCCGAGGCGAAGGGCGCGACGGACGCCGACAGCTGCGGACCGGCGCAGCGGGCGCTGGCTGCGCTCGGTGGCCTGGCGCTGATGTCGAACACGGGTCTGCTGGCTGAGGACAAGGCGCTCACCCGGACGGCGCGTGGTGGTGGCGGCAAGGCCGTCAACGTCAAGGCGAGCGACCCGAACGTGCTGCTGGCCGCGATGGTGCGCGAGGAGCGCGGCATCCACCAGCTGCACGACGCCGTGATTGCCCTGACGGCGAACTCGCAGCCGACGATCCCGCTCGACCGCGAGGACGACCACGAGCTCGACGAGTTCTACCTGCGCGAGCTCTGGCTGGGCGAGTCGTCCACGAAGAAGGAGGACAACCCGCTCTCCGAGTTCGCGCGGCTGGTCAAGGAGCTGACCGAGGTCATCACCGAGGGCTCGAACCAGGCCGACTTCCTGCGCGACGCGCTGCCCGGTGACATCCTTGGCATCGACCGCGCGGACGACGACGACCCCGAGCTGTGGGACGAGGCGATCTACGAGCGGATCGGCGTCAACGAGCAGACGGCGGACGACGCGCTGCCGGCGCTGCAGAAGCTGGTCGAGTTCTTCACGACCGGCAAGGCCTACGCGCGGGCCGCTGCTCGGGCCACCCGGTGACCACTGCTCCTGGACCCGGTGCACCCAGCGCAGGCTGGGTGCACCGGGAGAGCGGTTACCTGGTCGTGGCGCCGCCAGCAGAGATGCCGGGGGCAACGTGGCGCACCCTGGAGCAGGAGCTCATCCTGCACGCAGACGCGGTGGTCAGGGAGGGTAGAGGGCTGTCCGTACCTGTGCACCAGGCCCACCGGCTCGCGGAGGCCCTCCAGCGTCCGTGGCCTGCGGGCCGGTGGCCGTGGGAGTGGAGCGCAGCGGCAGCAACGACCTCCGAGCGGGCGGCCGAGCTGCACGACGCCTACCTGCGGGTGCTGGAGAGTCAGGATCCGACGCCGGAGGAGATCGCGACGGTCCAGGCCGAACTGACGGCTGGTGGGTTCTCGCGGACGCTGCTACCCGCGCAGGAGGGTGCTGTTACGTCGCTGGTCCGGGCGCAGGGCGGCGGCAACTTCTCGGTCCCCGGCAGCGGTAAGACCACCATGACCTTCGCGGTGTACATCGCGCTCAAGGAGCGCGGGGTGGTCGACCGGATGCTCGTCGTCGCCCCGCAGAGCGCGTACGAGGCCTGGGAGGAGGAGGGCCGGGACTGCTTCGAGCCGGATCGGCGTCCATCCATCGAGCTTGCGCCGCGGACGCCTCGGCGAAGCACTGAGGTCGTGGTCGTCAACTACGAGCGGGCGGCCCAGGGCTCCATGCGCGCCGCGATCGACGGGTGGTCTCGCGGCCATCGTCTGTTGGTGGTGTTCGACGAGGCTCACCGCGCCAAGCGAGGCAGCCGGGGCGAGCACGGTCGGGGTGCTTTGGACCTGGCCGAGCTCGCCACGCGGCGTCTCGTACTGACGGGCACCCCGATGCCAAACGGCATCGAGGACTTGGAGGCAATGCTGGACCTGGCCTGGCCGGGGCACGGACGCCAGTTGGCGAGTCCGGTGACTCCGGGCGGCGACCGGTCGTGGGTCCGCATCACCAAGGACGAGCTGGGGCTGGAGCCTGCTGAGGTCACCATTGTCCCGGTGCCCCTCGATGAGAACCACTGGCGCATCTACCAGGCCGTCACGACGGGCATGGGCGAGGCAGTGGACGAGCTTCGAGCGAGCCCCGAGTTTGCGAGCACCGCGATAGCGCGGCTCGTCGCGGCTGCCTCTAACCCGGCGCTGCTGCTGGAGGAGGGGGCCGACCGATTGGTGGACTGGGCAGGCAGCCTCCCGAGCGGCGAGCGGCCTCTCGTCGAGCTGCTCGACGGCCTGGTGAGCGCCGTGCGTCCGGCGAAGCTGCTGGCGGCGGCTGCCATCGCCCGGGAGCATGCTGTGCGAGGGGAGAAGCTCCTGATCTGGACGAACTTCATCGGGAACGTGCGCGAGCTGGAGCGGCTCCTCAAGCCGTACAACCCGGCGGTGATCACGGGATCGGTGGTACGTGACGATCCCGCCGCAGAGACCGATCGTGTGCGCGAGCTGCACAAGTTCCGCGAGGATCCGACTTGCACGGTGCTGATCGCGACGCCGCAGACGCTCGGCGAGGGTGTCAGTTTGCACCACGTCTGCCAGTTGCAGGTGCACGTCGATCGCACCTTCAACGCCGGGCTGTTCCTTCAATCGCTTGACCGCACGCACCGCGTCGGCATGCCGCCTGGGACGACCGCGAAGGTGATCCTTCTGGTCGCTCCCGACACGATCGACCAGGCGATCCACGCCTCGCTGAACCGCAAGCTGATCGGGATGGAGGAGAAGCTGCGCGACCCGACCCTCCGGCGTCTGACGCAGCCGGAGGCCGGGAGCCGCGCCCTCGGGCCGGAGGAGTTGGCGGCGCTCGTCGAGCACCTCCGATGACCCGTTGGAGGGTGTGGACGGCGACTCGAGTTTTCGGGTGAAACTGGCTACTGTTCACCCATATGGGCCAGTCGACCGAACTTCACGAGCTGCGGCAGACGTCTCGCCCGGAGTTCGAGGTCGGCCAGATGTCGTTCACCCTCGTGGATCTTTTCGCGGGCTGCGGCGGGCTGACCCTGGGGACGGCCCAGGCCGCCAACGAGAAGGGGATCGCGACCGACGTTCGGCTGGCAGTCGACTTGGAGCAGTCGGCGACCGACGTCTACGCCGAGAACTTCAAGAAGGCCACCGTCGAGACGGCCTCGATCGATGACTTCTTCAACGGCGAGCTCGGCGCCCGCCTGACCGCCCTGGAGAAGCGCACCCGAGAGAAGGTCGGTGAGCTCCATCTGCTGGTCGGCGGCCCGCCGTGCCAGGGCCACAGCGACCTCAACAACCACACCCGCCGCGACGATCCGAAGAATGCACTCTACGCGCGAATGGCTCGCGCGGCGGAGGTGTTGCGACCGAACTTCGTACTGATCGAGAACGTGCCGACCGTGCGCAACGACATCGCCGATGTGGTCGGCACAACGCGGGCGCAGCTTGAGTCGAAGAAGTACGTCGTCGCCGATGCCACCGTGTCGCTTCACGCGCTCGGCGTGCCGCAGCGCCGGAAGCGACACATCATGCTCGCGTCGAGGGTTAAGGCCGTGGATCCGGTTGCCGTGCTCAAGGCGATCACGGAGCGAAAGCCTGAGCCGACGAGGAACTTGCGGTGGGCAATCGGCGATCTTGAGACGATCGCTGACCCCACCGGCTACGACGTACCGCCGCGGGCGAGTGCCGAGAACGTGCGCCGAATGCAGTACCTGCTCGACAAGCAGCGGTACGACCTGCCGAACGAGGAACGTCCCAAGTGCCACCGGGATAACCACAGTTACAAGTCCATGTATGGGCGGCTCAACTGGACGCTTCCGGCGCAGACGATCACGAGTGGCTTCGGCAGCATCGGGCAAGGGCGCTACATGCACCCCAGCCGCACCCGTGCGTTGACCCCGCACGAGGCCGCCCGCCTGCAGGGCTTCCCGGACTACTTCGACTTCTCGGCAGTCACTCGTCGAGCCGACCTCGCCACCATGATCGGGAACGCCGTGCCTCCGGCACTCGCGCGCGAGATCGTCGCTCAGCTGCTGCCTGGCGTCATCGCGACGTAGCGCCACGGCGGATCGTAGCCGCAGCCGCGACAGGGCCATCTCAGCGTGTGCAGTTCAGGCATCCTCCGTCGTGTCCGACGAAGTTGTCGGTGCCAGGGCGCAAACTGTGCGCCGAGGTGATGACCATGTTTCCGGAAGCCCCGGTTATTGGAACGAGCGACCTGCCGGCCGCCGCTACATTCTGGATGCCAAGCCCGGTTGAGATCAGCGAGGAAGGCTTCGGCTTCTTTCGCGACACCTGGCTGATCCGGAACGTCTCCGTTGGCGACGCACGGGAGATCATCTCGATCGAGTGGCGCATGGCCGAAGTGGTCGGTCGGCTCGCCAAGGACGGGGACGACTTCGAGCGCCTCGCCGGCATCGCCGAGTCTGCCGCCCTCGATGATCCCGCCGAAGAGGTGTCCGCCGAGGAGCTCCATGCGCTTGCGGAGGTCGTGTCCGACATACCGGAGCTCTGTGGGCTTGAGCTGGGAGTCGCCGGCCTCGTACACGCGCTGGCTTCTGTACAAGTTCTTCCAGCGGCCAGTTGCCGGAGTCATCCTGAGCGAAGCTGGTCAGACGCTCCGGTGGTGCTGTTCGCGGCCACCGAGTTCCGTGCAAGGGCACTGCAGCCGCTGGTCGAGGAGACCGGATGCACGTTCGGCATCGACGCGGCCAGGCCGAACCTGCTCGTTGTTAGAGGACGGTCGATAGAGAACACGATGGCGCTTGCGGATGCCGTCGTCGAGAACCGGAAGAGCTTTGTCCAGCCTCGGGTATCGAGTTCGCCACGACGCGATCCGAGCCCGAGTTCTACGCAGGAGCAGTTGTTCTGACCGAGCGTGCGACGTCGAGGGCCGACGCGGTTATAGATCCTCGATGCCAGTGGCCTTCCGCCACTCATCCCTGGTGGCATCGCGCGAGGCTTCGAGCTGCTGCAGTATTGCGAGGATCTCCTCGCCGCTGTACCCGGCCGCGTCGACCTTTTCGCCGGTGATCGTGAAGCGCTTCTTGTCGTGGCGGTGGAGCACTACCTCAAGCACCTTGGCGACCGCCGGAAGCGCCGCGGTGACCGCACCGATGTAGAGGATGGTCTTTGGCTTCCCGGAGGGGTCCGCGTGCCCCATGCCGCTGCTCACCTCTAGGCCGGCCTCCTCAAGAGCGGCACGCAGTTCGGCGGCAGCCTCAGGGTTGACCAGCAGCTCGAAGGAGTCGTCCGTAGGGACGCCCAGGGCGACATCTAGATCGATGGTCATGCGGAAAGGATGCCCGACCTTCGAATCGCTGCGTGGAGTCCTGCATCCTGAACACGCAGAGCGCGCCAGTTGCCCGCTCACTTGGTACTCAGACACCGCCGAATCGCACAAGGTCGTAAGCGGAATGTCGGTGCGCACCGTCACGATGGGGCGCATGCTCATCACGCCACTAGTCGGCAGCGACCGCGCCTCCCTCCTGCAACAGCTCGTGCAGGTTGAGACCGACCTCAAGAACATCCGCGGCCGCGCGCCCGGGGCCGCTGACCTCTTCAACGAGTACCTGCGCTGGGCGAACGAGGCTGTCCGCATGTTGCGGCACAGCTTGCGCGAGGCAGATCTTGAGCGGCTGGTGCTGACCAAGCGCTACTGGACCATCCAGGCGATGGCTACTGGGCCGGTCGACATGGCGCGCAACCTGGTCGAGGTTGAGATCGATGACCGGACAACCCTGTTCGAACTGGCCCTCCAGACGACCAGGACAGAGTTCAAGCGCTGGGATGAGCGTGGCCGCATGGTTGTGGCCGACACGTCGTTCTTCCACCAGCACTCCGACAAGCTCGACGAGACCGACCTCTCGAAGGTGATTGGCAGTCGCGAGGCACCGATCAGCTTGGTGGTCCCCATGGTGATCATCGACGAGCTCGAGAGACAGAAGAACGCCTCGCAGAAAGAACTTCGTTGGCGCTCTGGCGTGACGCTGGCCGTCATCGAACGAGTTGCCGGCCATAGCGGATCTGGACGTCTTCGCGAGGCGGACTTCTCGGCCCTCGAGCGCGGCGAGATCCCGAGCGGCGAGCACTGGATCGATATCCTCTTCGACCTACCCGGCCACGTGCGGCTGTCCATCAACGACGACGAGATCGTCGATCGTGCTCTGGCCGTGCAGCTGCTGTCAGCAAAGCCAGTGACGTTCCTGACTTACGACACCAACCAGGCGCTGCGGGCGCGGCATGCAGGACTCGAGAGCGTCCTCAAGTTGCGGAAGGACAAGAGCGACTCGGCAGACGGCTAGGAACCGGCCCGCCTCACGCCAGTTTCAGCGCTTCCAGGCTCAGGCCGACGGCGATCCGCCAGTCGTTTCTGTTGAGGCCATCCGCGGCAGCGCGATCAGGATCGTCTCGGAGGTGGTCAATCGGTTCGAAGGTGCCCTCGCCAGTGCTCCCCCAGATCGCCACCTCACCGTCCGGATCTTCGCGCGCCTCGGCCAGCAAGGATTGGATGTCTTCATGACGCACGCTGCGGATGCCAGCCGTGACCCACGACGGCAGTAGCACTGCCTGCGGCCACGAAGCAGCTCCGCATTCTTCGAGTCGCTTCCAAAGTGTCCGCCACGGGATCGCCAGATGACGTAGGCCGTCAGACCACACCGGCTTCTGGGGTCGGCCGGCCTTGAACGTAGTCGTGACCAGGTCCGCGTCGACTTTGCCGCCAGCCTTGAACGCGGCCATCTGCGTACTCAGGATCTTGGCGACCTGGGCCGCGGGGAGCGCCACCATCCAGTTCGCGAACCACCAGGGCTTGAGAGAGATCGCGTCTACCCTCGAGAACCCAACTTCTGACGTCGCGATCCCTACCGCCGCCGTCGCGTCCTTGAGCGTGTCAGTCCAGCGAGGCATCGGGAAGACGTAGAACGGCTGCTGCCAGTGCGGCAGAGCGAGGTAGTGATCAAGTTGTTTCAGGTCGATCTTGACCCGATGGACGTCACCCTTCTTGTTCAGCGTGGTCGTCTTGAGCTCCAGCTGCAAAGCCTTGCCGGGAACGGCGGGAAGACTTCCGACGTAGATGTCCTCGCCGCTCGCTGGCCACCAGAGCGAGGCCTTCGAGCGGTACCGATAGGTCAGATAGATGCTCGCCCAATGTTCGAGCGTCTTCTCTGGGACTGACACGACCATGCGCCGAAACCTAGCCCGTCCCTACGTTGGCCGCAGAGTTCCCACGGAATGGCCTACGACGGTGGACCTGTCGACGTAGACGCGTTCGCTGTCCCGTTCCAGATCCAGTTCGGTGAATCGCCGTCGGCGTGGGTCGCGAGTGATGAACCTTGCGTCAGGATTGCCGCGTCGATATCCCACGTCCCGCCCACCGGCGAGAAGGTGCTGGTGATGACGTGAAGGACCAAGAGTTGGACATCCTGGGAGGTCGCTGGCGCCGTGCCACAGACAGAAACTCGAGCCCAGGTACCAGCCGTGGCTGAGGTTGAAGCCCAGAGGCGGACCAGGGCCAGGTCACACTCGAATTGAGCCATTGCGGGGCGGCGGCAAGCCGCGATGTGGGCACCTGGGGCGGTGCCTGCGAGTAGCTAACGACAGAGTTGAAGATCCTGCTTATGTTCTGACTTCCATTTGGCATACCCCCACCCGTTTCGGATGTTGTGGAATTGGCTACGAGCTGCGAAGGACGCCGACCTCAATGGCGCGCTCCCGGAACGTCCTC
>NZ_BAAIFY010000023.1:0-70272 GCF_054653575.1 Nocardioides pyridinolyticus | reverse complement strand
AAGCGACAGCTGTCGCGGGCGTGTGCCTATTGACCAGGCTCGCCCGAGAAGACACCGTGAGCCTTCCGTCGGACAGCAGGTCCACTCGCGGCGACTCGGCAGCCCCGCCACCCGGGAGCGAGACGGCGGGGCCGATCGTGAGGTACCTGCCAGCGGGGCCAGTCGCAGGATCTCGGCCCCGACGGCAAGCGGGTCAGGCGTAGAGGGTGATCTCCTCGAGTGCGCCGGTCTCGTCGTCGATCTCGATCTCGGCGACGTGGGCGCCGGGCACGAGGTCGGCGGTGGTGCCCTCGCGGTCCTCCTGCTCCTCGCCCTCCTCCTCGGAGTCCTCGGAGTCCTCGGAGTCCTCGGAGTCCTCGTCGGACTCCTCCGAGGCGGTGTCGGTGCCGGGCACCGGGTCGCCCTCGATCTCGATCTCGGTGTCCTCGGTGACCTCCAGGCTCAGGGTGTATCCGCCGACGGACTCCAGGGTCAGGGTGTTGGTGGCCTCGTCGAAGGAGACGATCGTGCCGAAGAGGTCTTCGTCGTCCTCGTCGGGCTCTCCGTCGCCATCGAGGTCGCCGTCGCACCGGTCCAGGTCGCCGTCGTCCTCGTCCTCGTTGGCCTCGCCGTCCTCGTCGGCGTCCTCGTCACCATCGGTGACGCCGTTGCCGTCGGTGTCCGCGACCCGCACCAGGGTGCCGAGCTCGTTCTCGTCCTCGTCGGAGACGTCATCGGAGTCCCGGTCGTCGTCATCGCTGGCACACGCCTCGCGGGAGTCGTCCTCGTCCTCGTCGTCGATGCCGTCGCGGTCGGTGTCCTCGTCGCCGTCGAGGATGCCGTCTCCGTCGGTGTCGGCGCGGTGGACGTCGGTGCCGCGGAGGCCGTCCGTGACCTCGTCGCCGTCGTCGTGGCCGTCGTTGTCGCTGTCCTCGTCGCGGATCAGGGTCTTGGCCCGGTACTCGGCCAGGTTGGTGAGCGCGTCGCGGTCGAAGTCGCCCTTCGCGTCGGCAGCGTTGCGGGGGTTCATCCCGTGGGCGCGTTCCCAGCGGCTCGGGATCCCGTCCCCGTCCCGATCACCGGTGGCGGCGTGCGCCGAGCTGAGGGCGGAGGCCGCCGGAAAGCTCAAGGCGAAGACCGTGCCGGTGACGGCCGCAACGGCGCGCGCGCCCACGTTCGATCGTGTCATGCTGGTTCCTCTCAGGGCGGGCCAGCTCGGCTGGCTCCGATGCATTGGTACCGCTCGACACCGGGTCGTTCGGCCGGAGCGGGTCGCTCCCTCTCGTGACGACTCATCGGCGGCGGCCGGCGCCGGGATGAGGGTTGCGGTGGTCTTTCTTCACCCACGCGACCGAGATCGTCGACCGGCATGCCGGGAGCCGGCGGACGCCGACGCCGGATGCGCCCTCTGTCGAATCAACGCAGGTCCGGTACCGAACCGCCAGCCGCTAGGCTTGCCCCTCCCCCGAGGAGGTTGGTGTGCGCTCGACCCGATCGTGTCAACTGTTCGTCGCCCTGGCGACGTTGGCGGTTGTCGCCGTGGTCGTCCAGCTCCTGCGCCCCGGCAACCTCGTCGGGGACACGCTGCATCACATCGTCCTCTGGGCCGCACCCGTCGCGGCCTGGCTGGGAACAGCCCGCGCCGTCCCGGGAGACCGGCTGATCCGCGCTCTGGTCGCGCTCGGCCTCACGGCGTCCGCGTTCAGCCAGCTGGCCTGGACGACGTCGAACTCCCATGAGGAGCAGATGTCGCTCAGCGACGCCTTCCACCTCGGCAGCTACGTGGGGCTGGGCGGTGCCGTCCTGGCAGCCTTGTTGCGGCACGGCGGCGGGGTCCGCGTCGACGCCGTGGTCGATGCGCTGACCGTCGCGGTGGTCAGCTTCCTCGCGATCTGGACTGTGTCGATCCACGACGTCGTGACTCACGCGTCCGGCTCCTCGTTCAGCAGCCTGGTGCAAGCGGCGTACCCGATCGCGGACGTCGTTCTGCTCGCCCTGGTCTTCCGGGCCTTGTCCTCGCGTCGCGCCCGGACGGCGCTGGGCCTGCCCTTCGCCGTCGGCATCGCGTGTTGGCTGCTCGCCAACCTCGGCTATCCAGGGCTGGCCGGTCTCGCCACGACGTCGGCCCTCCTCGACCTGGCGTGGCTGGGTGGCGGCGTCCTCATGGCGACGGCTGCATGGCGCCCGGCCGCGCCGGGCCTCGACACCCAGGGCGCCAGGGACGAGGTCGAGACGGGCTCGTCCCTGTGGAGGCTCGGGATCGCCATCGTGCCGCTGCTCGTCCCTCCGGGCCTCCTGCTGCTCAACTACGTGCTGGGTCGCCACGTCCACGCGGTGCCGGCCGTGATCGGGATGACGATCCTGGCGGTCCTCGCGTTCCTCCGCACCGCCGGCCTTCTGAAGTCGGAGAGCCGGGCCCGCGCGGAACTCGCCGAGGCACGCGACCTGGCCCTGGCCGGCTCCCAGGCCAAGTCGGCGTTCCTCGCCACGGTGAGCCACGAGATCCGCACCCCGATGAACGGCATCATCGGCCTCACCGGGCTGTTGCTGACCACCGACCTGGACGAGCGTCAGCGGCAGTACGCGCGGGGTCTGGGCAGCGCGGGCGACAACCTGCTCACCATCATCAACGAGATCCTCGACTTCTCGAAGGTCGAGGCGGGCCGGCTCGAGCTGGAGACGATCGACTTCGACCTGGTCCAGGTCGTCGAGGAGGTCGCCGAGCTCGTCGCGGATGCGGCGCAGGAGAAGCGGCTGGAGCTCCTCGCGTACTGCTCCCCCCAGCTGCCGCCGGGCCTGCGAGGGGACCCGTCGCGGCTGCGTCAGGTGCTGCTCAACCTCGTCGGCAACGCCGTGAAGTTCACCGCGTCCGGCGAGGTGGTCGTGCGCGCCCATCTGGAGGAGCAGACGGAGGCGGGGGTGATCGTGCGGTTCGAGGTGACCGACACCGGCATCGGGATCGCGGAGGAGGACCGGTCACGGCTGTTCGAGGCGTTCTCCCAGGTCGACTCCTCCACCACCCGCAGGTACGGCGGCACGGGGCTCGGGCTGGCCATCTGCCGCCAGCTGGTGACCGCCATGGGCGGCACGATCGGGCTCGACAGCCGGCTCGGGCGCGGCAGCACCTTCTGGGTCACGCTCCCGTTCGGGCTCGCGGTCGACCCCGCGGTGCGGCGACCCCGGGAGACCGAAGTGCTGACCGGGCTGCGGGTGCTCGTCGTCGACGACAACCAGACCAACCGGGTCATCCTCGACGACCAGCTCTCCGCCTGGGGGATGTCGGTCGAAACGGTCGACAGCGGCGCCCGCGCACTCTCGCTGCTCGACGCGGCCACGCGCGAGGGCCGGCCCTTCGACCTCGCCGTCCTGGACCTCTGCATGCCCGCGATGGACGGGCTCGAGCTCGCCCGACGCATCTCGGGGACCCCACACCTGGCCTCGACCGGGCTGGTGCTGCTCACCTCCGGCCCCGACGTCGGCCAGGCGGAGGCCCGCGCCGCGGGGATCGCCGCCAGCCTGACCAAGCCCGTGCACCTCTCGCGGCTCCAGGCAGCCCTGGAGACTCTCGTCGCCGGTGACCGCGAGCGTCCGGCGACACCCCCCGATCCGGCGCCCCGGGGCCGTGGACGGATCCTGGTGGTCGAGGACGCCGAGATCAACCAGTTGGTCGCCACCGGCATGCTCGAGCACCTGGGGTACACCGTCGACGTCGCCGACGACGGCATCCACGCGCTCGACGCGCTCGCCCGGACGGCGTACGACGCGGTGCTCATGGACGTGCAGATGCCCCGCATGGACGGTTACCAGGCCACCGCCGAGATCCGTCGCCGTGAGGCCGGCGGGCGTCGGACACCGATCATCGCGATGACCGCGAACGCCATCGATGGCGACCGGGAGCGGTGCCTCGCCGCCGGCATGGACGACTACATCTCCAAGCCCATCTCCCGGGAAGCCGTCGCCGACGCTCTCGACCGCTGGGTGCCGGTCCGGTGAGCGTCCATGCGCTCGCCGAGGGCGACTCCGCCGACTTCGTCGTCCTCGACGGCAGTCCGCCGTCGAGGGACTGAGCAAGCACGCAGCACCGCGCGCATGCCGAGTCCCGGACCTTCTTGGTGACGCCCGTGATGGGACTTCGCCACGTGTTCGGGGCGGACCTCACCGCCTCACGAGGCCCACGCCGGTCACCCTACGCGGATGAGGATCATCCGGAGTGGTGTCCGGCGAGGGCGACTCCCGCCGGCGTTCTCGGGTCCACCAGCGGGAGTCTGGTCCGACGGTAGACCGTGGCGGCCCGATCCGTACCCCGCGTGGCCAAGCCTTGCGGCAATCTGGAGGTCCGGCGCTCCGCGAGCCGCCAGCGGCCCTGGGCTCACCGTTCAGACCGGGGCGTCGCCACCTCCGAGCTCCCACTAGCATCGTCGCCATGCCACTGGTACGCATTGACCTGTTCCCTGGTCGCAGCCTCGAGCAGAAGCGGGAGATCACCGAGGTGATCACCCGAGAGTTGGTGCGCATCGCCGAGTGCCGGCCCGAGACGATCACCGTCATGTTCAACGAGGTGACCCGGGAGAACTGGGGACGCGCCGGCACCTTGTTCGTCGACGAGTACCCCTACGACTGAGCCGGCTCCAGCAGCTCGACCTCGACGAAGCTGAGCAGCGTCTCGCCGGCGTTCCGCACGTCGTGCTCCACGCCCGCAGGCCGCGCGTAGCTCTCTCCTGGGACGAGCTCGCGGACCTGCACCGCCCCGTTCTGGGCGACGGCCTCCATCCGGCCCGCGAGCACGGGCACGACGACGTAGTCGTGCTCGTGCCGGTGCGGACCGGTGCCGGATCCCGGTGGCAGGTCCCAGCGGGTCACGCGCACGCGGTCACCGCTGACCTGCACCGAGGCGGTGCCCCGGTCAGACATCACCGTCGGCTCCTCGGCGCGTCACCACCCCCGCGGCGGCCAGCAGGTCCTCAGGCCGGGCCAGCACGCTGTCGCGCCACGAGCTCGGAACGTGACCCAGGTCAGGGCCTTCGTCCCGGCCCTTCAACAGGCCCAGGACCCGGGGCGGCGTCAGGGGGATCTGCCGTACGTCGCGACCGGTCGCGTCGCTCACCGCGCAGGCAACGGCCGCTGCGACGTTCAGGATCGGGATCTCACCCGCCCCCTTCGCCCCGAGGGGACCGAACGACGGCGCGCCCTCGTAGAGGTCCACCGCGACCTCGACCACGTCGGTCGCCAGCGGCAACCGGTAGGTCTCGAGACCGCGCTGCGCGATCGAGCCGTCCGCGGCGATCGTCACCTCCTCGTGCAGCGCGTAGCCGAGGCCCTGCACGACGCCCCCCTGGATCTGACCGCGGATCGCGCGCGGGTTGACCGCGCGGCCCACGTCCTGGACGACGCGGTAGGCGAGGACCTCCACCTTCCCGGTCGCCGGGTCCACCGCCACCTCGCAGTCGTGGACGGCGAAGATCGGGATGTCCAACGCGTCGATCATGTGGCCCGCCGCGCACCCGGGCATCGACGCTGTGCCTCGACCGGTGAACGACCCGCTTCCCGAGATGGGTCCTCCCAGATCCTGCGCCCGGGCCGCGACCTGTGCGAGCGTGACCGACGCGGTCGGTACACCTCGGACAGAGACGGCGCCGTCGGCGAGTGTCAGGTCCTCCACCGAGGTCTCCAGCAGATCGGCCGCCACCACCAGGAGCTTGCGCTTGGCGTCCTCGCAGGCCGCCTGGCTCGCAGCACCCAGGGACACCGTGGTCCGGCCGCCGCCCACGCCGACGTCGTACCCGGCGGCGTCGGTGTCGGCCGCGCGGACCACCACGTCGCTCGGCGCTATCCCGAACGAGTCGGCGACGATCTGCGGGATCGCCTGCATGGTCGAGCCACTGCCGATCTCGACGCCGGCGGTCACCAGGGTCACGCTCCCGTCAGGGTTGACGTTGACCGTGGCCGCAGACGGTCCGACGAAGACGAACCACGAACCCACCACGGTGGCGCGCCCACGAAGACGGCCATCCGCCGACGAGGGGACCACCGAGCGCTCCTGCAGCGACCTCATGCGCTCCAGCATCGGTCGCAGGACGTCGCCCTCGAACACCTGGCCGGTGGATCCCAGGTCGCCGTCGCCCAGGACGTTGCGCTTGCGGAACTCCAAGCGGTCCATGCCGAGCGCGTCGCAGATCTCGTCGGTGTGCCTCTCCAGGGCGAACGTGTTGTAGGTGCCGTTGCAGGCTCGGAAGGCCCCCGTCGGCGGGGTGTTGGTGTACACAGCACGACTGACCAGTCGGACCGATCCCAACCGGTAGTTGCCGCCGAGCGTGTGCGCCGTCATCGTGGTGAGGAAGGGCTGCTCGCCCCCGTACGCACCGCAATCCATCAGCACCACCGCCTCGCGTCCGACGATCTCGCCGTCCCGGGTCACCGCGGAGCGGATCCGGATCTCGGCGTTCTCGCGGGACAGCGCCGTCTGCATCTCCTCCTGACGCGAGTTGGCGATGCGCACCGGCCGGCCGCTGGCGCGGGACAGCAGCGCTGCGAACGGCTCCAGCGCCCACTCGAACTTCCCGCCGAAGCCGCCTCCCACCGGAGGCACGAGGACCCGCACGTCCGACGGTCGGACGCCGAGCAGCTCCGCGGTGGCCTGCCGCACCGACCAGGGCACCTGGGTGGACGTCTCGAGGACGAACCGGCCGTCCTCGTAGGTGGCGACGCAGGCGCGAGGCTCGAGCGGCGCCTGGTTCTGCCGACCCGACGCGAAGGTGCTCTCCACCACCACGACGTCGTCGCGGGCGAACGCGTCGTCGGTGTCGCCCCGGACCACCGTGGCCTCCCACGCCACGTTCCCCCCGCGCTCCCCGCCTTCGACGAGGACCTGGTAGTCCTGCCAGTCCTCGTGGACCAGCCGCGCACCAGGCGCCAGGGCCTGCGCCATGGTGAGGTGCGGTGGCAGGGTCTCCAGCTCGACCACGACAGCGGCCGCCGCGGCCTCGGCCTGCTCGGCGGTGTCGGCGGCCACGGCGGCCAGCGGCTCACCGACGTACCGGACCACATCGGAGGCCAGGAGCGGATGGTCGGCGACACCGATCCCGTACCGCCCCGGAGCGTCCTCCGCGGTCACGACCGCGCGGACGCCCGGCATCCGCCGGGCCGGGCCGGCGTCGATCCGCAGGATCCGTGCGGCGGCCACCTCCGACCTGCGCACGGCGGCGTGGAGCAGCCCCGGCTTCATGAGGTCCACGGTGTAGCGGGTGCGGCCGCGCAGCTTGTCCTCGGAGTCGCGTCGTGGGACGTCGGCACCGATCGTGCCGCTCATGCCGGTGCCCCGCTGCCGACGCTCAGGCCCATGCTGGCGAGTGCCTCGTGAGCCGCGGCGAGGATCTGCTCGTACCCGGTGCATCGGCAGATGTTGCCCACCAGCGCGCGGCGCAGTTCTGAGTCGTCCACGGGCTGTCCCTGCTCCACCAGCGCGGTCAGCGTCATGAGCAGTCCGGGGAAGCACATCCCGCACTGGACGACGTCGGCGTCCTTGAACGCCTGCTGGACCGGGGACAGCGACTCGTTGCCCCGCGCCAGCGACTCCACGGTCCGCACCTCGCGCCCGCCGGCCAGCGCCACGGGAAGCAGGCAGGAGACCGCAGGCCTGTCGTCCACCAGGACGGTGCACGAGCCGCAGAAACCCTCGTGGCAGGCCGCCTTCGTGCCGGTGAGGGCGAGGTGCTCGCGCAGGACGGTCACCAAGGGGGTCAGGGGTGGGACGTCGACGGCGTGACGCTCCCCGTTGATGCTCAGCTCTGTGCTCACAGTGCTCCAACTCCTCGAGTGGTCAGGTATCCGGGACGGGACTCGTCCCGTCAGTGCACGGCGTCGGCGAGGGCCTTGGCGAGGAGAGCGGGCACGACGTCACGGCGGTACCAGGCCGGCGCCTCGACCCCATCGCGGGCGGGAAGCACGTCGACGTTCCGTCGTGCCGCGGCGAGCGCCTCCTCGGACTCGGGCACCGCGCCGGCGAGCTCCCGCTCGACCTCGGGCCACCGCTGGGGCACCTGCCCCACCGAGCCCAGTGCCACCCGGGCCTCGTCGATCCGGCCGCTGCCATCGAGGACGACCGCGACGCTGACGATGGCCACGGGGTAGTCGCCGGCCGCACGCAGCGTCAGCCGCGCGTGCGCAGAGCGCACGGGCCGGCGGGGCACCGCGACGCCGGTCACCAGGACGGAGCCCAGGCTGGACCTGCGGTCGAGGAACTGCTCGACCGCGACCCGTTCGGAGCCGTCAGGACCCTCGAGGACGACGAGGCCGTCAAGAGCGAGGAGCGCCGGCACGAGATCTGCCGCCGGAAACTCCGCTGTGCACAGGTTGCCGCCCACGGTCGCCATCTCACGAACCGCCGGGTTCGCCGACCCGGCCGCGGCTTGGCGCAACACACGCACCTCGGGGATGTCACGGAGGGACGTCGCGAGCTCGGCGTGCGTGACCGCGGCGCCGACCATGATCTCGTGGTCCCCCACCGTCACGGTCCCGAGCTCAGGGATCGCGTCGATCGCTACATAGGCCGACGCAGCCTCGTCACCCCGCAGCGGCGCGCGCAGCAACCAGGTCGCCCCGGCCAGCGGACGGGAGCCGTCGATCGAGCCGAGCAGCCCGAGCGCCTCCTCGACCGTGCTGGGCCGGTGCAGCTCGGCCGCCGAGAGGAGCGCGTTCACGGTGCGCACTCCACGAGCAGCTCGATCTCCACCGGACTGCCCAGCGGCAGGGCCGACGAGCCGACGTTCGTCCGCACGTGACGGCCCGCCTCCCCGAACACCTCCAGCAGCACATCGCTCGCACCGTTCATCACCGCGGGATGGTCGGTGAAGCCCGCCGGACAGGCGATGTGACCGGTCAGACCGAGGACCCGCGTGATCCGGTCGATCCCGCCGGCCAGGGAGGCCGCGGCGGAGACCGCGTTGAGCGCCGCGGCCCGCGCAGCACGCGCGGCGGTCGCCACGTCCACGTCGACCCCGACCGTTCCGGTGGCGACCAGCGCCCCGTCGACGAAGGCGAGCTGCCCGGTCGTGCGGATGGTGTCGCCCTGCCGGACAGCGGGAACGTACGACCCGACGGGCGACGGCGGCGGAGGGAGCTCGATGCCCAGCTCCGCCAGCCGCCGCGACGGGGAGTCCTGGCTCTCCACGCCGAACCTCCCTTACCCGAGCAGCGCGCGCAGCTGCTGCACACGCTCGCGGGCTTCGTACCGGGCGGCGACGGCGTCCTCGAGGCTGACCGCGCGGAACTGCGTGCGCGCGCCCGGCGAGCACTGGCCGACCAGGTCCAGGTCGACGCTGATGACGGTGGCGACCATGGCGTAGCCGCCGCCCGAGACCGCGTCACGGTGCAAGATGATCGGCTCCACGCCGCCCGGCACCTGGATGGAGCCGATCGGGTAGCCGGCGTCGACGATGTTGGACGGGTCGGACCCCGCGCCGAACGGCTGGACCCGCTCCTCCCACTCCAACGCGGGACCGCTGTAGCGGAAGCCCATCCGGTCCGCGACCGGGGTGAGCGTCCACACCGAGTCGAGGAACCGGTCCAGGCCCGGCTGAGTCAGCCGGTAGTCGTACAGGCCCAGCACGACCCGGACCTCGACGTCGCGGGAGTGCACCGGGCGAAGGTGCTCGGGCACGACCCGACCCGGCGTGCCGTTGCCGCGCCCGGTCGCGATCACGTCACCGGCCTGAAGGGTCCGGCCCTCGTGGCCGCCGAACCCGCCCACCGTGTAGGTGGACCGGCTGCCGAGCACCGCCGGCACGTCGAGGCCGCCCGCGACCGCGACGTACACCCGGGCACCGGCCTCGAGGAAGCCGAAGGAGACCTCGTCGCCGGCGCGCACGACGAACGACTCCCACTGCGGGGCGGGTTCGCCGTTGACCTTGACCTGCATGGTCGCGCCCGTCACCGCGATCACCGACTCCTCGGTGAAGCGCAGGCGCGGCCCCATGTACGGCGACTCGAGCAGCGGCGCGCCGGGATCGTTGCCGACCAGCAGGTTCGCCGCCAGCGCGGACGCCTGGTCGACGGCGCCCGACGGCGGGATGCCGACGTTGTAGAACCCCGGACGACCGCGGTCCTGGATGCTCGTGCCGAGCCCTGGTTCGATGATCTCAATTGCCACGGAGAGCCTCCAGCAGTCCTGCGTTGTAGCCGTCGGGGTCGGCGAGGAAGTCGTCGAGGACGAACTGCACCGGGGCCTGCTTGAACCGGTACGTACCGGCCTCGACCTCGGCCCTGATCGACGTGTACTCGGCCTCGTCGATCGGTCGGAACTTCACGATGTCGCCGGGGCGGAAGAAGACCATGAAGTCCTCGAAATCCGGCAGGCGCTGCTCCGGGTCGAAGATCGGCGCCGGCGTCAGCCCGAACATCTGGTAGCCGCCCGCACCACGGACGGAGTAGATGCAGGCGAAGCAGCCTCCGTGGCCGACCGTGAGAGCCGGGGTGTCGGTCCGCGGCCGCACGTACTTCGGGACCTCCAGCTGCCGCTCGCGCTCCACCATCTGGAACATGAAGGGCAGCCCGGCCACGAAGCCGACCATCGAGGTGATCCACGGTGAGGCCGAGTGCGCCTCGATGAACGCGTCGACCGACTCCAGGTCGTTCTCGAGCGCAGCGAACTCGAGATCGTTGCCCTCGGGCCGCTGGTGGCGGTCACGGAACCGGGCGCCGGTCTCGTTGGTGAACGGGTCGTCGTACCACACCGGGACCTCGAAGATCCGGGTCTCCAGGCTGAGACGCGGATCGGCGGAGACCGCGCGCTCGACGTCCCGCACCGTCGCCTCGAGCGTGCCGGGGTCCAGCACCTCGGGGTCGAACCTGATCAGCAGCGAGGCGTTCGAGGGACAGATGTCGACGATGCCGTCGAGCCCGCGGGCGGTCAGGCCCTGGCTCATCGCCATCGCGGTGAAGTTCGCCTCGAGGCTCATCTCCTCCGACACCTGGACGACGAGGTGCTCGTCGGCACCCCATGAATATCGGCTCTGGCGCTGGGTCACGATCCCTCCTTCTCCTGAGCGGCCATCCAGCCCTCCAGGAACGTGGTGTGGTAGGCGCCCGAGCGGAACTCCGGGAGGTCCAGGACCCGCTGCAGGAAGCCGACCGTGGTCTCGACTCCGCGGACCTCCACCTCGTCGAGCGCACGACGCAGACGCGCCACCGCCTCGTCGCGGTTCGATCCCCAGACGACGATCTTGGCGAGCATCGAGTCGTAGAACGGCGTGACCTCGCTCCCCGCCTCGTAGCCGGAGTCGATGCGCACGAACGGCCCGCCCGGCATCCGGAAGACCGCAAGTCGGCCCGGGCTGGGCATGAACCCCCAGTCCGGGTTCTCGGCGTTGAGGCGCACCTCGATGGCGTGGCCCCGGGAGACGACGTCCTGCTGGCTGAACGAGAGCGGCTTGCCGGCCGCCACGAGCAGCTGCTCCTGGACCAGGTCACGGCCCGTGACCATCTCCGTGACGGGATGCTCCACCTGGATCCGGGTGTTCATCTCGATGAAGTAGTACTCCCGGCTGTCGGGGTCGTAGAGGAACTCGACGGTTCCCGCGCCGGTGTAGCGCACGACCTCGGCAAGCCGGACGGCCGCCGTCGTCAGTCCCTCACGGACGTCCTCGGGAAGGCCCGGGGCGCCGGCCTCCTCGATGACCTTCTGCCGGCGACGCTGCATCGAGCAGTCACGCTCGCCGAGGTGGACGAAGTGCTCACCGTCACCGAAGATCTGCACCTCGATGTGACGAGCGTGCGGCACGAACCGCTCGACGTAGACGTCGCCGCTGCCGAAGGCGGCCTCGGCCTCGGCCTGGGCGACCGGCAGCTGCTCGGCGAGCTCCTGGGGGTTCTGCACGATCCGGATGCCGCGCCCGCCACCGCCGGCCGCGGCCTTGACCGCGACGGGGAAGCCCACTGCCAGCGCGGCCTCCTGTGCCGCCTCGATGGTGCGGACGGGGCCGTCCGATCCGGGCACGGTGGCGACTCCGGCCTGTTGTGCGGTCAGGCGTGCCTGCGCCTTGTCACCCATCATCTTGATGGCCTCCGGGGAGGGGCCGACCCAGGTGACCCCTGCAGCGATGACGCGCTCCGCGAACTCGGCGTTCTCGGAGAGGAACCCGTAGCCGGGATGGACGGCGTCCGCCCCGGACTCCTCGACCGCTGCGAGCAGCGCGTCGACGTTCAGGTAGCTCTGGCTCGCGACCGCCGGCCCCACCACGACGTGCTCGTCGGCCTGCCGAACGTGCACCGCAGCGGCATCGGCCTCGCTGCACACGGCAACGGAGGCGATGTCGAGCTCCCGAGCGGCTCGGGCAATGCGGACCGCGATCTCGCCGCGGTTGGCGATCAGTACCTTCCGCATGGTCAGGCGGTCTCGATCGTCGCGATGGCGTCGCCAGGGCCCAGCACGCCATTGGTGTCGACCAAGAAGGCGACGATCGTGCCGTCGACCCCGGCCTTGATCTCGGCGAACTGCTTCATGACCTCGACCAGACCGATCGTCTGGTCCGATGTCACCGCGGCGCCGATCTCGGCGTAGACCGGCTGGTCAGGAGCCGGCCTGCGGTAGAAGACGCCGGGAAGCGGGGACTGCACGGTGTGCTCAGCCATGGTTCTTTCCTTTCGGGGGAGGGGTTCAGGAACAGTCGGCGATGACGCCGCGCACGGCTGCGGCCACGTCGATCGCGTTGGGGGTGTCCGAGTGCACGCAGATGCTGTCCACCCGCATCGGGAACCGCTCGCCGGTCTGCGCCACGGCGACGCCCTCGGTGAGGGCGAGGCGAGCGCGTTCGACGGCGTCCGCCACCGGCGTGGCGTGGGGGCGACGGGCGATCACGAGCGACCCGTCGGCGCGGTACGGAAGGTCGACGTAGAACTCGGCGACGAACGGCACGTCGCGGCGTTCCGCGACCCGCTCGTGGGCGGTGCCCGCCATGCCGAAGACCGGGACGGCGTACTGCACGGCGACGTCGCAGACCGCGTCCATCAGCTCCTCGTCCCGCGCCACCATCCCGTACAGCGAGCCGTGCGGCTTGATGTGGTCCAGCTGGGCTCCCGTCGCCGACAGGAAGCCGACCAGGGCGCCCACCTGGTAGCGGACGATGTCGCGCACCTCCTCGGCGGTGAGCTTCATCTCCCGCCGACCGAAGCCGACGAGGTCGGGGAGGCCGGGGTGAGCGCCGACGGTGATGCCGGCCGCGACCGCCTTCTCGACGGTCTCCCGGAGGACCGAGGGGTCACCGGCGTGGAAGCCGCACGCCACGTTGGCCGTGTCGATGATCTCGAGGAGACCGTCGTCGTTCCCGAATGAGTGGAGTCCGAAGGACTCCCCCATGTCCGAGTTGAGGCTGATAGCCATCGTTGTTCACACCCTTCCTGAGAGAGCGGCAGCGGCTACGCGCTGACGCATCCGGTCGGCCACGACCGCGAAGGCGAGCACGAGGCCGATAACGATCATCTGGTAGTAGGACGTCACCTGCGCCAGGTTCATGCCGTTGGTGACGAGCCCGATGAAGACGGCACCGAGAACCGCGTTCAACACCCTGCCGCTGCCGCCGCGCAGGCTCACGCCGCCGATGACGGCGGCCGCGATGGTCTCCAGCGGCAGCGAGGCGCCGATGTTCGCCTCGCCGGTCTCGATGCGAGCGGTCAGCAGCACTGCGCCGACCGCCGCGAGAAGGCCCGAGAGAGCGTACGCGAGGAAGAGCACGCGCCCCTCACGGACCCCGCTGAGCTTGGCGGCGTGCGGGCTGGAGCCGACGGCGTAGATGTGCCGCCCGGAGCGGGTCCACGTCAGGAACACCCACAGCAGCACCGCTGCCGTCCCGGCCACCCAGATCGAGACGCCGATGCCGAACCACTCGCCGAAGCCCAGCCACTGGCTGAACTCCGAGGGCATCCCGTAGACAGGCACGCCCGAGGTCAGGTGCAGGGCGCAGCCCTGGAACACCGAGGCTGTCGCCAGGGTCATGATGAACGGATTGACCTTGAGCCAACCGACGCCCGCCGCGTTGACCAGGCCGGCGCTCAGCCCGACGAGCAGCCCGACGCCGACGCCGATGAGGACCGCGGTGGCGGGACTACCGTCCGCGTTCGCCGCCATCGACATGGCGGTGGTGACCGAGACCAGCGCGGTGATCGAGCCGACCGACAGGTCGAAGCCCCCCGCGAGGAGCACCGCGAACTGCGCCAGCGTCGCGATGATCACGTAGGAGTTCTGGCGGAGCATCGAGTGAAGGTTGTCCAGGGTCAGGAAGTTGTCCGACAGCATGGTGAAGACCACCACCGCGACCACCATCAGCGGCGGCAGGACCCCGACCTTGACGAATGCCCTCGCCAGCGACCCCAGGAGCGTGCGTGGGGGGGCCGGCGCCGTAGTGGTGGGGGCGCTCATGCGACCACGTCCCCTCGTGTCTCGTCCCAGTGCACCATGTTGCGCAGTACCGCCTCTTCCGTCAGTTGTGTACCTGCCAGCTCAGCCGTCACCCGCCCCTGCGAGAAGACGTAGGCCCGGTGGCAGAGATGGAGGATCTCGGGGAGCTCCGAGGAAACGATGACGACCGCGTGCCCGGCTCCAGCCAGGTCCACGATCAGCTGGTAGATCGCCGCACGGGCACCGACGTCCACCCCGACCGTGGGCTCGTCGAGCAGGTAGACGTCGCAGTCACCCATCAGGGCGCGGCCCAGCAGACCCTTCTGCTGGTTCCCGCCGCTGTAGGCGGCGGCGGGACGTTCCGGGTCGGCCGGGCTGAGGTTCATCCGCTCGGTCATCGCCTTCGCGCTGCGCCTCTCCATGCCGCGGCGGAGCAGCCTGGAGCGGGTGAACTCCTGACGACCCAGCCACGGAAGGGTGATCGACTCGCGCAGCGGCCGCTCGAGGAACAGTCCCTCCTTCTTGCGGTCACTCGGCAGGTAGACCACCTTCTCCCGGAGCATCCGGTTCGTCGAGCGGCCGGTCACGTCACGCCCGGCGAGGACGACCCGCCCGGCCGTGACCGGCTCGAGGCCGAAGCACGCCCGGACCGCCTCGGACTTGCCGGATCCGACCAGTCCGGCCAGCCCGACGACCTCCCCGGCGCGGACCTCGAAGGACACCTCGGTGACCGAGGAGGCCGGGGTGCTGAGTCCGGTCACCGTGAGCACCGGCTGGTCGCCGGGCTCGGGGAGCGGGGGGTAGAGCGTGTCCACGACGCGGCCGGTCATCAACCCGATGAGCTCGTCCTCCGCGGTGCCTCCGGGAACGGTCGTCACGAGTCGACCGTCCCGCAGCACGGTGATGCGGTCCGCGAGCCGGCGGATCTCGCCCATGCGGTGGGTGATGTAGACGATGCCGATCCCACGCTCGCGGACGCTCTCGATGAGCGTGAAGAGACGCTCGGACTCCTGGTCGGTGAGCGACGCGGTCGGCTCGTCGAGGATGAGCACGGAGAGCTCGGGCCGAAACGCCTTGGCGATCTCCACCATCTGCTGCTCCGCGCGCGTCAGGGACTCCACCACCGCGCCCGGGTCGAGCCGGAACCCGAACGTGTCGAGCCGCTCGCGAGCAGTGCGCCGCACCCGACCACGGTCGACCAGGCCCAACCGCCGGGGTTCGTCACCCAGGACGAGGTTCTCGGCCACGGTCAAGGTGGGCGCCAGGGAGAACTCCTGGAAGACCGCGCTGACACCCGCTCGACGAGCCGCGGCAACGTCGGCGAACTGCACCGGCACCCCGTCGACCTCGATCGTTCCCTCGTCGGGCGACTGCACCCCGGCGAGCATCGAGATCATCGTCGACTTGCCGGCGCCGTTCTCTCCGAAGAGCACGTGCACCTCGCCGCGGCGCAGCTCGAAGTCGACCCGGTCGAGGGCCACGACGCCGGGATAGCGCTTCGTGATGCCCTTGGCGCGCAGGACAGGTCGGTCGACCCTGGTGGTCATCCCTGGCTCCTACTTGTCGTCGGTGGAGCGGGGCGGGCGAGCAAGAGAGCCGGCCCGCCCCGCTGGTCGAGAGTTGGTCAGTCGGCGCTGACGTTGAAGACGGGGCTCCAGCCGTCGGGCGCCAGGGTGGTCTCCCGGTCGAACGACTCAACGCCCGACTCGTCGACCATGACCAGCTGCGGGCCGACGTGGATCATCAGCTCCTCCTCCTGCAGCGCGCGGACCGCCTGATCGACGGCGATGCGCGCCTGGATCACCGTGCTGTCGCTCGGCGCTGCGGCGACGCTCCCGGAGAGCAGGCCCTGGTGCGTACCCGGGGTGTAGTAGTAGCCCACCACCCCCACCTGGTCGCTGAGCCCGCGGTCTCGCAGGATCGGGCCCGCCGCCTCCGCGGTCACCGCGGTGCCGACGATGTAGTCCAGGTCCGGGTTGGCTGCGAGGGCGTCCTCGATGAGCGTCGACTGCGCCTCCTTGCCGGTGTCGCCCCACAGGGTGTCGACGACCTCGACCTCGCTGCCCTCGAGCGCCTCCTTGAAGCCTGCCTCGCCGGCCTCGGCCCAGCCCGCGCCCTTGGGACCGGGGAACCACGCGACCTTGATCGGCTCCCCGCCGCTCTCCTCGACCAGCCACTCCGCCGAGATGGTCGCCAGCTCGCCGAACGACACCAGCGACTTGGCCGTGACATCCGGCGACGACATCCCGTTGATGACGTCGATGACCGGCTTGCCGTCCTCGACCAGCTGGCTCACCGTGTTGTTGATGCCGTCGTAGGAGATCGCGCCGATGATCACGGCGTCCGCGCTCTGGGCGCAGTCCTCGATCTGCGAGATCTGCGTGGGGAGGTTCTCGTAGCCACCCGCCTCGACGATCGACAGGTTGACGCCGAGCTCCTTCGCCTGCTCGGTGGCACCGTAGGCGACGCCCAGCCAGTAGGCGTCCTTCATGTGCGGGACCGAGACGCACAGGTTCCAAGGCTCGTCGGCCTTCTCGAGGGGGACGTAGTCGGCGACGGAACGAGCGCTGTCCATCGACAGCTCCTCCCAGACGTCGACCTTGACCGGCGCCCAGTCGGCGGCCGGCGCCTCCTCCGCACTGGTGTCGGTGGCGCCGCCTCCGCAGGCGCTGACGGCCAGCACGAAGGCCGCCGATCCGGTGAATGCAGCCAGACGCTTCCTTGCCACGGGCACTCTCCTCCTTCTTGCCGGGGACGGTGTCCACGCGGCGGTGAATGGCGAACGGCCAGAAGTGAAACACGGTCGAAGGCGGAGTTCCCATGAGCACCTGCACAAAAGGCAGGTCCCTACTATCGTGCAGTTGCACGACGCGGAGCACGGTCGAGATCGACTGAAATCGGCCGGTTACGACCCGGAAACATGTCACCATCGAACGCCAGGAGAAGCCGTGAGCCTGACCGTCCGCCAGCTCATCGCGGAGCCCTCGCTCGAACTCGTTCTGGTGGCCGCTGCGACTCCGGCGGCCTTCGGCCGGGCCATCCGGTGGGTGGCGGCCTCCGACCTCGTCGACCCCACCCCGTTCCTGTCGGGCGGCGAGCTCCTGCTGACGACGGGCAGCGCCATCGCCTTCGATGACGACGACGCATGGGAAGCCTTCGTCGGACGACTCCTCTCGGTCTCCACGTCCGCAGTCGGGTTCGCCACCGGCCTGCGGCACGCCAGCGTGCCGCCCGCGCTCGCCAGGGCGGCCGGAGCCGCGGACCTCCCGTTGGTCGAGGTCCTGTACCACGTCCCCTTCGTGAAGATCACCCAGTTCGTCGCCGACGCGCTCGTGGCCGGTCAGCTGCGGGACCTCGGCAAGGCGGGTGCCCTGGCCTCCCGGCTCGCCACTGCCATCACCGGCGGCGCCGGTCTCAGCGAGCTGTTGCGCCAGATCGCTGAGGAGATCGAGGGCACGGCGGCGGTCCTGGACCTCGACGGGGCTGTCGTCGCCTCCTACCCCTCCACGACACGCTGGGAGGTCGAGGCTGCACTCGCCGGGCACCGAGCCGACGAGGCCGAGCTCCGGGTCATGCCGCTCGATCAAGCCGGCGTCCGGGACCACGTCCTCGTGGCGCGCTCATCCCTGCCGCTGCAGACCGCCGAGGCCGTGCTCTCGGCGGCCTCCACCCTCGTCGCCATCGACCTGTCCCGGCGGCTGGCCGAGGAGGACAGCAACGCGGATCGCATGAGCCGGCTGCTGGACGCACTGACCGACTGGACGACGCCGACCGCCACCCTCTCCCGGGCGATGCGGGTTGCCGGGCTCGCCAGCGACGCCCCGACGCTCGTGCTGGCAGCCGTCCTCGACGGGCGCGAGCAGTCGGTCTTCTCGTTCCGGCTGCGTCTGGCTGTGCAGAAGCACTGGTCGACGGTCCAACAGGTGCGCCGCGGGAAGGCGATGCTCCTCCTGGCGCAGCGCCCGGTGCCGGACACCGACGCCGGCCTGCTGGAGGACCTCCGCCATGAGTTCGGCAAGCGCCAGATCGTCGTCGCCGAGCCCGCCGCGGACGTCGACGAGCTGCGGATGGCCGTGGCCGCCGCCCGCAGCCGGATCGACGAGGCGACCGAACCGACGCAGATCCCGACCTACGACCTGTTGGCGATCGTCGCCTCGGCGGTGGGGCGGGGTGCCCGGCGGGCAGCGGCACACTTCCTGGCCCCGGTCGAGCAGCACGACGACCGCTACGACAGCGAGCTGGTGAAGACCTTGCGCGCGTACCTCCGAGCCGACGGGCGCCCGGCCGATGCCGCGGCTGCCCTCCACATCCACCGCAACACCCTGCGATACCGGCTGATCCAGGTCGAGAAACTGATGGGGGTCGACCTCCAGACCCTGGACGGGCGTACGGCGGCAGCGCTGGCGCTCCGGCTGCACGACGTCGGCACGAGCTGAGTCGCGGTGCGGCGCCGCGTGTCCGGGACGGTGTCGCAGCGTCGTCCCGGGCACGCGGCCACCGCGTGACGTCTCCGCAGGCCGGTCACCAACCGACACTGAGATACTGCGTCTCCTGGAACTCCTTGAGCCCCTCGTGGGCACCTTCGCGGCCCAGGCCGCTCTGCTTGACGCCGCCGAACGGCGCGGAGGGGTCGGACACCAGGCCACGGTTGACGCCGACCATGCCGGCGTCGAGGCTCTCGGCGATCCGGATGGCCCGCTGGAGGTCGCGCGAGAAGACGTACGCCGCGAGCCCGTACTCGCTCGCGTTGGTCATCTCGAGCAGTTCCTGCTCGGTGCCCCACACGACGATCGGCGCCACCGGGCCGAAGATCTCGTCGGCCACGATCGAGGCGCCGGGAGCCACGTCATCGAGGATGACCGGCGGGACGAAGTAGCCCGCGGCGTCGGGCCGCTCGCCGCGGAAGCGCACCGTGGCGCCCTCGGCGACGGCCTGCTCGACGGCCGCCTCGACACGGTCGGCCGCGCGGCGGGTGATCATCGGGCCCAGGTCGGCGCCCGTCTCCGCCGGACCGACGCGCAGCCTCGCGGTGCGCGCGGTGAGCTCCTCGAGGAACTGCTCGGCGACCGACTCGTGCACGTAGAACCGGTTGGCGGCGGTGCAGGCCTGACCGGCGTTGCGGAACTTGGCGATGATCGCGCCGTCGGCCGCGGCGGCGAGGTCGGCGTCGTCCGCGACGACGAACGGCGCATTGCCACCGAGCTCCATGCTCGCGTTGACGACGCGGTCGGCGGCCTGGCGCAGCAGCACCCGGCCGACGCCGGTCGAGCCGGTGAAGGAGATCTTGCGGACCCGCTCGTCGGACAGCCAGGTGCTCACGACACCCGCGGCGTCGAGGGTCGGGACCAGGTTGACCGCACCGGCCGGCACGCCGGCCTCGTGCAGCAGGTCGCTCACGGCGAGCGCGGTCAGCGGCGTCTCGGCGGCCGGCTTGAGCACCGTGGTGCAGCCCGCGGCGAGGGCCGGGGCGAGCTTCCGGGTCGCCATGGCGGCCGGGAAGTTCCACGGGGTCACGAGCGCGGCCACGCCCACGGGCTTGTGGGTGACGAGGTTGCGGACGCCGCCGGCCGGCGCCTCGGCGTACGCGCTGTCGTGGCGGACGGCCTCCTCGCTGAACCAGCGGAAGAACTCGGCCGCGTAGACGACCTCACCGGCCGCGTCGGCGCGCGACTTGCCGTTCTCGGCGCTGATCAGCTCGACCAGCCGGTCCTTGTCGTCGAGCATCGCCTCGTACGCGCGGCGGAGCACGTCCGAGCGCTGCCGGGGCGAGGTGCTGCTCCACTCCGGGAACGCCGCCGCGGCCGCGTCGACCGCGGCGGTCGCGTCGCCGACGCCGCCGTTGGCGACGGTCGCGATCGCGGCGGTGGTCGCCGGGTCGTCGACCTCGAAGGTGCCGTCGGCGCCGGCGCGGCGCTCGCCGCCGATGACGAGGGCGTGGGCGGGGTCGAGCTTGTCGATCTGCTGGGCACGGTCGGTCACGGGTAGAGCCCTCTCTGGCGGTGCGCCTCCGCGACCCGGTGGACCGCGAGGCAGGTGGCGGCGGTGCGCAGCGTCGTACGACGCCGCTCCGCCTCGGTCAGGACGTGGTGCCAGGCGGCGGTCATCCGGTCGGCGAGGCGGGCCTCGACCTCGGTCTCGCTCCACCAGTAGGCCTGGTTGGCCTGCACCCACTCGAAGTAGGAGACGAGCACGCCTCCGGCGTTCGCGAGGATGTCGGGCACCACCAGGACGCCGTTGTCCCGGAGCAGCTCGTCGGCGTCGGCCGTCGTGGGACCGTTGGCTCCCTCGACGACGACGCGTGCGGACACGTTGCCGGCATTGCCGGCGTGCAGGACGCCCTCGACGGCCGCCGGCACGAGCAGGTCGACGTCGAGCTCGAGCAGGTCGTCGCCCGGGATCGGCTCGGAGCCGGGGAACCCCACGACCGTGCCGTGCTCGTCGACGTGCGCCTCGAGGGCGGGCAGGTCCAGGCCGCCGGCAGCGCACACCGCGCCGTACTGGTCGCTCGCCGCGAGCACCCGCAGCCCGGCGTCGTGGAGGAACCGCGCCGCGCCGCGGCCCACCTTGCCGAAGCCCTGCACCGCCGCGGTCGCGCGCCCCGGCTCGATGCCGAGGTGGGCCAGGGCCTGGAGCGCCACGTGGACCACGCCGCGCGAGGTGGCGCTGGCGCGGCCCAGCGAGCCGCCGAGGCTGATCGGCTTGCCGGTGACGACGCCGAGGACCGTGTGGCCGTGGCTGACGGAGAACGTGTCCATCATCCAGGCCATGGTCTGCTCGTCCGTGCCGATGTCGGGCGCCGGTATGTCGCGCTGCGGGCCGAGGATCGGGGCGATCTCGGACGTGTACCGGCGGGTGACCCGCTCGAGCTCGGCCGTCGAGAACTGCCGCGGGTCGATGTTGACCCCACCCTTGGCGCCGCCGTACGGCACGTCGAGCAGCGCGCACTTCCACGTCATCCACATCGCCAGCGCCCGGACCTCGTTGAGGTCGACGTGCGGGCTGAACCGCAGGCCGCCCTTGGCCGGGCCGCGGGACAGGTTGTGCTGCACCCGGTGGCCGGTGAACACCTGCACCGAACCGTCGTCGCGGCGCAGCGGGACGCTGACGGTCATCTCGCGCCGCGGCGCGGCGAGCATGTGGTGGAGCCCCTCGTCGTAGCCGAGGTGCGCCACGGCCTCCGCGAGCTGCCGGTGGGCGTCGCCGAGCGGCCCGGCGACGGGTACGGCGACGGGTACGGCGACGGGTACGCCGACGGGTTCGTCGACCGCTCCGGGCGGCGCCGGCGGCGCCGGCGGCGCGATCGTCATCGGGCCACCGCAGCGAGGCCGGACTCGACCTCGTCCAGGCCCTCGTTCAGCAACTCGTCGGAGATGGTGAGCGGCGGCAGGAAGCGGATCACGTTGCCGTAGGTGCCGCAGGTCAGCACGATCACGCCGCGCGAGTGCGCGTATGCCGCGACGCTCTTGGCCAGATCGGCGTCGGGCTCGCTGGTCCCCGGGCGGACCAGCTCCACCGCGATCATCGCGCCGCGGCCGCGCACGTCGCCGATGCGGTCGTCGCGCCTCTGCAGGTCGCGCAGCCGGCCGAGCATGAGCTGCTGGATCTTGCCGGCGCGGCCGACCAGGTCGTCCTCAACGATCGTCTCGATGGCGCCCAGCGCGGCGGCGCAGGCGAGCGGGTTGCCGCCGTAGGTGCCGCCGAGGCCGCCGACGTGGGTGTCGTTCATGATCTCGCGACGGCCGGTGACCGCGGAGAGCGGCAGGCCGCCCGCGATGCCCTTGGCGGTGACGATGAGGTCGGGGACCACGCCTTCGTGGTTGCAGGCGAACAGGTCCCCGGTGCGCGCGAAGCCGGTCTGCACCTCGTCGGCGACGAACACGACGCCGTTGGCGCGGCACCACTCGACCAGCGCCGGCAGGAAGCCGGTGGCCGGCTCGATGAAGCCGCCCTCGCCCTGGATCGGCTCGATGACGACCGCGGCGAGGTTGTTCGCGCCGACCTGCTTCTCGATCACGTCGATCGCGCGACGGGCCGCGGCCGCGCCGTCGGCGCCGAGCTCGCCGTCGCGGTAGGGGTAGGACAGCGGCGCGCGGTAGACCTCGCCGGCGAACGGGCCGAAGCCGTGCTTGTAGGGCATGTTCTTGGCGGTCATCGCCATCGTGAGGTTCGTGCGGCCGTGGTAGGCGTGGTCGAACACGACGACCGCGTCCTTGCCGGTGTGGACGCGCGCGATCTTGACGGCGTTCTCGACGGCCTCGGCGCCGGAGTTGAACAGCGCGGTGGTCTTCTCGTGGTCGCCGGGGGTGAGCTCGTTGAGCTTCTCGGCGACGGCGACGTAGTCCTCGTACGGCGTGACCATGAAGCAGGTGTGCGTGAACCGGCCGAGCTGTTCGCGGACGGCGTCGACCACGCGCGGCGCGCTGTTGCCGACGGTCGTCACGGCGATGCCGGAGCCCAGGTCGATCAGGTGGTTGCCGTCGACGTCCACCACGATCCCGCCGGCCGCCTCCGCGGCGAAGACCGGCATGGTCGCGCCCACGCCGGTGGCGACCGCCGCCTGCTTGCGGGCGGCGAGCTCCTGGGACACCGGTCCCGGGATCGGCGTCACGAGTCGGCGTTCCTGGGCGATGGTCACGTGCTGCTCCTCGGTGTGCTGCGGCGCGCCCGTGGGTGTCCTTCGGTGCGGATGCCGGCGATGATCCTGGGGGTGTCCCCTCCATGGTCCGCCCCCGGACCTAGACTGTCCAAGACTGGTTCGGACTACATCCCATGCCGTGACGGCATAGAAGGGGCGTCATGGAGCTACGCAGCCTGCGCGCGTTCGTCGCCGTCGCCGACCGGGGCACCGTCAGTGCCGCGGCCGCCGGCCTGCACGTCGCCCAGCCCGCGTTGTCACGGACGCTGCAGCAGCTCGAGTCGGAGCTCGGCGTACCCCTCTTCGACCGGGCCCGCGGCCGGCTGTCGCTCTCGGCCGCCGGACGGCAGCTGTTGCCGCTGGCCCGCCGCTGCCTCGACGAAGCGGCCGAGCTGCGGTCCGCGGCCGGCTACATCGCCGCGGGGCGGCTCCGCGACATCACGATCGCCGCGTCGGCCACCACGCTGGCCGACGTCATCTCGCCGTTCGTCGCCACCCTCCGCGCGGACGACCCGACGCCGCACCTCCGCACGACCGAGGGACAGGACGCGGCCCGCGCCGTCGAGGGCGGGGCCGACCTCGTCGTCACCGCGGCCTCCGGGGTCGGCGCGCTCGACAGCGCGCGGGTCGGCTCGTTCCCGGTGTGGGCGTACGTGCCGGCGACCCATCCGTGGGCCGCGCGGGCGACCGTGACCCTCGAGGATCTCGGCACCACCACCGTGATCGTGCCACCCCGCGGCTTCCTGGCTCGCGCCGCCATCGACTCCGCCGGCGCGGCCGGCGCCGCGCTCGCCTGGAGCACCCGGGTCGAGGCCAGCGACGGGACGGTCGCACAGGCACTGGCCGCCGCCGGTCGCGGCGTCGCCCTGGTCTCCGACGACCCCCGCTTCGACCTGCGGCAGCTCCCGGTCGTCGACGCCGACGGTGCGTCCCTACGCTTCGACCTGCATGCGGTCTGGGACCGCCGCCACCTCGCCGCCGCCACGCTCCGCGACATGGCCGAGCGGATCGCAGCCTTCACGGCCGAGCGCTACGGCTGAGCCGAGTCGGCGTCCGGGCCGGTCAGCGGAACATCACGCCGCCGCAGGAGGCACAGCCGTACTCCTCGGTGGCGTGACCGTCCTCCAGCCACACCTCGCTCAGGTGCCAGTCGTGCTCGTGCACGGCCGGCGCGGCCATCAGATGTCCGAGCGGGACTCGCGCACCGACTGGCTGCCGTCGGCGTGCGTGGTGGTGGTGCGGACGCGCGACCCGTTGCCGCGGCTGTTGAGCGTCACCGCGGTCAGGACGAGCGCGAGCAAGCCGACCGCGGCCAGGATCCAGCCGATCATGGTCAGGTCCACACCGCTGATCGCGTCCTGGACGGCGAGCGCCAGGATCAGCCCGAGGGCAAGCAGGAACACACCTACGCCGTAACCCATGTCGATCTCCTCTTGTCAGGTCCCCCGACCGTTGACAAGGAGGTGACCGATCGGGCCGACCGGCAAACCAGCGGCCTGCTCCACGACCTACTCCACGACCTCGAACCGGATCCCCGCGGCCTGGAGCCGCGTGAGCAGGTTGTCGCCCATCGCCTGCGCCGTCGTGACCTGCCCGGCGGTCTCCGGGTTGTCGTCGAGGGCGAGGCACAGGGCCGACTCGGCGAGCATCTTGGCGGTCTCGTCGTAGCCGGGGTCGCCGCCGCTGACCCGGGTGTGCACGGACCGGCCGTCCCCCTCGGCGACGAAGTCGACGGTGAACCACGACGCCGACCGGCGCTGCTCGTCCGGGCCCTCGCCCTGCGGGACCTTGCCCAGCAGGAAGTTCCGCAGCGGCGGCACCTGGGCCGCGCCGAAGACGGCGGCCACGGCGACCACGCCGCCGGCGGCGTACCGCAGCGTCTTGGTGCCGGCGTAGTGGGAGTAGAAGAAGTCCGGGCCGTACGCCGGCAGCGCGGCCGCACTGCGCGCGACGACGAACGGGTCGATCGTCGGCATCGGCAGCAACCAGTAGCCGAGGACCGGGTCGCGGCGCGGCTTGCCCTGCACCGCCCGCGCCCTGCGGCCCTCCGGCCGCGGCTCGGCGCGGCGACGCTCCTGCAGGGCCGTGCGCATCTGCCGGGCCCGCGAGAACTGGCCGAGCGCCGAGTGGAAGGTGCCACCGGAGAACATCGCGCCGGAGCGCACGACCCCGCGCAGCCGCACCGGACCGGTCGCGGCCAGCTGCTGCACGGCGTGCAGGGCGCCAAGGTCGTGCGGCACCGAGTCGAAGCCGCACGCGTGCACGATCCGGGCGCCGGTCCGCTCGGCGGTGGCGTGGTGGGCGAGGTAGACCCGGTCGACGAACTCGGGCTCGCCGGTGAGGTCGACGTAGTCGGTCCCGGCCTCCGCGCACGCGGCGACCAGCGGCTCGCCGTGGGCGAGGTAGGGGCCGACCGTGGTGATCACGACCCGGGTCGCGTCGGCGACGTCGGCCAGCGAGACCGGGTCGGTCGAGTCCGCGTGCAGCAGGGGCACGTCGACGCCCAGCCGGTCGCGCACGGCCTCGAGCTTCTCCCGATTGCGGCCCGCCAGTGCCCACCGCAGCCCGCTCGGCGCGTGCCGGGCGAGGTACTCGGCGGTCAGGCCCCCGGTGAACCCGGTGGCGCCGAACAGGACGACGTCGTACTCGCGAGACATGCGGACCACTCTGGCAGGTCGGCCGCGCGACGTAGGCTCGGGGCATGTGCCGCAACATCCGACCGCTCAACAACTTCGAGCCGCCGGCGACGTCGGAGGAGGTCGCCTCGGCCGCCCTCCAGTACGTCCGCAAGGTGAGCGGCACGACGAAGCCGAGCCAGGCGAACCAGGCGGTGTTCGACCAGGCGGTGCGCGACATCGCCCACATCACCCAGCACCTCCTCGAGGACCTCGTGACCACCGCGCCGCCGAAGGACCGCGAGGTCGAGGCGGCCAAGGCACGGGCCCGCGCGGAGCTCCGGTACGCCCGGTGACCGCCCGGTGACAACTGCATGAACCACGCGCTCGACCTCCTGCGCGACCGTCCCCTGGTGGTGCTCACCGGGGCCGGCCTGTCGACCGACTCCGGCATCCCGGACTACCGCGGCCCGGGCTCCCCCGCGCGCACGCCGATGACCTACCAGGAGTTCGTCTCCGGGCCGGTCGCCCAGCAGCGGTACTGGGCGCGCAGCCACCTCGGCTGGGGCCGGATGGGTCGCGCCGAGCCGAACGCCGGCCACCGGGCGCTCGCCGCGCTCGCGCCCGACCTGCTCATCACCCAGAACGTCGACGGCCTGCACGAGCGGGCCGGCACGCCGCGGCTGGTGGCGCTGCACGGGCGGGTCGCGGACGTGGTCTGCCTCGGCTGCCGGGCCACCTCGCCGCGGGCCGCGCTCCAGGAGCGGCTGGAGGCGCTCAACCCCGGCTTCGCGGAGCGGTACGCCGACGTCGCGGTCCGCCCCGACGGCGACGTCGACCTCGAGGAGACCGGCGGGTTCGTCGTACCGGGGTGCGATGGCTGCGGCGGCGTCCTCAAGCCGGACGTGGTGTTCTTCGGCGAGAACGTCCCGGCCCCGCGGGTGGAGCGCTGCTACGCGGCGGTCGACGCGCTCGCGGACTCCGGCGGGGCGCTGCTGGTGGCCGGGTCGAGCCTGACGGTGATGTCGGGCCTCCGGTTCGTCCGGCGGGCCGCGAAGGCCGGCGTGCCGGTGGCGATCGTCAACCGGGGCGCGACCCGGGGCGACGAGCTCGCGACCTGCACGGTCGACGTCGGGTGCAGCGAGTTCCTCGTGGAGCTCGCCGGGTCCTGCACACCGGTCAGGTGACGGCGAGACCAGGAGCGAACCGGGCAGCGGCCTGACGCCGCAGGCCGTGCAGGAGGTCGATGATCTCCTGGAGCGGGAGGTCGTGCCTGGCCGGGTCGAGGCCGGCCGCGCGCTCCTGGGCGAGGTCGGCGGGGATGCGGCCGCCGACCTCGATCGTGTAGATCGTGTCGTCGAGCTCGAACGCGATGTCCGTCACGCGCGCGACGTGGTGCTCACCGTCCTCGGCGACCAGGATCACGGCTTCCCCGTGGTCGAGCCCACGGGCGAGGTCGGTCTGCGAGTGCGCGACGACCACGAGCCGGTCGTCCGTGCCACGCGCGAGCTCGCGCGGCGCGATGATCTCCATCAAATCCCCCTTGCTCGGCGCCACCCCTGCGCCGCGGTCCCCCCGGACCGACAGTGCAAGTTATCCGTCCGGGACAACTCCCCGCAGGGAGCGACGGAAATTCGCCCTTTTCGGGGACCCTCGTCCAGACCGGTCCTAGAGTCGTCGCACGAAGATGTGGTCGGCCGCCTCCGGCACGATCTCGGCGCTCTCGCCGCCGGAGCCGATGAGCACACCCTCCGCGGTCGCGACCACGGTGACGGTCTTGTCGGGCAGCGCGCCGACGCGGCGCATCGCGCTCATCAGGACCTCGTCCTTCTGCATCTCCTCGGAGATGCGGCGGACCAGCACCCGGCCCTCCTGCGGGTCGGCGGCCTGAGACAGCGGCTCGACGCCGTCCATGAAGTCCTCGCCGACCTGCACCTCACCGAGCTCGTCGAGGCCGGGGATCGGGTTGCCGTAGGGCGACTCGGTCGGGTGGTCGAGCAGCTCGAGCAGGCGGCGCTCGACCGTCTCCGACATCACGTGCTCCCACCGGCACGCCTCCTCGTGGACGAGCTCCCACTCGAGGCCGATGACGTCGGTGAGCAGCCGCTCGGCGAGCCGGTGCTTGCGCATCACCCGGGTCGCGAGCCGCAGCCCCTCGTCGGTCAGCTGGAGGTGCCGGTCGCCCTCGACGGTGAGCAGGCCGTCGCGCTCCATCCGCGCCACAGTCTGCGACACGGTCGGCCCGCTCTGGTGCAGCCGCTCGGCGATCCGGGCGCGCAACGGGACGATGCCCTCCTCGACCAGCTCGTAGATGGTCCGGAGGTACATCTCGGTGGTGTCGATCAGGTCGCTCACCCGCCCATTCTGTCCCATCCACCGATCGGCTGGCAGGCTGGTCGGGATGCCATCCGTGATGTGGTTCCGCCGCGACCTGCGTCTCCGGGACAACCCCGCCCTGGCCGCCGCGGCCGCCGACGGAGCCGTGCTGCCGCTGTTCGTGCTCGATCCCACGCTGTGGAAGCCGGCCGGGGCCGGCCGCCGCGGCTACCTCGCCGCCTCCCTCCGGTCGCTCTCCGACGACGTCGGCGGGCTCGCCGTCGTCGAGGGCGACCCGGTACGCCGGGTGGTGGAGGCCGCGCGTGAGGTCGGCGCCGACCGCGTGCACGTCGCGGCCGACTTCGGGCCGTACGGCCGCCGCCGCGACACCGCGGTCGAGGAGGCGCTGGCCGAGCACGGGGTCGAGCTGGCCCGGACCGGCTCGCCCTACGCGGTGGCACCGGGCCGCGTGACGACCCGGGCGGGCGGGCCCTACCAGGTGTTCACGCCGTACCACCGCGCGTGGGCCGACCACGGATGGCGGGCTCCGGTCGAGGCGCCGGACGTCGAGTGGCTGCGGCTCGACCGAGACGACGGCCTCCCCGAGCCCGGCCACCCCGACGACCTGGAACTGCCCCCCGCCGGCGAGGACGCGGCGCTCGAGCAGTGGGCGGCGTTCCTCGACCGGGTCGCGGACTACGACGACGAGCGCAACCGCCCCGACCTCGACACCACCTCGCGGATGTCGGTGCACCTGCGCTGGGGTGAGCTGCACCCGCGCACGCTGCTGGCCGACCTGGCCCGGCTGCGCGGCGACGGGGCGGCGACGTACCGCAAGGAGCTGGCCTGGCGCGAGTTCTTCGCCGACGTGCTGGCCGCGCGGCCCGAGACCGCCCGGGAGTACCTCCACCCCCAGTACGCCGGCATGCGCTACGACCGGCCCGGCCGGGCGTTCGTCGCCTGGCAGGAGGGGCGCACCGGCTTCCCGTTCGTGGACGCGGGCATGCGGCAGCTGCGCGCGACCGGCTGGATGCACAACCGGGTCCGGATGGTCGTCGCGAGCTTCCTCGTCAAGGACCTGCACGTCGAGTGGCAGCACGGCGCGCGGCACTTCATGGACCGGCTCGTGGACGGCGACCTGGCGTCGAACCAGCAGAACTGGCAGTGGGCGGCCGGGAGTGGCGTCGACGCGGCGCCGTACTTCCGGGTGTTCAACCCGACGTCGCAGGGGCGCAAGTTCGACCCGCGCGGCGGGTACGTGCGGCGATGGGTGCCCGAGCTCGCCGACGTGGCCGACCCGCACGACCCCGGCCCGGAGGACCGCGACCGGGTCGGCTACCCCGCGCCGCTCGTCGACCACGCCGCCGAGCGCCGCGAGGCGCTCGACCGGTGGGAGGAGATCCGCTGACGTCGGGGGCGGCCCGGACGGGGTGGACCTGACCGCGCCCGGCGTGCGAGCGTCGGATCCGTGCCTGTGCCCGAACTCATCGTCCCGAGCCGCTTCTGCGGCCCGGCCTCGAGCGGCAACGGCGGCTGGACCGCCGGCGCGCTGGCCGCGCTCGTCGAGGCCGAGGAGCCGTGGCCGTCGATCGCGGTGTCGCTGCGCAAGCCCCCGCCCCTGGACACGCCGATGACGGTCACCCGGCGCGACGGCGTGACCCAGGCCGTGCACGGCGAGCACGTCGTCGCCCAGGCGGAGGTCGTCGACGCCGACCTGGTCGTCGTGGATCCCGTCGACGCCGAGCGGGCGCGGGCCGCCGAGGCGGCGTACTCCGGCCACGGCTTCCACCCCTTCCCGACCTGCTTCTCCTGCGGCACCGGGCGGGCCGAGGGCGACGGCCTGCGGATCTTCGCGGGGCAGGTCGAGCCCGACAGCGAGGGCAGCTCGCGGACGGCGGCGACGTGGACCCCGGACGCGTCCGTCGCGGGCGCCGAGGGCCGCGCGACGCTGCCGGTGACCTGGGCGGCGCTCGACTGCGTCGGCGGCTGGGCCGGCGACCTCGAGGAGCGGATGATGGTGCTGGGTCGGATGACCGCGCGCGTCGACGCGCTGCCGGTGCTCGGCGAGGAGCACGTGGTGGTCGGCCTCGACCGGGGCAGCGAGGGCCGCAAGACCTGGACCGCGGCCACGCTCTACGACAGCGACGGCCGGGTGGTCGCGCGCGCCGAGCACACGTGGGTGGCGGTGAACCCCGCCGACTTCGCGTGACCCATCGGATTCCCTAGAATGGAGAGCATGGGTTTGAACGATCAAAAGACCGTCGCGCGCCAGGAGTGGTGGCGCCACGCGGTGACCTACCAGATCTACCCGCGCAGCTTCGCCGACGCGAACGGCGACGGCGTGGGCGACATGGCCGGCATCACCTCGCGCCTGCCCTACCTGCGTGACCTCGGCGTCGACGCGATCTGGATCTCGCCGTTCTACACCTCGCCGCAGAAGGACCACGGCTACGACGTCGCGGACTACTGCGACGTCGACCCGCTCTTCGGGACCCTCGCGGACGCCGACGCGATGATCGAGCGCGCCCACGAGCTCAACCTGAAGGTGATCGTGGACCTGGTGCCCAACCACACCTCGAGCGAGCACGTCTGGTTCCAGCAGGCGCTGGCCGCCGGGCCGGGCAGCCCCGAGCGCGAGCGCTACATCTTCCGGGACGCCAAGCCCGACGGCTCGCTGCCCAACAACTGGAGGTCGGTCTTCGGCGGCGCCGCCTGGACGCAGGTCGAGGACGGCCAGTACTACCTGCACCTGTTCGACAGCAGCCAGCCCGACCTGAACTGGCGCAACCCCGAGGTCGGCGACATGTTCGTCGAGGTGCTCCGCTTCTGGCTCGACCGCGGCGCGGACGGCTTCCGCGTCGACGTCGCGCACGGCCTCTTCAAGGAGGAGAGCCTGCGCGACCACACCAACGCCGACCCGACCGAGCCCACCGCGGACGTCCCCATGGTCGAGCGCTCCCTGCGCGACGAGCCGATGTGGGACCAGCCCGAGGTGCACGACGTCTACCGCCGCTGGCACGACGTGCTGGCCAAGTACGACGGCGACCGGATGTTCGTCGCCGAGGCCTGGACCCAGACGCCCGAGTCGATGGCCCGCTACATCCGCGAGGACGAGTTCAGCCAGGCCTTCAACTTCGCCTGGCTGCTCGCGAAGTGGTCGGCCGAGGACTTCACCGAGGTCATCACCCGCACGATGGAGTCCGTCGGCCTGGTCGGCGGCTCCCCCACGTGGGTGCTGAGCAACCACGACGTGGTCCGTCACGTGACGCGGTACGGCGGCGGCGAGGTCGGCCTGGCCCGGGCCCGCGCCGCGACCATGTCGATGCTCGCGCTCCCCGGCTCGGCCTACCTCTACCAGGGCGAGGAGCTCGGCCTGCCCGAGGTCGAGGTGGCGCCGGAGCACCGGTCGGACCCGCTCTTCGTCCGCACCGGCGAGGGCGGCCGCGACGGCTGCCGGGTCCCGATCCCGTGGAGCGGCACCACGGCACCGTACGGATTCGGCCCGGGGACCGGGCAGCCGTGGATCCCCCAGCCCGAGGACTGGGCGCCGCTCACCGTCGAGGCCGAGACCGGCGACGACGCCTCGACGCTCGAGTTCTATCGGGCGGCGCTCGCCGTCCGGCGTACCTTCGCGACCACCGCGGGCGACGACGTGGAGATCCTCGACCTCGGCCCCGACCTGGTCGCCTTCCGCCGCGGCCCGGTCACCGCCGTCGTCAACTGCGGGACCGCCCCCGTCGCACTGCCCGCCGGCGACGTGCTGATGGCCAGCGGCCCCGTGTCCGCCGAGCTCCCTCCGAACACGGCGGTGTGGCTGGGCTAGTCGCGAGCGAGCGACGCGACGATGGCTCGGTAGGTCGCGTCCTCGTCGCCCTCGATGCTCGGGATCGCCGCCGCGTGCGGCCGCCGCGCGAGGTGCGTCACGAGCCGCGCGTGGTAGTCGGCCAGATGGGCGTCGGCACCTTCGCGCTCGACGATGGCTCGCACCTGGGCGTGCCACGGGTCGGGCGCGGATCCGGCCCCGCGCCGATGGAACCGCCTGACCGCCGCGCCCGCACCGTCCAAACAGCGCCCCGCCCGCACGGTCCAAACAGCGCAATTGCGCCACACGGACACCCCAGGCGCCCCTCAACCACCGGGACAGGGCGCGGAGCGGTCAGCCCCGGGCGTCCAGCGCCGCGTTGTAGCGGGCGAGCAGGTCGACCATGCCGGAGAGGTCGTCGTCGGACCAGTCGCGGAGGCGGTCGTCCAGCCAGGCGCGGCGCTCGTCGTTGACGGCGGCCATCCGGGCGATGGCGTCGGAGGTGGCCGAGATCAGGGTCGCGCGACCGTCGTCCGGGTCCGGAGCACGGTCGACGAGGGCGAGGTCCACGAGGTGCTGGATCTGGCGGCTGATCGCGCCCTTGTCGATGCCGAACGCCTCGGCCATCGCCGACGCCCGCTGGGCGCCGTGCTGGCCGAGCCAGGTGAGCATCAGGTACGACGAGGTCTGTAGCTCGGGATGCACGGCACGGGCGCGCTCGCCGATGACCCGGCGGATCCGGCGGATCATCACGCCGACCTGCTGCTCGAGTCCGCCGAGCAGCTCGGCGCGGGCGACGGAGGTGGTCACGCTGGTGCCTTCCACATGGCCCAGCATCTCAGTTGACGGCTGGTCAGCGGATGCCATGTCAGCGCTCGGCCTTCGCGACAGCGGGGCGCGGCTCGGCCACCTCGGGCGCCGCGGGCTCGGCGGTCTCGAGGTTGGAGGTGCGCAGCGGCACCTCCTTGATCAGCAGCACGCAGACGAGCGCGACCAGGGCGAGCGGCGCGGCCACGAGGAAGATGTGGCCGAACGACGTGCCGAAGGCGTGCTCCCAGATCGACTGCTCCCAGCCGGGCAGCGACGACACGTCCGGCACCGCGTGGCTGCCGGCGTCGAACGACGGCGGCTGCTGTGCGGCGGCGTACTCCTCGGCGACCTGCGCGGCCACCTGGTGGCTGAGGATCGCACCGAGCACGGAGACGCCGATCGAGCCGCCCATCGAGCGGAAGAACGCAACGACGGAGCTCGCGGCACCCATGTCCGACATCGCGACGTTGTTCTGGACCGAGAGCACGAGGTTCTGCATGGTGGCACCGAGGCCCACGCCGAGGATCGCCATGAACGCGCCGATCACGACCAGGCTGGTGGTCTCGTCGATGGTGCCGAGCAGGCCGAGGCCGATCACCACGAACACCATGCCGCCGACCAGCCAGTGCTTCCACCGGCCGGTGTCGGTGATGACCCGACCGCTGACGACGCTGGAGACGAACAGGCCCCCGACCATCGCGATCGACATCAGGCCGGCCTCGGTCGGCGTCATGCCGCGGGAAGTCTGGAAGTACTGGCTCAGGTAGACCGTCGAGCCGAACATCGCGACACCGATGAGCACCGAGGCGACGGTGGCGAGGGTGGTCGTGCGGTCCTTGAAGAGACGCAGCGGGATGACCGGCTCCGCGGCGACCGCGGCCTCGACCCACACGGCCGCGCCGAGCAGCAGCGCACCCACGACCACGAGCACGCCGCTGATGCCGGAGACCCAGTCGAAGCTGTTGCCCGCCAGGCTGACCCACACCAGGAGGACGGAGACGCCGGCGACGAGCAGGGTCGCACCGAGGTAGTCGATCTGCACCGGGCGCTTCACGACCGGGAGGTGCAGGGTCTTCTGAAGGAGGACGAAGGCGAGCACGGCGAACGGCAGGCCGATGAAGAAGCAGCCGCGCCAGCCCAGCGTGGAGTCGACGACCACGCCGCCGATGAGCGGTCCGCTGACGGTGGCCAGGGCGAAGACCGCACCGAGGTAGCCGGCGTACCGGCCGCGCTCGCGCGGGGAGATCATCGTGGCGATGACGACCTGCACGAGCGCGGTGAGGCCGCCGACGCCGAGGCCCTGGACGACGCGGGCGCCGATCAACACCTCCATCGAGGGCGCGAACGCCGCGATCACCGAGCCGGCGATGTAGATCAGCAGCGCCAGCTGGACGAGCAGCTTCTTGCTGAACAGGTCGGAGAGCTTGCCCCAGATCGGCGTGGTCGCCGTCATCGCGAGCATGGTCGCGACCACGACCCACGTGTAGCCGGTCTGGCTGCCGTGCAGGTCGCTCACGATCGCCGGGAGGGCGTTGGTGACGACGGTGCTGGACAGCATCGCGACGAACATCGCCAGCAGGAGGCCGCTGAGGGCCTCCAGGATCTGCCGGTGGGTCATCTCGGTGGGTTCGGACGCTGAGGCCACGGGAGCTGCTCGATTCACGGGGTCATAAGGTTGCTGAGGTCAACTGTATTCCCGATCGTTGACGCCGGCAACGATGCCGGCCCGTGCTCTCAGTCGGTGCGGGGGCCGGACCCGCTGTCGGGATCCGTGCCCAGCTCCTTGGCCAGACTGGCCACGACGTCCTCGCTCGGCGACGCGGCGCGCTGGTTCTCCTCCTGGAGCTGCTCGAGCAGCTCGGCGCGGTGGACCTTGAGCGACCGCGGCGCGTCGATGCCGACCCGCACGACATCACCTCGGACCTCGAGGATCGTGATCGTGACGTCATCGCCGAGGACGACGCTCTCCCCCGGGCGACGACTCAGAACCAGCATGTGCCCACGCTACCGGGCGTGGGTGTGGGGCCGGGCCTCACGCGATGAGCGGCGCGGCGAGCGGCAGCCCGGGCTCGTCCAGGACGATCTGGCCGGCCCGACGCGTGGCCGGGTTCACCAGCACCGGCGCCGCGAGGTTGGCGGTCGTCGAGGCGAGCGAGGTGCCGGCCTTCAGCACCACGAGGAGCAGCACGTCCTCGGGCGACCCGATCTCGAGGTCGGCGACCACGTCCTCCGCGACCTCGGGGGCGTAGTCGGGGAAGAACCGCGTCGGCGGCACCACGAGGAAGCGCAGCTCGGGGTCGTCGAGCGACGTCAGGCTGCACAGGTCGCCGGCCTCGTCCAGGCGGACCAGCGCGAAGCGGCGCTGCTCCGGGAAGCCCGGCATCGGCCGGACCATCTCGATCACGGGGACGTCGGCCTCGTCGGCCGCCCTCGGGGACATCGTCGGAGTCATCAGCGGATCACCTCAGGAAGTCGAGCAGGCTCGGCTGCATGACACGGGCAGTGGCCGCCAGCGCGGCCTGGTAGGCGACCTCCTGGAGCTGGAGGTCGACGGTGGCCTTGACGATGTCGGTGTTCTCGAGCTCCGACAGCGACGACGTCAGCCGCAGGCCGGCGTCGAGCGCCGCGGTGCGCGCCTGCTCCACGCGCTTGGTGCGCGCGCCGATGTCGGCCTGGACGTTGACGATCCGCTTGCTGTCGGCGTCCAGGTCCCCGAGCGAGGCCGAGATGTCGTCGGTCACACCGGATCGCAGGGCCGCGGCCAGCTCCGTCAGGTGGTCGAAGAGGGAACTGCCGTCGCTGCCGAACACGGTGGGCCCCTCGACGTCTACTCGCACCTGCGCGCCGTCCGCGACGGTCCGCACCACGCCGGCGCTGGTGCCGGTGATGGGCGCGCCGACGTGCGTGACGACACCGGTGCCCGGGTCGGTGACGTAGGCCTTGCTTCCGGGCGCGATCCCCGCGAAGACCGGTCGGTCGATGTACGTCGCGTTGGCGGTCGACCCCAGGCCGGCCCTGATCTGCTCCACCTCGAGCGCCAGAGCCTCGCGAGCGTCGGGTCCCAGTGCACCGGTGTTCGCGCCCTGGAGCGCGATGTCACGGGCGCGCCGCACCTGGTCGGTCACGCTGCGCAGCGTCGAGTCGATCTGGTTCAGCCAGCCCAGAGCGTCGTCGGCGTTGCGGACGAACTGCTGCTGGGCAGCGATCGATGCGCGCGTCCGCATCGCCGACGTCGCGGCCGTCGGGTCGTCGGAGGGGCGGTTGAGGATGCGCCCGGTCGACAGCTGCTCCTGCACCTGGGCCAGCCGGTTGAGCCCGGTCTGCATGCCGGTGATCGCCTGGCGGCTCATCATGGCCTGCGTCATGCGCACGGTGCTCATCGCGTCACCCCGGTCCGGTTGATCAGGGTGTCGAGGACCGAGTCGACCGTGGTCATCACCCGGGCGGCGGCCTCGTAGGCCCGCTGCGCCGACAGCATGTTGACGGTCTCCTCGTCCAGGCTCACCCCCGTGAGCTGCTCGCGGGCCGAGTCGACCTGGGCCGTCAGCGCCTGCTGGTTGCGGGCCAGCGCCTGGGCCGAGGCCACCTGGCTGCCGAAGCCGTTGACCAGTCGCTGGTAGTCGTCGTCGACGTCGACCGCGGCGGCCAGGGCGGCACCGTTGTTGCCGTCCAGGTTCCCGACGCCGGGCGAACTCGGGGCGGCGAGCGACAGCGCGAGCTCAGCGGGGTCGCCGATGGCGACCTTCAGCGACCCCAGGATGCCCGCGGGCTGGAGGGTGCCGTCGTACTGGAAGAGCTCTCCGCCCTGGGCGCCGGTGGCGTCCCATCCGGACTGGTGTGCGGTGTTCACGTGGTCGGCGAGGTCCATGGCGACGCCGGCGAGGTCCGCCAGGTAGCGCGGGATCACGGTCGTGATCAGCTCGAGCGTCGCCCCCAGGCCGCCACCCAGGTCTCCGGCGATGTCGGCGGTCGCGGACCCGTCCGCAGGAGCCAGCGTGAGGGTGACCGGACTGGCGGCTGCCGCGAGCTCGCCGGCCCGGGCGCCCTCGACCAGCGCCTTGTCCCCCAACACGGCCCGCATGCTCCCGTCGGGCTGGATGGTCGCGGTGGCGCCGGTGAGCTCGGCGAGCCGGAGCGCGAGGGCGTCGCGCTCGTCCTGCAGGGTGCTGGCGTCGTTCCCGCCGCTGCGCGCGGTCGCGATCGTTCGGTTGGTGGCGGCCAACTGGGCGGCCACCGCGTTCGCCTCGGTCACGGTCGCATCCAGATGCGACCGCTGGTCGACGGCCTCGTCGGACAGGTGGGCGGCCTGGAGCCGGATCGCGTCGACCAACGTCTCGGCCGCGGTCAGCACCTGGCTGCGGGCCGCGTGGCTACCGGGAGCGTTGCCGGCGTCCGCGAGGGTCTTGCGGAGGTCCGCCAGCGCCGCCGCGACCCCGGAGTCGCCGGGCTCGGCGAGTCCGGTCTCGATCCGGCGCAACGAGTCGGCCTTCACGTCGAGGTAGGTCTGCCGTCCGTGTTCGCGCCGCACCCGGAAGTCGAGCAAGGCATCGGTCATCCGGTCGATGCCGGACGGCTGGACACCGCCGGCGGGGGGCGCCGGTCGTGACCAGAGGGCCGGGGTGATCGAGCCGCCGATGGTCTCGGCGACGACGCGGCGACGGACGTAGCCGTCCGTCCCGACATTCGCGACGTTGTTGCTCGCGACGTCGAGCGCGACCTGCTGGTAGCGCAGCGCGGTCAGCGCGGAGTTGAGGGACCCGAACGAGGACATGACTTACAGGCTCCTGTCGACCACGACCGCGCCGCGGCCACCGTCGGTCACCGCGGCGCCGGCCGCGGTGTACATCTGGTTGCCGTTTGCGACCCCGAGCAGGGTCTCGTGCGCGGCTCGCAGGCCGTTCGCGATCAGCACTCGGTTGGTCGTCGCGACCCGCTCGATGTCCTCGCTGATCGTGGCGAAGGCCTCGCGGTGGTCAGCGAGGATCGAGCGCCAGGGCTCCTCGGCGGCCGCGATCAGCGCGGACAGGCTGGGGTTCGCCTCGAGTCCCGCCGCCAGGGCGGCCTCGTCGGCGGCCACGGCGCGCAGCAGCTCCATCTCCCGCAGCCGGTCGACCGCGTCCTCGACCTCCCGCGCGGCGTTCGCGAGCCAGCGGGTCTGGCCGGCGGCCATCACCAGCTGCTCCACCTCGAGGCGGTACTGGAGGGTCTCGAGCAGTTCGCGTTCCCGCCACAACACCTGGGAGAGCTTCTCCACGCGTTCCCAACTCCTCTTGCTCGGTCGTCCGGTACGTTCTGTCGTCCCTCCGCGCAGGACCCATCGGGAGCCGGACCGCCGACCTGAGGAAGTCGCGGAAATCGCGACACGGCCGATTCGTGGATTGGACTTGTATCGGAGCCCGAAGGGGCCGACTTGAGACCCGACCAGACAGATATTCATCACCCTGGGACAGTGGCCCATTTTCCGGAACTTGGGCGTCCTGAAGGTGCACTATTCCGGGTGTGACCCCCCACCCCGACGTCCCGCCCAACTCGGAGGCGCTGATCGAGGAGAACATGGCTCTCGTCGGACACATCGTCCGCGAGACCATGGCTCGGGTGCCTGCGCACGTCGATCGTGACGACCTCACCTCGGCCGGGCTGGCAGCGCTCGTCCAGGCGGCCCAGGCCTACGACCTCGACCGCGGTGTCCCGTTCGCGCGCTACGCCGCCACGCGCATCCGCGGCGCGCTCGTCGACGAGCTGCGCAGCATCGACTGGGCGTCCCGTTCGGTGCGCCGGCGAGCTCGAGAGCTGGAGTCGACGCGGTCACGGCTGGCCGCAGCGCTGGGCCGGCCCGCCACCGACGCCGAGGTCGCCTCGGCGTCCGGACTGGCGGTCGAGGAGGTCGCGGCCAACAACGACGACGTGGCGCGCGCGCAGGTGCTCTCGCTGAACGCGTCGGAGGACACCGACCTCACCGAGCACCTGGTGAGTGCCACTCCGAGCCCCGAGGTCATGGTCGAGCTGCGCGAGCGGCTCACCTACCTGGCCGAGGCCGTTTCCGAGCTGCCCGAGCGGCTCCGCATCGTGGTCGAGCAGTATTTCCTCGCGGAGCGGCCGATGGCCGAGATCGCCGAGCAGCTCGGGGTGAGCGAGTCGCGGATCTCGCAGATCCGCGCCGAGGCGCTGGTGCTGCTGCGCGACGCGCTCAACCGGGAGCTCGACCCCGACCTCGTCCCAGCCGCCGTGCGACCCCAGGGCGCCGCCGCTCGGCGGCGCGAGGCGTACTTCGCGGCCGTCGCCGCCCGCCACGCGAGCAGCCGACGACGTCCGGGGACCGCTGCGGTCAACGCGACGGCGTGAGCTCAGCAGCCGTCGAGGCGATCGACGAGATCCGGAGTGGTCGCGGTCCCGAGTGGGACCGCAACCACTTCGCGTATCTCGACACCGGTTTTCGCGGTTTCTTCTCAGGTCGGGCTCCCGCGGACCGATCAGTCCCGGCGGATGCCCACGGACGGGCGCCATCAGCGACTCGATTCCAGGAAGGAACCCCCCTCATGAGTCTTCGCATCAACCAGAACATCGACGCCCTGAACTCGTACCGCAACCTGTCGGTCACCCAGGGCCAGATGAGCAGGTCGCTCGAGAAGCTGTCGAGCGGCTATCGCATCAACCGGGCCGCCGACGACGCCGCGGGCCTGGCCATCTCCGAGGGCCTGCGCTCGCAGGTCGGTGGCATCAAGATCGCCGTCCGCAACGCGCAGGACGGTGTCTCGGTCGTGCAGACCGCTGAAGGTGCGCTCACGGAGACCCACTCCATCCTGCAGCGCATGCGCGACCTGGCCGTGCAGTCGGCCAACGACTCGAACGACCAGACCTCGCGCGACGCCATCAACGCTGAGGCCACGGCTCTGAAGTCGGAGCTCGACCGCATCGCCGACAAGACCAGCTTCAACAACATCAAGCTGCTCGACGGCAACTTCACCGGCAAGCAGATCCAGGTCGGCTACGGCGCCAACGACACCATCCAGGTCGACGTCCAGTCCCAGGGCGCCCAGGGCGTCAAGGCGACGTGGGCGAACGGCGCGGCGAGCACCACCGCGGCGACCGCGACCCTCGAGGTCGGCGGCGTGACCGTCACCACCGGCACGCTGACCGCGAGCTCGGACGCGAACAACATCGCCACCCAGCTCAACAACGACAGCGCGTTCTCGGCCGTCTTCACCGCCTCGGTGACGGCGGCCGGCGGCCTCCAGATCAAGACCAACGACGCGTCGCTGTCGGACACGTTGATCACCATCACCGGGACCGGGCTCGCGGGCGCCAAGACCGACACCGCCAACACGGTCGGCACGGGCGGCTTCAGCTCGGCCGACCTGGGTGTCAGCGGCGTCAACCTGTCCACCCAGACCGGGGCCAACACCGCGATCAACTCGCTCGACACCGCGATCAAGGCGGTCTCGACCTCGCGTGCGAACCTCGGTGCGCTGCAGAACCGGTTCGAGCACACGATCAACAACCTGAACGTGACGCAGGAGAACCTCTCGGCCTCCGAGAGCCGGATCCGCGACACCGACATGGCCAGCGAGATGATGTCCTTCACCCGGTCGCAGATCCTGTCGCAGGCCGGCACGGCCATGCTGGCGCAGGCCAACCAGGCGCCGCAGGGCGTCCTGTCGCTCCTGCGCTGACGGCGGCGGTGGACTGGTCGAACGCCGACCCACCGACGACACGCGGTCCCCGGGAGAGCATCGCCCTGCTCTCCCGGGGACACCCGGGGCCCCCGGGCCCCGTCCGCACCGACCAGGAGGATCCCGTGCCCAGCAGTAGCATCAGCGGACTCTCGAGCGGTCTCGACACCGCGACGATCATCGACCAGCTCATGCAGCTCGAGGCGATCCCCCAGGCGCGGCTCAAGGCCCAGCAGGACACCCACAAGTCCGTGCTCGCGGCGCTCCGCGCACTCAACACCGACACCGCGCTGCTCGCGGGCAGGGCCGACGCACTGGCCAAGCCGGACACCTGGCAGACCATGAAGGCGACGAGCAGCAACAGCCTCATCACGGTGAGCGCCACCCGGGCAGCGGTCGCCACCAAGCTCAGCGTCACCGTTCTCCAGCCGGCAGTCGCCCACCAGCTGACCTACGGTCAGGCCGTAGCGCTCGACGCCACCGTGGTCACCAGCCCGGACGGGTCGTTCACGATGACCGTCGCCGGCGTGGCGCACACCCTCACCTCGGACGGCACCCTCGGGGGCGTGACGACGGCGATCAACGAGGCCGGGCTCGGGGTCACGGCCGCGCCCGTCAAGACCGGCGAGGGCGTCTACCGGCTCCAGATCACCGCCGACCGGGCGGGCTCCGACTCGGTGTTCGAGATCAGCGGCCTCGACACGGCGGTGCTCGGCGGCGTCACGGAGCGCACCGGTGTCGGCGGCCAGATCGACGTCGGCGGCATCGTCGCGACGTCAACGACCAACGTGTTCGCCGACATCGTGCCGGGCCTCACCATCACGCTCGCCGACGGCGTGGTCGGGGGCGCCGAGCCCACCAAGGCCACGGTGACCGTCGCCCAGGACACGTCCGGTGTCAAGGCGGCGGTGAGCGCCCTGGTCGAGCAGCTCAACGCGCTGCTGACGAAGATCGACACTCAGACCGCCAGCAGGACCGCCACGACCTCGGCCGGCGTCCTGGCCGGGGACTCCACCGCCCGTGGGCTGCGCAACGAGCTGCTCAACACCGTCTTCGGCGACGGCACCACGTCGATGGCGTCCCTGGGCATCCAGACCGACCGCTACGGCAAGCTCGTGTTCGACGCCGCGAAGTTCGACGAGGCCTACGCCGCCGACCCCGCCGGCACCGCGGCGAAGTTCACCACGGCCACGGCGCCCGCGCCCGACGGGTGGGCAGCTCGCGTCGCCCGGGTGGCGAAGGCCGCGAGTGACTCCATCGACGGCACCATCGCGTCGGCCATCGCCGGCCGCACCACCACGCTCGACCGGCTCACCAAGAGCATCGAGGACTGGGACAACCGGCTCGACCTACGCCGCACCGCCCTCGAGCGCACCTACACGGCGCTCGAGACCGCGCTGAACAGCCTCCAGAACCAGGCCAGCTGGCTGGCGGGCCAGATCGCCTCGCTCCCGACCTACTCGTCGTGACCACGGAGGGAACACCGATGACCACCATGCAGAACCCCCGCGAGGCCTACCTGGCCGCCTCGGTCTCGACCGCCAGCCCCGCCCAGCTGCTGGTGATGCTCTGCGAGCGCCTCAACCTCGACCTGCGGCGCGCGACCGACGCGCTGCGGCGGGGTGAGCCGGGCGCGGCGCACGAGCCGCTGCTGCACGCGCAGGAGATCGTGATGGAGCTGCGGAGCAGCCTGAAGGTCGACGCGTGGGAGGGCGGTCCTGGGCTCGCCGCGCTGTACGACTTCCTGTACGGCGAGCTGGTGAAGGCGAACGTGGCGAAGAACCTGCCGGCGGCCGAGTTCTGCCTCGGCATGGCCGGGGAGCTGTGCGACACCTGGCGCGAGGCGGCGCTGGAGCAGGCGGCGACGCGAGCTCGCGTCTCGCAGAGTGCTTGAGGACACGAGTGCTTGAGAACACGAGCGACCGGCATTACTCGCGCTGGGCGGCGGCACTGGACCGGCTCGAGCTCGACGTGAGTCTCGCCGAGCGCAGGCTCACCGACTCCGACGCGCCCGACCCCGAGCCGTGGTCGGAGCCGGACCTGCGGGGACCGATCCCCGAGGACCTGCGCCCGCGGGCCCGCGCCGTCCTCGCCCGCCAGCAGGAGGTGCGTGAACAGGTCGCGGCTGCGGCGTCGTCGGTGCGCCGCCAGCTGGACTTCACCGCGCGGGTGGACCGCGCCGTGACCCCGCCGGCCCGTCCGGTGTACCTCGACGTCGACGCCTGACCGACCGCTCGGCCGGGCCCGGGGCCAGCAGACCGGGGACGCCGGGCGCTCGGAGGCCGCCCGGCGTTTCCCCCCGCTCGAGGACAAATCTCGAAAAGTCCTCAAGCCCGGTGCACAGATGCCGAAGTACCTCCTGAGCACGGACCGCTCTCCCCCCGCCGACGGATCGGCATCATTGCCCACGCTTGACTCGGAGGCTTGGCGTGCCCATGGCCGGATTCCGCCTTGGTGGCCCGGACGCGGTCGATGCAGTCCTGCATGCCGCGCTCGACGGCATCGCGACGCGACAGCGCGTGATCGCCGACAACATCGCCAACGTCGACACCCCTGGGTTCCGTGCGACCTCGGTCGACTTCGAGACCAGCCTGCGCTCGGCGATCGCCTCCGGCGACCCCACCGCGCTCGAGACCACGACGACGCCGACCGACACCCCGGTGGGACCCAACGGCAACAACGTCGACCTACGCAAGGAGACGCTCGCAGCGGTGCAGTCGCAGTTCCAGTACCAGATCATGACCCGCGCGGTCAGTGACCGCGCCGAGCTGCTGCGTGCCGCGACCGGGAGCGCGTGATGGGTGCCTTCGACACGCTCCGCATCGCGGGGTCTTCCCTCGGCGTGCACCAGACCTGGCTCGACACGCTTGCCAGCAACATCGCCAACGTCAACACGGTGACCGGCACCGACCAGGACGCCTTCCAGGCCCAGATGCTCGTCGTGCGCTCCGCACCGGGTGGCGGCGTCGAGGTGGCCGGCATCGCCCAGAGCGACCCCGAGGGCCGCCTCGTGCACGACCCCGACCACCCGCTCGCGGACGAGGACGGGTACGTGCGCGCCCCCGAGCTCGACCTGGCCAGCCAGATGACCCAGCTGATCATGGCGCAGCGCGGCTTCCAGGCCGCGGTCCAGGTGACCAAGGACGCCCAGGACACCTACAGCAGCGCGCTCCAGATCGGGCGGCGCTGATGAGCGTCCCCGGCATCGAGGGCCTCGGCTTCACGCCGTACGTCGCCCCGACCGTCAACGTCCCCTCCCCCGCGTCGACCCAGGGCACCACTGCCTCCGGCCAGGCCTTCGGCGACATGGTGCTCGACGGCCTCGACCGCCTCGAGGCGGTGCAGGACAAGGCCGACCAGCTCTCCGTGCAGGCGGCCACCGGCACCCTCGACGACATCCACGACTACACGATCGCGGCGACCGAGGCCTCGGTGACGACCCAGTTGACCGTCGCGGTGCGCAACCGCGCGCTCGAGGCGTTCACCGAGATCATGCGGATGCCGATCGGGTGACGGGCACCTCATGAAGCAGCAGCTCACACGGACGCTCACGCGGGTGCGCACCACGTTCGCGGCGTTCACGATCGGGCAGAAGGTCGTGGCGGTCGTCGGCACCGCCGCGGTGCTGGTCGCGGCGGTCATGGTCTTCCGCTGGATCGCGACGCCCAACTACGCGCCGCTCTACAGCAACCTCGCCGCCGAGGACGCCTCCGCGATTGTCGACGAGCTCAACTCGCAGGGCGTGCCCTACAAGCTCGCCAACAACGGCGCGACCGTGATGGTGCCGCGCAACCAGGTGTACGACACCCGCATCTCCCTCAGCGGTCAGGGCCTGCCGAACTCGTCCTCCGACGGCGGCTACGGGCTGCTCGACGACCAGAGCCTCAACACCTCCGAGTTCCAGGAGCAGACCGACTTCAAGCGGGCGATGGAGGGCGAGCTCTCCAACACCATCGAGGCCATCGACGGCGTCAACACCGCGGTCGTCCACCTCGCGCTGCCGCCCAAGGAGGTCTTCGCCCGGGAGCAGGAGCCGCCGACGGCGTCCGTGCTGCTCGACACCGCGCCCGGCGCGACGTTCGCCGCCGAGCAGGTGCAGGCGGTCGTCCACCTCGTCGCCTCCAGCATCGACGGACTCGACCCCGACCGGGTCACCGTGGCCGACGCGCAGGGCCGCGTGCTCTCCAGCAGCGACGGCGGCGCGCTCGGCGCCAGCACCCGCGACCAGCAGGTGTCCGACTTCGAGCAGAAGAAGGCCGGCCAGATCCAGGCCATGCTCGACCGCGTGCTCGGCCCCGGCAACGCCACCGTGCAGGTGACGGCCGACCTGGACTTCGACCGGGCGGTCACCGAGTCGACGACCTACGCGACCGATCCGGACGCCGTCCCGCTCTCGGAGTCCGAGACCAGCGAGGAGTACACCGGCGGCGCCAGCGGCGCCGCCGGCGACCTCGGCGTGGTCGGCCCCGACGGCCAGATGGACGGCGGTGGAACCACCGCCGGATCGGACTCCCGCTACGTCAAGGAGTCCTCCACCCGGGACAACCCGGCCAACGTCGTCACCGAGCGCCGCGAGAACGCGCCGGGCGCCGTGGAGAAGCTGAGCATCGGTGTCGTCATCGACTCAGCCTCGCTCCAGGGCCGCAGCACCACCGACATCGCCGACCTGATCGCCGCCGGCAACGGCGTCGACCGCAGACGCGGCGACATCGTCGAGGTGACCGACACGCTCTTCGACCGGTCTGCCGACGAGGCGGCCGCCGCGGAGCTGGCCGCCGCCGCGAAGGCCGAGAAGGACGACCGGATGTGGCAGCTGATCCGCTACGGGGCCATCGGCCTCGCCGTCCTCGCGGTGCTCGTGCTCGCCTGGGTCCGTGGCAACCGCCGGTCCAAGCAGCGCGACGAGGCCGCGAGCTACATCGTCGAGCAGCTCAAGAGCGACGCCGCCGAGCGGGCCGCGCTGGCCGCCGCGGCCACCCAGGCCACCGCGGTCGAGCAGTCGGTGGCGCTGGCCGCCCTCGAGCGCGCCGACGCCGCCAACCGGACCGACCTGCGTGAGGAGCTCGCGTCGATGGTCGAGAAGCAGCCCGAGGACGTCGCGGCCCTGCTGCGAGGTTGGCTGGTGGAACGCAAGTGAGGTCCGCAGTCGCCAACCTCGGCCTGCGCAAGGCCGCCATCGCGCTGATCCAGCTCGGCAACGAGCACGCCGCCACGATCCTGAGCCGCATGTCGGACGCTGAGGTCGAGGCCATCTCCGCCGAGATCGCCCGCCTCGACGACATCGACGCCGCCGAGAGCGAGGCCGTGCTCGCCGAGCTCACCGAGCTCGCCCAGGCTCGCTCCAACATCAACCAGGGTGGCCTGGCCTATGCGCACAACCTCCTCGTGCAGTCCCTCGGCGAGGAGCGGGCATCGGAGATCATGGAGCGGCTCCAGGCTGCGGCCATCCAGCTGCCGTTCCAGTTCCTCCACCAGGCGGACCCGCTCCAGCTGCGCACGTTCATCGCCGACGAGCACCCGCAGGTGATCGCGCTGGTGCTCGCGCACATGACCCCCGACAAGGCGTCGATCGTGCTCTCCGGCCTGGCGCCCTCGCTGCAGGCGGAGGTCGCGCACCGCATCGCGGTCATGGACCGGACCACGCCCGAGATCATCTCGGCCGTCGAGACCAGCCTCGAGCGCAAGCTCTCCTCGGTGCTCCAGCCGGCCGAGATGTCGCGGGTCGGCGGCGTGGACCCGCTCGTCGAGATCATCAACCGCTCCGACCGGCTCACCGAGCGCCAGATCGTCGAGGGGCTGGAGTCGCTGGACGCCGAGCTCGCCGACGAGGTCCGCAGCCGGATGTTCATGTTCGAGGACATCGTCGAGCTCGAGGATCGGTCCGTGCAGCTGGTGCTGCGCCAGGTCGACAGCGCCGAGCTCGCGCTCGCGGTCAAGGGCGTCGCCCCCGACGTGCACGACAAGATCACGTCGAACATGTCCGAGCGCGCCGCGGCCACGCTGCTCGAGGAGGTCGAGCTGCTCGGCGCCGTCCGCCTCGCCCAGGTCGAGGAGGCGCGCCAGTCGATCATCCGCACGATCCGCCTGCTCGAGGAGGAGGGCCAGATCATGGTCCGGCGCGGAGGTGACGATGAGCTCGTCGCCTGACACGGGCGCCCGCCCCTGGCGGCACGCCGACCGCCCCGAGCTGCGCTCCGGCGTGTGGACCCGCCTCGGCCACCCGAGCGTGCTCGGTGACGACGTCACCGAGCAGGCGCTGGGCAAGCTCGCCGCTCGCACCCGCGAGGCCGCCAGCGCCCAGGGGTACGCCGTCGGCTGGGCCGAGGGCCGCAAGGAGGCTCGCGCCCGGGCGGAGGAGGCGGCTCGCGCCGCCGAGCGCGCCGCCGTGGAGCACGAGGCACGGCGGGACGCCGAGGTCCAGCAGGCCGTCGCTGCGCTCCTGGCCGCCGCGGCCGACCTGCGCGGCGCCGTCGCCGAGGCATGCGACCGGGTGGCAGCGCAGGCCACCTGCCTGGCCTTCGAGGTGACCCGCGAGCTCGTGCACCACCAGCTCTCGGTCGACACCGATCCGGGCGCCGGCGTGGTCCGCCGCGTGCTCGCCAGCCTGCCCGGCACCGACCACGCCACCGTCCGACTGCACCCGGCCACCGCCGAGTCCGCGGCCGTCCGTGCGCTCGCCGAGCAGGGCGTCGACGTACGCCCCGACGCCACGCTGGCCCCCGAGGACGCCGTCGTCGAGCTCGACGGCTCCGCGATCGACCTGCGGATCGAGTCCGCGATCGAACGGCTGAGGCAGGCGCTGCGATGAGCGTCCTGACGACCGACCACCGCGACGCGGCCCTGGCCGCGGTCCGGCCGCTGCACCTGGGCCGGGTGTCCGGGCTGCTCGGCATCCGGGTCACCGTCACCGGCCTCTCGGCGGCGGTCGGCGACCTGCTCGAGATCCTCGGTCCCGACGGCATCGTGCCGGTCGAGGTCGTGGCCAGCGCCCCGGGCCTCCTCACCTGCCTCCCGCTGGGCGACACCACCGGTCTGCGCGCCGGCGACCACGTGCGCGCCACCGGGTCCGGCCTCCGCATCGGCGTCGGCGACGCGCTGCGCGGCCGCGTGCTCGACGGACTCGGCCGCCCGATCGACGGCGGCCCCGGCCTGACCGACCTCCCCCAGGTCCCGGTCGACCACCCCACTCCCCACGCGCTCGAGCGCCCGCGGATCGACCGCCAGCTCGGCCTGGGCGTCCGTGCGCTCGACGCACTGACGCCCTGCGGTCGCGGTCAGCGCATCGGCTTCATGGCCGGCTCCGGGGTCGGCAAGTCCAGCCTGCTCTCGATGATCGCCCGCGGCACCGAGGCCGAGATCTCGGTCATCGCGCTGATCGGTGAGCGCGGTCGCGAGGTGCGCGAGTTCCTCGAGAGCGACCTCGGCCCCGAGGGCCTGAAGCGCTCGGTCGTGGTGGTCGCCACGTCCGACCAGCCGTCGGTCGTCCGCCTGCGCGCGGCGTTCGTCGCCACCCGCATCGCGGAGTCGTTCCGCGACGCGGGCCGGCACGTGGTGCTGATGATGGACAGCCTCACCCGCGTGGCGCTCGCCCAGCGCGAGATCGGCCTGTCCGCCGGCGAGCCTCCCGCGACCCGCGGCTTCCCGCCGAGCGTGTTCGCCCTGCTCCCCAAGCTCCTCGAGCGCGCCGGCACCTCCCCCGAGGGCAGCATCACCGGCCTCTACACCGTCCTCGTCGAGGGTGACGACATGCAGGATCCGGTCGGGGACTCGGCCCGCTCCATCCTCGACGGCCACGTCGTGCTCTCCCGCGACCTCGCGACCGCCGGCCACTTCCCCAGCATCGACGTGCTCGAGTCGGTCTCGCGCGTCGCCAACGCCGTCACCAGCCCGGTCAACCGGGCCGACGCGACCCGGCTGCGCCGGCTGCTCGCGGCGTACCGCTCGGTCAAGGAGCTCGTCGAGATCGGCGCCTACGTCGCCGGCAGCGACGCCGACGCGGACGACGCGCTGGCGCTGATGCCGCAGATCGAGGCGTTCCTCCAGCAGGGCATGGGCGACAGCAGCGAGGTCGCTGCGACCTGGGCCGCCCTGCACCAGCTGGTCGGAGGTGCCGCATGAGCAGCGAGCTGCGGCTGGGCGGCGTTGTGCGGGTCCGCCGTATCCGCGAACGGGACAGCCGCACCGGCCTCAGCCAGGCGATCGACGAGGAGCAGCGCGCCGCCGACCGCGTGGCCCGCATCACGCAACAGCTGGCGGGGCTGGGCGACGCCGCCGCCACCGACATCGCCGCGTTCACGGCCCGCCAACACACGGTCACCGCGCTCAGCGAGGCGCTCACCCAGGCCCGCGACGCGCTGGCCGCCGCCCACCGCATCACCGCCGCCGCCCGCGACCGGTGGCACCTCCACAGCAGCCGCCTGGCCGCCGTCGAGTCGCTGGTCGAGCGGCGCGAGTCCGCCCGCCGCCTGGCGCAGCGCCGCCGCGAGGACCGCGAGCTCGACGAGATCGCCCAGGACCTCTGGCGGCGCACGGTGCACGCGGAGGAGGTGGTCCGGTGAGCGTCTCCGACGTCACCGTCCGGATCGCCCAGATCCAGGCCCAGCTCTCGCTGCTCGCCCCCGCGCCGACCAACGCGGCCACGGCCTCGGCGTTCGCCGGTGCCCTGCGCGACGCCACCGGCACGAGCTCGCCCAGTGTCGGCAACGCCGCGGGCGAGGCGGTTGTCGCCAAGGCCGAGCAGTACCTCGGCGTGCCCTACGTGTGGGGCGGCACCGACCCCGAGAAGGGGCTGGACTGCTCCGGGCTCGTGCAGCGCGCGTACGCCGACCTCGGCTACGACCTGCCGCGCCTCTCGTACGAGCAGGCCAAGGCCGGCCGTCCCGTCACGGGCGGCCTCGACAACGCCCAGCCCGGCGACATCCTGGCCTTCGGCTCCCCGGTCCACCACGTCGGCATCTACGTCGGCAACGGGCAGATGATCGAGGCGCCGCGACCGGGCCTCGACGTGCGCATCGGACCGGTGTACGACACGCCCACCGCGATCCGCCGGATCGTGCCCGACGCCGTCCCCGGCGCCGTGTCCCCGGTGCCGGGCACGGCCGGGCGCACCGTCGCGAGCGGTACGCCGTACGCGAGTCTCTTCGAGGAGGCCGGGCTCGCCCACGGCGTCAGTCCGGCGCTGCTCGCCGCCGTCGCGCGGCAGGAGTCCGGCTTCGACCCGCAGGCCGTGAGCCCGGCCGGCGCCCAGGGCCTCATGCAGCTGATGCCCGGCACCGCCGCCGGTCTCGGCGTGACCGACCCGTTCGACCCGACCCAGGCCGTCGACGGCGCGGCGCGCCTGCTGCGCACCCTGCTGGACCGGTTCGGGGGCACCGAGCTCGCCCTGGCGGCGTACAACGCCGGCCCGGGCGCGGTGCTGCGCTACGGCGGCATCCCGCCGTACCCCGAGACCCAGAACTACGTCCGTTCCGTCCTCTCCCAGGTGGTCGCCGCGTGAGCACCGTCCCAGCCGCCCTCCCGGGCACGATCCCGCTCCCGGGCGCCCAGGCGCTCCCGGGCACCACGCCGAACCCGCACGACCCGTCGGCCGATCCGTTCCTCGCGCTCCTCACCCAGCTGGTCGGCCCGGCCGCCGGCGCAGCCTCGACCGTTCCCGGTCAGGCCGCGCCGGGCCCACACGACGCCGAGGGCCGGGCCCAGGAGGACACGACGCCCACGTCGGAGGACGCGCCCGTCGAGACCGGCGCGCTCCCGGCCGTCGCCCTGACGGCGCCTCCCGTGCTGCCGGTGTCGGCGCTCGCCGTCCCGGCGCCGACGGTCGCGCCGACCGCAGCCGACGAGGCGACCGCCCCGGCCAGCCTCGCCAGCCGGCACGGCCAGCCCGGCCCTGCGGCCGCGGCCGAGCCGGTCGCGCCGGCGAGCACGAACGCCGCGGCCGCACCGGAGACGGCAGCGCTCCCGCCGGCGCCCGCAGCCCCGGCTCCGGCCGGGTCCGCGCCGGTGGCGGTGGCTCCTGCCTCCGTCGCCGCAGTCACCGCGGTCGCCGCCCCGGCCGCCACCTCCGAGGGACCGGCACCGGTGGCGCAGCAGGTGTTCCCCGAGGTCGTCCGCGCTGCGGGCACCGGCGTGACCCCGAACCGGGTCGTCGTCCGGCTCCAGCCCGAGCACCTCGGGGAGGTCCGCGTCGTGCTCCGCACGGACCGGTCGGGGGCGCTCGAGGTCAGCCTGGCCGGCGGACCCGAGGCTCGCGCCGCGATCCGCGAGGGAGCGCCCGAGTTGCTCCGGATGCTCGAGGTCGCGGGCAGCCATGACGCCAAGGTCGTGGTGCGCCACCTCGCCGAGGCGGCTGCCGCCGGGCCGGTCTCCTCGACGGCCGGCGGCCCCGCGACGACGACTCGCACGGACGTCCCGACGCCCACCGGCGACCTGCTCACGGACGCCGGCAGCACAGGCGGCACCGCCGCCGGTGCGTCCCACGGCGAGGAGCGCCGTGGCCAGAACCCGCAGGATGCACGCCCCGGAGCCATGGACGGCATTCCCGACCCGACCGTCGAGACCACCCGGCCGGCCGCGCGCCGCGCCGGTGGGCTCGACGTCATGATGTGAGGAGGTCCCCGTGTCGATTCCCGCGACCGAGAGCGTGACCGGCAGCACCGGCTTCTACCAGCCCTCGACCCAGGCCCCGGGCACCAGCGAGGACAAGCAGATGTTCCTCGAGCTGCTCGTGGCCCAGCTGCGCTACCAGGACCCGATGAAGCCGGCCGACTCCGGCGAGTTCCTCGCCCAATCGGCCCAGTTCACCGCCCTGGAGAAGATGCAGGACGTCGCCGACCGGACCGCGGCGCTGCTCGCGGCGCAGGTGTCGTTCGGCGCGACCGGCCTGGTCGGTCGCTATGTGAGCTACCTGGACGAGAACGGCGACAGCCACACCGGCCAGGTCGGGTCGGTGAGCTACAACGTCGCCGGCCCGACCCTCGACGTCGGCGGCGAGCAGGTCGCGCTCGGCCAGGTCCAGACCGTGTCCGCCACCCCGATCCAGACCCCCGCCGACCCCGGCGCCGGCTCAGACGCCGGTACCGACTCCACCACCCCCTGACCGAAAGGCGGCGCCCCCATGCTCCGTTCCCTCTTCGCCGGCATCAGCGGCCTGCGCGTGAACCAGACGATGCTCGACGTCACCGGCAACAACATCGCCAACGCCAACACCATCGGCTACAAGGCGAGCACGACCGTCTTCAAGGACACGCTGAGCCAGATGCTCACGGCGGGCGCCGGAGCCAACGCCAACACCGGCGGCACCAACCCGATCCAGGTCGGCCTCGGCGTGCAGATCGCCGCGACCGGCACGACCTTCGGCCAGGGCTCCGCGCAGACCACGGGCCGCATGACCGACCTGATGATCCAGGGCGACGGCTTCTTCGTGGTCCAGTCCGGCGGCCAGCAGCTCTACACTCGCGCCGGTGCGTTCACGTTCGACAACCAGGGCGTTCTGGTCACCCCCGACGGCGCTCGGGTGCAGGGCTACGAGCTCGATGCCACCGGCGCCCCGGTGGGGACGCCACCCACCCTGACCAACATCACGCTCAACCGCGACGACATCGCCCACATCCCCGACACGTTCGGCACCCCGGCGCAGCCGAACGAGCTGACGACGTACGAGATCGGCAGCGACGGCACCGTCACCGGCACGTTCTCCGACGGTAAGCGCTACCCGATGTTCCGGGTCGCCGTCGCCGACTTCAACAACCCGATGGGCCTGATCAAGGTCGGCAACACGTCCTTCAGCGAGTCGGCCAACTCCGGCGCTCCGGAGATCGGCGTCTCCGGCGAGGGCCGCCGCGGCGAGCTCGTGTCCGGCACGGTGGAGATGTCCAACGTCGACCTGGCCGCGGAGTTCACCAACCTGATCCTCGCCCAGCGTGGCTTCCAGGCCAGCTCGCGGGTGATCACCACCTCCGACCAGGTGCTCGAGGACCTGGTCAACATCAAGCGCTGACGGTCCGCACGACCTCGCAGGAGCCGCTGTCCGTCCAGGACAGCGGCTCCTGCGCGTCCAGGCCGGGGCGTGACCGCGGACCACCGCCGGCATCGGGCGAGCGAATACTTGACGCCAAGTGCTCAGGTGACGCCCGTCGGCGCCGATGGATCCCTCCGAGAGGCCATGGAAGGCGGCTCGCAACGCACAAGGACGGTGCACGCATGATCACACTCACGCGACTCTCGGGATCGGTGTTCGCCCTGAACTCCGACCTGATCGAGCGCGTCGACGCGACCCCCGACACGGTGGTGACGCTGGTCGACGGCAAGAAGTACGTCGTCACGGAGTCCCTCGACGACGTCGTCGACTCCGTCCGCCGTCACCGCGGCGAGGTGCTCGCCATGAGCACCTACCTGGAGTCCGAGGCCTGGGGCGGGTCGGCAGCCAGCTCGCCGCCGCGCCTCGGCACCGTCAGCGAGCACCCGGCGAGCCGAGGTCGGGTCGCCCGGACGGAGTCCTGAGGTGGATCCCGCAACCCTGATCGGCGTCCTCCTGGCGCTGGCCGTCGTCGTCGTCGCCAACATGATGGAGGGCGGCGACCCCACGGCCCTGATCCTCCTCCCGCCGATGCTGCTCGTCTTCGGCGTGACCCTGCTGATCTCGATGGCCGGCGGCACGATGGCCGACACCAAGGGCGCCTTCCGCGGCCTCAAGCGCGCGTTCACCGCGCCGGTCAGCACGCCGGCCGACCTCATCCCCGAGATCGTCGCGCTCGCCGAGAAGGCACGCCGCGACGGCCTGCTCGCGCTCGAGGACGCGCTCGCGTCCGTCGACGACCCCTTCCTGGCGCGCGCCCTGGCCCTGGCCATCGACGGCACCGACCCCGAGGAGCTCCGCGAGATCCTCGACGCCGAGATCGACGCCCAGGCCAACCACGACAAGCAGGCCGCGAAGTTCTGGGCCGCCGCCGGCGGCTACGCGCCCACGATCGGCATCGTCGGCACGGTCATGGGCCTCGTGCACGTCCTCGAGTCGCTGGCCAACCCCGAGGAGCTCGGCCACCTCATCGCCGCCGCCTTCGTCGCGACCCTGTGGGGCGTGCTCTCCGCGAACCTGATCTTCCTGCCGGTCGCCGCCCGGCTCAAGCGCCTCGGCGAGCTCGAGGTCAGCCGGATGGAGCTCATCGTCGAGGGCGTCGTCGCCGTCCAGGCCGGCTCCAACCCGCGCATCGTCGCCCAGCGCCTGTCCTCCCGTCTGCCCGCCGAACAGCGGACCGAGGCGGCCTGACCGATGTCCACACGCACGAGCCGTCATGAGCTTCACGACGACGAGGAGCACCAGAACCGCGAGCGCTGGCTCGTGACCTACGCCGACATGCTCACCCTGCTCATGGTGCTGTTCATCGTGATGTTCGCGATGAGCCAGGTCGACGAGCAGAAGTTCAACGCCCTGCGCGCGGGTCTCGCCGACGGCTTCGGCAACAGCAGCGCCTTCATGCGGGGCTCGGACTCGCTGCTCGAGGACCAGCCCGACGCCCCGAAGCTGGGCGTGATCAGTGCCGACGTCTTCGACTCCGAGCCGGTCGACACCGCGGTCGGTCGTGCCGCCGAGACCGCGCGCCGCGAGGTGAGCCGGCTCCAGAAGATCCAGGCCGAGGTCGAGCGGATGCTCCGCGAGCAGGGCCTCAGCCGGGACGTCAAGATGTCCATCGACGAACGTGGGCTGGTGATCAGCCTGGTCTCGCGGCACGTCGTCTTCGAGAACGACGTCGCGGACCTGAGCCCGCGCGGCCAGAAGGTCGTCGACGCGCTCGCGCCGGTGCTCCGGCGGCTCCCGGACGACCTCCGGGTCGACGGGCACACCAACCAGGTCCAGGTCCGCCCCCTGTACTACGCCACCGACTGGGATCTCTCGGCTGCGCGCGCGGTCACCGTGCTGCGCCGGCTCGACGAGGTCGGCCGGGTGCCCGAGACCCGGCTCTCGGTGGCGGCCTTCGGTCACGAGCGCCCGCTCGTCGACCCCGACAAGCCCGGTTCGCAGCAGGTGAACAAGCGCGTCGACATCGTGGTGCTCTCCCCGATCGCCGAGGAGTCACGCGCGCTGCTGGACGACTTCGCCCGGGCCGGAGAGGAGCCGCAGTCATGATCACCGTCACCGAGATCCCGAAGGACGCCACGGCCTCGCGGGGGAAGGGGGGGCCCGGCCGCGGCACGAAGGCCCTGGCGCTGCTGGCCGCCGGGGTCGTGGTCGCGACGGCAGCCTGGTTCCTCCTGCTCGACGGCAGCCCCGAGGAGCCGAAGCCGGGCGAGATGCTCGCGCTGGAGTCCACTCAGATCAACCTGGCGGACGGTCACTACCTGAAGATCGGCCTCGCCCTCCAGCTCACCGAGAGCGCCCACGAGGTCGACGGCAGCAAGGCCCTCGACGCCGCGATCGAGCTGTTCAGCGGCCGAGACGTCGACGAGCTGGCCCGGACCGAGACCCGCCAGGCGCTCAAGAGGAGGCTCACCACCGAGCTCGAGCACCGGTACCACGGCGACGTGATGGAGGTGTACTTCACCGAGTTCGTGACCCAGTAGGGGAATTGCCTCAGGTCGGCCGCCGGGAGGCCGATCTGCTCGTCGTGCTCATCTCGGCGGGCCCTGCGCACCCCGACGCGTCATTGGACGGTCGGGGACCTCGGCGCGCCGGCGAGGCGGTGCCCTATGACTTCCGCCGGCCGATCCAGCTCTCCCGGGAGCACTCGCGGATGCTCCAGCTCGCCTTCGACGGGTTCGCCCGTCAGGCGACCACGGTCTTCACCTCCGCGCTGCGCACCGTCTGCGCCGTCCACCTGGTGTCCGTCGAGCAGCGCACCTACGCCGAGTACGTCGACTCGCTGAACTCCATGACGTACCTGACGATCTTCTCGGCCGAGCCGATCCACGCCAGCGGCGTGCTGGAGATCCCGCTCGCCGCGGTGATGACGTCCATGGACCACATGCTCGGCGGCTCGGGACCGACCCAGCAGCCGGAGCGTCCCCTCAGCGAGATCGAGTCGTCGGTCGCGGGCAGCCTGATCGGGCGGCTGCTCGGCGAGATGCGCTACTCGATGGCCGGTGTGCTGCCACTCCAGCCGGCCGTCACCGGGGTGGAGTACAGCCCGCAGTTCGCCCAGGTCGCCAGCGCCGGCGACGTCATGGTGGTCGCGGTCCTGGAGCTGCGCATCAACGAGCGCAGCTACCCGATCACGGTCTGCCTGCCGTTCGGCGGCCTGCTCCCCCACCTGGTCCGCGCCTCGGAGCCGGTGCCGGTGTCCGACGTCGAGCGGGCCCAGCAGACCCGGGCCGGCGAGCAGCTGCTCGCCGGCTTCCAGCGCGTGCCCGTCCCCGTCTCCGTGCGGATCCGGCCGACCACGCTCGGCCCGGACGACCTCGCCCGGCTCCAGATCGGTGACGTGATCCGCCTCGACCACCCCGCGGCCGCGCCACTCGAGGTGGTCGTGGACGGCACCACGTTCGCGCACGCCACCGCCGGGACCCGTGGCCCCCGCCTCGCCGCCCTCATCGTGGGCACCCCCAAGGAGAACAACGCATGAGCAGCAGCACTCCCTTCGACGAGCAGCAGCGGACGGCGCAGGCCGCCGCGAACGCCGCGGCGTCGGTCCTCCCGGCCGGCGAGCCGCTCCACGCCGGCGCTCCCGTGTCCGGCACCGACGCCGTGCTCGAGGGGTTCGCCGGCGCGGTCGTCGCCGACCTCGAGGCGCCCATCAGGGGCCGCATCGCGGTCCTCGTCGGTCCGGACCTGGTCGGCGCGCTCGCCGCGAGCCCGCTCGGCGGCCTCGACCTCGCCGCCGCGCTCCAGCCGACGGTCGACGCCGCCGCCGGCGCGCTCGGCGCCGCCGCGGGCGCCGCCCGGCAGGTCGGGCTCGAGCTCGTCCTGGGCGACCTGGGCAGCCCGTTCACCGCCGTACCCCTGGTCGGCGGGACGCCGGTCGCGACCCTGCTGCTCCCGGACGACGTGGTCGCCGCGACCGTCACCGCCCCCGCGGGATCCCAGCCGCACCCGGTCGCGGAGGTGACCCCCGCCGTGGCCGCCGCGCCCTCGCGCGGCGGGGACCTCCCGCGCGGCATCGAGCTGTTGCACGGCGTGGACATGGAGGTCACGGTCGAGATCGGCCGGACCCGGATGACCGTGCGGGAGCTGCTGGACCTCGCCCCGGGCGCGGTCCTCGAGCTCGACCGCGCCGCGGGCAGCCCGGCCGACCTGCTGGTCAACGGCCGGCTGATCGCGCGCGGCGAGGTCGTGGTGATCGACGAGGACTTCGGACTGCGCATCACCGAGATCGCCGTCGACGCGGCGGCGGGCTGACGATGCTCGAGCTCACCGTGCGGCTGGTGTTCTCGCTGGCCGTCGTCCTCGGCCTGCTGCTGCTGATCGCCCGGATCAGCGCGCGGCGGTTCCGTGGTCAGCACGACTCCCTGGTGCAGGTGATCCACCGGCAGCCGCTGAGCCGCAACAACGCCGTGTGCGTCGTGGCCGTCGGTACGCGCATCCTGGTGCTCGGCACGACCGAGCACCAGGTTCGCGTGCTCGCCGAGCTCGACCCCGACGAGGTCGAGGGGGTCGAGGAGGTCGAGGAGCCGGGCGCGATCGCGTCGCTCGCCGTCACTCCCCCGCGGCCGCTGACCGGCGGCGCCCACCGGGCCGGTGCCCGGGTCGCGACCCTGCCCGAGGACGGTGGCGCGCTGTCCGGCTCGATCCTGTCTCCCTCGACCTGGAAGCAGGCCCTCGCGGCGGCCACGAAGCAGGCGTCGTGATCCGCCGCACCCTCCTCGTCTGCCTCGGGGTGGTGCTGACGCTCGTCGCGCTCCCCACGGCGGCGTACGCCGACGAGCTCGGCCCGGCCGGCCCGACGGGTCCCGCGGGCCCGGGCCGGGGCGGCTCGCAGGTCACCATCGACCTGAACGGCCTCACCGACACCCCGAGCGGCTCGGTGACGGTGCTGATCGGGCTCACGCTGATCTCGCTGCTGCCGGCGATCCTGCTCAGCTGCACGGCGTTCACGAAGATCTTCGTGGTGCTCGGGCTCACCCGCAACGCGCTCGGACTGCAGCAGACCCCGCCGAACCAGGTGCTCGCCGGGCTGGCGCTCTTCCTCAGCCTGTTCGTGATGGCGCCGGTGCTGTCGACGATCAACGAGGTGGCGCTCCAGCCCTACCTCGACGGGGAGAAGACCGCCTCCGTCGCGCTGAGCGAGGGCATGGAGCCGCTGCGCGAGTTCATGCTCGACAACACCGACGACGCCGAGCTCGAGCTGCTCACCAACGTCGCCGACCGCGAGATGCCCGCCAACCGCGAGGACGTGGCGACCTCGACGCTCATCCCGGCGTTCGTGCTGAGCGAGCTCAAGCAGGCCTTCATCATCGGCTTCATCATCTTCATCCCGTTCCTCGTCATCGACATCGTCGTGAGCGGGGCGCTGATGGCACTGGGCATGATGATGATGCCGCCGGTGATGGTGTCGCTGCCCTTCAAGCTGCTGCTGTTCGTGCTGGTCGACGGCTGGGCGCTCGTCGTGGAGTCGCTCATCGGGAGCTACGGCTGATGTCCGACACCGCCATCATCGAGATCGCGCTGCAGACCATGCTCGTGGCGCTCAAGCTCTCGGCACCCATCCTGGTCACCTCGCTGGTGATCGGGTTCGCCGTGTCGCTGTTCCAGTCGGTCACCCAGATCCAGGAGTTCACGCTCTCCTTCGTGCCGAAGGTCGTCGGCGTCGGGATCGCGCTGCTGCTCTGCGGCAACTGGATGATGCACACCCTGGTCTCCTTCACCGAGGACCTGTTCGACGCGCTCTCGGCGATGCTGGGGTAGCCGCTCATGACGCTGACCATCGCCGGTGAGCCGCTCGTCGCCTACCTGCTCGCCTCGGTCCGGATCGGGGCCTGGCTGGCCGTCGTACCGCCGTTCGCCGGTCGGTCGATGCCGACGATGGCCAAGGTCGTGCTCAGCCTCGGGCTGGCCTTCGCGGTCACGCCCAGCGCGGAGGCGATCCCCACGTCGACCCTCGGGCTGCTGCTCAACGTCGGCAGCCAGGCGCTGATCGGGCTCGCGATGGGCTTCGTGACCTACCTGCTGTTCGCCGCGGTCTCCGCGGCGGGCAGTCTGATCGACGTCTTCGGCGGCTTCTCGCTCGCCCAGGGCTTCGACCCGCTCGGCATGACCCAGACGACGATCTTCGGCAAGTTCCACCAGATGCTCGCGGTGGTGCTGCTCTTCGTGAGCGGCGGCCACCTGATGGTGATCGGCGGCCTGCTCCGCACCTTCGACTTCCTGCCGCTCGGGACGACCCCCGACTGGGCCGTCGCGCCCGAGGTGATGACCCGGGCGTTCCACCTGTTCTTCGTCACCGCGGTGCAGATCGCGCTGCCGATGATCGCGGTGCTGTTCCTGGCCGACGTCGGCCTCGCGGTGATGACCAAGGTCGCGCCGCAGCTCAACGCGCTCAACGTGATGTTCCCGGTGAAGATCGGCCTGACCCTGCTGCTGGTCGGGCTGTCCTTCCCGGTGCTGCCGCAGGCCATCGAGCGGCTCACCGACCTCGCGACGCAGGCGATGGCCACGCTCTCGGGAGCGGGGTGATCCCCCGATGAGCGAGGAGCGCACCGAGAAGCCCACCCCGAAGAAGCGGAAGGAGAACCGCAAGGAGGGACAGGTCCCGCGCACCCAGGAGATCGGCGCCTGGTCGGCGATGCTGCTGTTCGTCTCCTTCCTCCCGCTGCTGCTCCGCCGTGAGCTCGAGGCGCTCCGGGAGGTGATGGCACGCTGCTTCCTGGCCGGCGAGCACGCGAGCACCGGCCTGGCGCTCCAGCTGCTCGGCGAGGGGCTCTGGCACGCGATGGTCGCCATCGTGGTGGTGGGTGCGGCGATCATGGTCGTCGGCGTCGCCGGCGCGCTCGCCCAGGGCGGCTTCTACCTCGCCACCAAGTCGGTGCAGCCCAAGCTCTCCAAGCTCAACCCGATCCCCGGCTTCAAGCGGATCTTCGGCGTCCAGGCCCTCTGGGAGGGCGTGAAGATGCTGCTGCGCTCCGCCGTGGTCGCGCTGCTGGTGTGGCTGGCGGTCGAGAACCTGATGCCGCTGATCGGCGGGCTGATGCCGATGGGGATCATCCTCGACGCCTTCGCCGACGGGGCGCTCACGATGCTCCGGAACGTCGCCGTCGCCGGCCTCGTGCTGGCCGGCGCCGACTACCTCGTCCAGCGGCTGCGCGTCGGCAAGAAGGCGCGGATGACCAAGGAGGAGGTCAAGCAGGAGCACAAGAACTCCGAGGGCGACCCGCTCGTGAAGAGCGCGATCCGCTCCCGCCAGCTGGCCGCCGCGCGCAACCGGATGATGGCCGACATCGCCGACGCCGACGTCGTGCTCGTGAACCCCACCCACGTCGCCGTCGCGCTGCGCTACGAGCCCGAGCGCGGCGCTCCCCGCGTGGTGGCCCGGGGCGCCGGCGTGATCGCCGCCGCTATCCGCGCCCGGGCCGAGGAGCACCGCATCGAGATCGTCCGCGACGTCCCGCTGGCACGCGCGATCTACACCTCCACCGAGGTCGGCATGGAGATCCCGGCCGAGCTGTTCGCCGCGGTCGCCCAGGTGCTCGCGTTCGTGATCAACCGCCGCAGCGCCGGCCAGCACGGCGGGGCGCACCGCAGCCCCCGCACCGAGGCCGACCTGCCCGCCGTACCCGCCGCCGGCAGGCGCCGCCGTGTCGCCGCCCCCGCTTCAGGCCTGCTCGCGGCCGGCCGATAGGAGAACCGTGCCCTTCAAGAGGCTGATGCAGCTCGCCGTACCCGTCGGGATCGTCGGGATCGTCGTCATGCTCGTGGTGCCGCTGCCCGCGGTGGTGCTCGACCTGCTCATCGCGCTCAACATCACCACGGCCCTGCTCGTGCTGATGGTCGCGATGTTCGTGCACCGCCCACTGGAGTTCGCGGCGTTCCCGGCCGTGATCCTGGTGCTCACGCTCTTCCGGCTCGCGCTCAACGTCAGCGCGACCCGCCTGGTCCTGCTCGACGGGTACGCCGGCAAGGTGATCGACACGTTCGGCCACTTCGTCATCGGCGGGTCGCTCATCGTCGGCCTGATCGTCTTCTCCATCCTGCTCGTCATCCAGTTCGTCGTCATCACCAACGGTGCGGGCCGCGTCGCCGAGGTCGGGGCGCGGTTCACCCTCGACGCGATGCCCGGAAAGCAGATGGCGATCGACGCCGACCTCAACTCCGGCCTGATCACCGAGGACGAGGCGCGGCAGCGCCGGGCCGACGTGCACGCGGAGGCGGACTTCTACGGCGCGATGGACGGCGCCTCGAAGTTCGTGAAGGGCGACGCGATCGCGGCGGTCATCATCACGCTGGTCAACCTCATCGGCGGCTTCGCCGTGGGCGTGGCGCAGCACGGCATGCCGGTCGGCGAGGCGATCACGACGTACAGCCTCCTGTCCGTCGGCGACGGCCTGGTCTCCCAGATCCCGGCGCTGCTGCTGTCGGTCGCGACCGGCCTGATCGTGACCCGGTCCGTCGGCAACGAGGACATGGGCTCGGACATCCTGCGGCAAGTCAGCGGCTACCGGACGCCGCTGCGGGTCGCCGGCTTCGCGGCGCTCGCGCTCTGCGTGATCCCGGGCATGCCGAAGATCCCGTTCATTCTGGCCGGCGGTGCGATGCTGCTCGCGTCGACGCGGGTGACGCCACCGGACCCGGCCGCCGATGAGCAGGTGGGCGCCACGGTCGCCGCCCCGGCCGAGACGCCGGAGCTGCTCGCCGCTGAGATCCAGGTCGACCCACTCGGCCTCGAGCTCTCCGCCGACCTGATCGACCTGGTCGACGCCAGCAACGGCGCGGACCTGCTCGAACGCGTGAAGTCGCTGCGCCGCAAGCTCGCCATCGACCTCGGCATCGTCGCACCGCCGGTGCGCACGCGCGACAACCTCCTGCTGCCGAGCCGGACCTACGCGATCATGCTGTTCGGCATCGAGGTCGCCCGCGGCGAGGCACCCCCGGGCACGGTGCTCGCGATCGGCGAGTTCCTCGGGTCGCTCCCGGGCGAGCCGACCCAGGAGCCGGTGTTCGGGCTCGGGGCGAAGTGGATCCCGGCCGAGCTGCGCAGCCAGGCCGAGCTCTCCGGCGCCACCGTCGTCGACCGCGCGTCGGTCATCACCACCCACCTCGCCGAGGTCGTCACCCGGCACGCCGCCCGGCTGCTGGGCCGCGAGGACGTGCGGATGCTCGTCGACGTCGTCAAGCGCACGCACCCCGTGGTCATCGAGGAGCTCACGCCCGCCGCGCTCAGCCTCGGCGAGGTGCAGCGCGTGCTCCAGGAGCTGCTCGAGGAGGGCGTCTCCATCCGCGACCTGGTCCGGATCTTCGAGGCGCTCTCGCTGCGCGCGGCCCGCACCAAGGAGCTGGACCCGCTCGTCGAGTCGGCCCGGCTCGCGCTGGGGCCGGCCATCGCGGCGCCGTACCTCGCCGACAAGGTGCTGCACGTCCTCACCTTCGACCCCCAGCTCGAGCAGCGGATCCTGGAGTCCCTCCGCCCCTCCGAGCAGGGCCACTCCATCGCGCTCGACCCCGACTCCAGCCAGGCGCTGCTCACGAACCTGGCCCAGCTGGCCGCCGAGGTCGAGAACCGCAACCTGCGTCCGGTGCTCGTGTGCGCGCCTCAGCTGCGCGCCGCCGTGCACCGGCTGGTCCACCCGATCGTCCCGCGCCTCGCGGTGCTGTCCTACCAGGAGCTCGTCGGAGCGGAGCAGATCCGCTCCGAGGGCACGGTCGGCACCGAGCAGCGCCTGTCCTCCGTAGGAGCGTGAGATGAGTCCCCTGTCCCTGCCCGTGGTCGTCGGCACGTTCGTCGTCGGCTCCCCCGCCCTCTACGCCGCGCTGGGCGCCGGCACCCTCTCCGTCGACGTCGCCCTGGTGCGCGTCCTCCTCTGCGCCATCGGCGTCTGGGCGGTCTGCTCGCTCGTCGCGTCACTCGCCTCGAAGGCGGTCGCGACGAGCACGGCCGAGGTGGCCGAGCTGCCCGGGGAGGCAACGCGGTCCGAGACGGCCTGAGCGGGGCTCGTGGTCCGGTGCGTGCCCGCCGCTGATTCATCACGGTAGGCAGGTCAGTTCGCACTCCCCGTGCTGGGTACGCCGCGGGGAGTGCCGGCTCACCCGCCTACCGTGATGAATCGGCAGCGGCAACCCAGCCCCCACACATGCAGCGACCCGCAGACGTGGACTCCTGACGGAGCCCGCTCCGGTGGACGTGATGACCGGATCGTCTGCGGGTCGGGTGACTGCTTGGGATTCACCAGCAGCCTTCCCGGAGTGACTCCACCCCGGGCGATGCCGGTGGGCTGCTAGCGGGCAGCCACCTCACGCGTCCTGAAAGAACTCATTCTTCGGACCACCTCCTTTCCCGTGTGCGGTAACCGTAGGTCGGGCGCCGACGGCGTTCAAGGCAATTACGTCCGGCAACTCGGCATCACCCAGCGCTCGTTCCAGGGTGGTACTCGAGGAGGATCCCGGCCAGGACGTCGAGTTCTACGCTGAGGACATGAAGCGCCCCGACCGGCTTGACGCCGCGGTCGTCGCCGGCGCGGTGGTGGCGGCCGGGCTCGCGGCCGTCGGCCTCGGCGCCGGGACGGCTGAGTGGGTCTTCTTCGCGGCGCTGCTCACCGGGTTCATGTTGGCGATCCGGTCGCTCGTCGACGCGTGGCAGGCCCAGGGTCGGCAGAGGCGCCGGGCCGAGGTGGCCCGGTCCATTGCCCCGGAGGATGCTGCGGCCGAGGCCGTGCGCCGGGAACGGGCACGGATGGCAGCGGACACCGCCGCCTCCCTGCGCGAACACCTGTCGACCGTCCATCGACTGGCGTCCACCTGCCTGGTCAGCCCCGAGATCGAGCAGGTGCGCCTGATCCACGCCCGGTCCCAGCAGGCGTCCAGCGAGCTGCGTCGGCACCTCGGACTGCTCCGTGACCCCGATCCGTTGGTGACACCGACCCGCCAGGACGCTCGCGACCTGGAACGTCCGCGAGCGAGCGGGCCTCCCGCGAGGCCGCGGTTCGCCGACCTGGTGGTCGGCACGGCCGCGGCGCTCGTCGCGTTGACCGAGTCCCTGGTGGCCCGGTCCACCGAGTACTCCGATCGCGGGTGGCTGACCGTGGCGTTGACGACCGCGGCCGCGTTCACGGTCTCCTGGCATCGAGCGGCGCCAGCCGGCGCGAGCCTCGTGGCTGCGGGGCTCTTCCTGACGGGTGCGGTGCTCGGAGAGGGAGTGTTGCCGGGGCTGTGGCTGCTCGGATCTCTCGGGCTGATCCTCTGGGGCACGCTGGCTCGACGAGGCCGAGGGTGGTCGGATGCCGGCGCCGGCTTGACCCTCGTCGGCGTGGCTGCCTGCGCGACGATGTTGACCGATCCGGACAACGGCCGGATGACGTGCGCCGTCCTCGCCGTGTTGGTGGTGGTGGCCGGAGCCACGGGGCTGGCTCGCCAGGTCGCGGCCCGTCATGCGCACGATGCCGGCGAGCACGAGGCGACCATCGAGCACGCCAGCGGCCTCGCGGTACACGCCGAACGCACCGCGTTCGCACGTGAGCTCCACGACGTGGTGTCGCACGCCGTCGGGCTGATCGCGATGCAGGCAGCGGCCGCCGAGGTCTCCTGGACCACGAACCGGCCCGGGGCCCTGGAGGCGGTGGCCACGATCAAGAGCACCGCTGCGGCGACCCTGGCCGACCTGGACCGACTCGATCCGGATGCCCGTCACTGCGTCAGGTCTCTCGGCGACCTCGAGGCACTGCTCCAGCGGGTCGCGGCTGCCGGTACGCCCGTGGAGGCGACCGGGCTGGGCCTGCTCCCGGAAGCACACCTCGCAGTCGCGTACCGGCTGGTGCAGGAGTCGCTCACCAACGTGCTGTGCCACGCCCCCGGCGCACGAGCACACGTGGAGGTCCGCCAAGACCCCGGGGCGACGCTGGTCATCGTCAGTGACGACGGTCCGGGTGGGCCGGCGTCCTCGGACCGCGGTTTCGGGCTGGTCGGACTGCGCGAGCGGGTGGGCTACGCCGGCGGAACGCTGACGGTCGGTCCAGGGCCGCGCGGGTTCCGAGTCGAGGCGGCGCTGCCGCATGCCCCGGATCCGGCCCGGCCGGACGGAACAGGCGTGGCGACGTGACGGTCCGCGTGGTCGTGGTGGACGACAACCGGCTGTTGCGGGCAGGGCTGGTGACCGTGCTGAACAGCGATCCCGAGATCGACGTGGTCGCCGAGGCCGACGACGGGCCCACCGGCGTGGCCGCGACCCTCGAGCTGGCGCCGGACGTGGTCCTCATGGATGTCGAGATGCCAGGTGGCGACGGGATCACCGCGACTCGCCGCATCGTCGCCTCCGCCGCACCGGCGCGGATCCTCGTGCTGACCATGTTCGACACCGACGAGTACGTCCTCGGGGCCCTCCGGGCCGGCGCCTCCGGGTTCCTCATCAAGACGACCGAGCCGTCCGGCCTGATCCGCGCCGTACACGCCTGCGCGGCCGGGCAGTCGACGATCGGGCCGACCGTGATGGAGCGGCTGGTGGCCAGCCTGACGCCGGCGCCCGTCACCGTCCCCGGTATCACCGACCTGACTGAGCGAGAGCTCGAGGTCTTGCGGGTGATGGCCACCGGCTGCTCCAACCTGGAGATCGCTGAGCGTCTCTACCTGGCGGAGACCACGGTCAAGACCCACGTCGGAAGGATCTTCGACAAGCTCCAGGTCCGGGACCGGGTGCAAGCCGTCGTGCTCGCCCATCGCGCCGGCCTCACCGACTGACCCGACGTCACCTGCCGCCGGACGTCCTCCTCGAGGAGGATGCCGAATGGAACTCCTGGGGCCATCAGGGCTGCCTCGCGGCCGATCACGCCGCGTCATCTTCCGGCGGAGGCTGAGAGCGCCCACCCATCCGCGCTCGACCCTCGCCAGGAGACACGACCATGAAGAAGCACCACGTCATCGCCCTCGGACTCGCGAGCACCATGGCGGCGCTCATCGCCGTCGACACCCTCGTGCGCGCGGCCACGGGCCACGCCAGCCTCATCACTGACGACGCCCGCGGCAGCGCCGCGGCGGGTATCGGCATGTCCGTCCTGCTGGGGCTGACACTCGCGGCATGTGCCACCGTCCTGCAGCGGGAGAGCGCGGCGTTCGCCGGGACGCGCACCGTGGTGCGCGCTGCACGGAGAGCCGCCATCGCGGGCCTGGCCGTCAGCGCCGTCGGCCAGATCGTCGTCCACCCGGTGGAGGTGGCGGTCGGCGTGGACGCCGAGGGCCCGTGGGCCGCGGCGACCGGAGTCGTCGCACTGCTTGCGCTCCTGGTCGTCTTCCTCAGCGCCCTGGTCCTCGGAGTCGCCTCGACCCGCCACAACCACCTCGGCGTCGGCGGACGGGTGCTGAGCCTGCTCCTCCCGGCCATCGCACTCACCGCCGTGCTGGTCGCGGTGACCCCGGCTCTCGCGTCCCCGGTGCTGTGCACTGCCGTGGTCCTGCTCGGCTGCGCCACCGTCGGCCTGCGCGCCACGACATCCCCCACGCGCATCGCGTCCGACGCGCACGCCTCAGCGTGACGCCAGCCAGAGCCCGCCGTGAGGCGAGGCCGGTCACGGCGCCAGGCGCACGGTCTCCCACCCGTCCGCCGTGCGCCGGTAGACGAGGCGGTCGTGCATCCGCCCCGGCCGGCCCTGCCAGAACTCCACGGCGTTCGGCCGTACGACGTACCCGCCCCACCCCTCGGGGACCGGCACCTCGTCGGGGAAGCGCGCCTCGGCGGCCTCGAAGGCGCCGGCCAGCTCCTCGCGGGTGGTCACGCGGGACTGGGGAGACGCCCAGGCGCCGAGCTTCGAGCCGCGTGGCCGGGTCGCGAAGTACGCCTCGACGTCGGGCAGAGGGAGCGGGGTCGCGACGCCGTCGACCCGCACCTGCCGCTCGAGCGGGTGCCAGGGGAACAGCAGCGCGCAGCGCGGGTTGCCGGCCAGCTCGGTGCCCTTGCGAGACCCGGTGTTGGTGAAGAACACGAAGCCGGCATCGCCCAGCCCCTTGAGCAGCACCATCCGCGAGGACGGCGCGCCCTCGGCGCCGACCGTGGCGACCACCATCGCGTTCGGCTCGTGCAGGCCGGCGTCCTGGGCGTCGCGCATCCACCGCTTGAACATCTCGATCGGGTCGGGCGCGAGGTCGTCCTCGTCCAGCCCGGCCCGGCCGTACTCCGCCCGGAGGTCTGCCAGGTCCATGCAGCGAACCCTAGACTCCGGAACGTGACCGACGTTGACGTGCAGCACGGGCTGGAGGGCGTCGTCGCCTTCGCCACCGAGATCGCCGAGCCCGACAAGGAAGGATCCGCGCTGCGCTACCGCGGCGTGGACATCGAGGAGATCGTCGGGCGGGTTCCGTTCGAGAACGTGTGGGGACTGCTGATCGACGGGTCCTACACCCCCGGCCTCGCGCCCGCCGAGCCCTACAACCTGCCGGTCCACACCGGCGACGTCCGCGTGGACGTCCAGGCGGCGGTGGCGATGCTCGCGCCGGCATTCGGGTTCGGGCAGACCTACGACATCAGCGACGAGCAGGCGCGTGAGGACATCGGGCGGCTCGCCGTCATGGTCCTCTCGTACGCCGCACAGTCGGCGCGTGGCCTGCACGAGGCCGTCGTCCCGCAGAAGGTCGTGGACGAGGGTCGGACGCTCGCGGAGAAGTTCCTGATCCGCTGGAAGGGCGAGGCCGATCCCAAGCACGCCCACGCGATCGACGCCTACTGGTCGTCCGCGGCCGAGCACGGCATGAACGCCTCGACCTTCACCGCTCGGGTGATCACCTCGACCGGCGCGGACGTCGCGGCGGCGTTCTCCGGGGCGATCGGCTCGATGAGCGGTCCCCTGCACGGGGGCGCGCCGTCGCGGGTGCTCGGCATGATCGAGGAGGTCGAGCGCCGGGACGGCGACGCCGCGTCGTACGTCAAGGAGCTGCTCGACAACGGGGAGCGGCTGATGGGCTTCGGGCACCGGGTCTACCGGGCCGAGGACCCCCGCGCCCGGGTGCTGCGGCGTACGGCCCGCGAGCTGGACGCCCCGCGCTACGAGGTGGCCGAGGCGCTCGAGCAGGCCGCGCTGGCCGAGCTCCGCGAGCGCCGCCCCGACCGGGTGCTGGAGACCAACGTGGAGTTCTGGGCCGCGATCGTGCTCGACTTCGCCGAGGTGCCCGCGAACATGTTCACCTCGATGTTCACCTGCGCCCGCACCGGCGGCTGGTCGGCGCACATCCTGGAGCAGAAGCGCACCGGCCGCCTGATCCGGCCCTCCGCGATCTACACCGGCCCGTCCGCGCGGCCCGCCTCGAAGGTGGACGGCTGGCAGGCCTCGTGGGCCCGCTGAGCGGTCAGCTCCGCCGGGTGAACCAGCTCGTCGCCGCCCGCGCGCCGGCCTTGCTCAGCGACACGTGCACGTGGTCGCGGTGGCGCAGCGTGCGCGAGCACTTCTTGCGCGAGTGGCAGGACGAGGAGAGGTAGGGCTCGGGCCGGAACTCGTTCCACGCGGCGTACATGCGGTCGTTCCAGATCAGGTACATCACGCCCATCCGGCGCGCGACCGCGTCGGTGTTGCCGTGCCGGTCGGTCGCGAACAAGTGCTGCTTGAAGGCCTTGACCCGCTCGCGGTCCTTCGCCGAGCCGGCGTCCACGCCCCAGTCCAAGGCCCGGCCGGACTCGTGCTCCGACTCGGGCTTGCGCTGGCAGTCGCGACGCATGCCGGCGTTGCCACCGCCGTACTTCTTCAGGACCCAGCGGGCGAGCTGGACCGTGCCCGGGCGGCGCGGGCCTGACCGCGGAGCGGACCGTCGAGCTGGTCGAGGATGCGGGGCTGACGGCCACGCTGCGGCCGCTGCCCGACCCGGCGTACTGGGGCAGGCGGATCGACGACGAGCGCTACCACGTGCTCGGCAGGCGGCGGGCGTAGCAGCGCGAGGTCGGCGAGTCCCGGTAGTGCCCGAACCCGGGGATCGGCGTGTAGCCGCTGGACTCGTAGAGCGCGATCGCCTCGGGCTGGCGCATGCCGGTCTCGAGGACGACCACGTCCGCCCCGTGCTCGGCCGCGCTCTGCTCGAGGTGGGCGAGCATCCGGCGGGCCAGGCCGACGCCGCGGGCCCGCGGGGCGACGTACATGCGCTTGACCTCGGCCGTGCGGGCGCTGCCCAGCGCGACCACCGGCGAGCGGCGCCAGGCCCCCCTCGCGACGGGTACGCCGTCGCGGTAGCCGACGAAGAAGCTGCCGTCGGGCGGCTCGAACATCAGCGGGTCGAGCGGGGTCTCGTCGCGACCGCCGTACCGGACGACGTACTCCTGCTGGACCTCCTCGATCATCAGCACCGCGTCCGGGTGGCCGTAGCCGACCCGGCGGATCTCGAGCTCAGCCAACGGCGTGCCCGCACGCCTCGCAGAACCGCGCGGTCGCGGCGACCGGCCGGCCGCAGCTGGAGCAGGACCTGCCGCTCGGCGCCTGCTGCGGGGCCGTGCCCTGCTCGATCGTGACTCGCGCGTAGGCGCCGTTCCGAGTCAGGATCGCGGCGCGGGTGAAGGCGACGATGCCGAAGCCGACCACCATCGCGAAGCCACCGGCTGCGAAGAGGGCCAGCGAGCCGTTGCCCTGCTGGACCTCGTCCTCGGTGAAGTCAGCGAAGTCGGCGAACCCCATGACGAGGCAGACGATGCCGCCGAGCATCACGACCACCCCCACGGCGAGCAGGAGCTTCTGGACGGGCGTGGCCTTGTTCATGATCTGTCGTCCCCCGAGAGTGGTCGTGGTGGGCTGACAGAATAGGGAAGCGTGAGCGACGCCCTCCAGATCCCCCGCGACCTTCTGCCTGCCGACGGCCGGTTCGGTGCCGGACCGTCGAAGATCCAGACCTCGCACCTGGACGCGCTGGCCGCGACGGGGACGTCGCTGATGGGCACCTCCCACCGCCAGGCGCCGGTCCGCGACCTGGTCGGGCGGGTCCGGTCGGGGCTGTCCTCGCTGTTCTCGCTGCCCGACGGCTACGAGGTGGTCCTGGGCAACGGTGGCGCGACGGCGTTCTGGGACGTCGCGACGTACGGCCTGATCTCGCAGAAGTCGCAGCACCTGTCCTTCGGTGAGTTCTCCTCGAAGTTCGCCGCCGCCGCGACCGCCGCCCCCTGGCTCGACGCGCCCTCGGTGATCGCCTCCGAGCCCGGCTCGGCCCCGGTCGCCGTGGCCGAGGACGGGGTCGACGTCTACGCGTGGGCGCACAACGAGACCTCGACCGCCGTGATGGCACCGGTCGTCCGGCCCACCGGGGCGTCCTCCGACTCGCTCGTCCTCATCGACGCCACCTCCGGCGCGGGCGGTCTCCCCGTCGACGTCGCCGAGACCGACGTGTACTACTTCGCCCCCCAGAAGTGCTTCGCCTCCGACGGCGGCCTCTGGATCGCGCTCTTCTCCCCCGCCGCGCTGTCACGCGCGGCCTCCCTCGCCGCGTCCGACCGCCACATCCCGGCGTTCTTCGACCTGCCGACCGCGATCGACAACTCGCTGAAGAACCAGACCTACAACACTCCCGCCGTCGCCACGCTCTTCCTGATGGCCGAGCAGCTGGACTGGATGAACTCCTCGGGCGGACTGGCCGGGATGGTCGCCCGGACGACGGAGTCCTCGGACATCCTCTACACCTGGGCCGAGAAGTCGCCGTACGCCTTCCCCTACGTCAGCGACCCGGCCCACCGCTCCCTCGTCATCGGCACGATCGACTTCGAGGACAGCATCGACGCGGCGCGGATCGCCGCGGTGCTGCGCGCCAACGGGATCGTCGACACCGAGCCCTACCGCAAGCTCGGCCGCAACCAGCTCCGCATCGCGATGTACCCCGCCGTCGACCCTGCCGACATCGAGTCCCTCACCGCCTGCATCGACTGGGTCGTCGAGCGCCTCTGACTCACGGTGGTTGAGGAAGGCGCTCCGGCGCCTGTCTCGAGACCACCGGTCCGCTGGCTTCGCAGATTTCCGGCTCATCCCAATCGAGGGTGTAA
>NZ_BAAIFY010000022.1:0-72401 GCF_054653575.1 Nocardioides pyridinolyticus | reverse complement strand
AGATTTCCAGGGACGTGTGGTCACCGCAGTCTGTGGTCACCCGAGAGGTGGTCGCGGCCGGCGGGCGGCACGAGGTGGTCGGTGGTTGCCGTGCTGTGGCCCCGGCCGTAGGACGACGATCCGGTGGCGGTCGTTCGCGTAAAGCGGGCGTCGGTGGTTGAGGAAGGCGCGCTAGCGCCTGTCTCGAAACCACCGCATGGGTGTGGTTCCGCCAGCGGTGCCCGCGTGGTCGTCACCGGGGCGTCCCACCCCGGTGCGGCAAACTGCACTCCGTCCGGGACCCCCGGAGCGAAAAACGGCGCAGCAACCCACCACCGCAACGCGAAACCCGCTCCGAGTTTGTTGCTACTTCAAGTCAAGGGCGGGGCCGATGGCCCCGCCTACAGCAGCGCTAGGCCCTGACTCGCTGGGAGTGCGTGCACATCGTGCTGAGGCAACCGTGCGAATTTGCCGCCTTCATCGATGTAGGAGAGGGCGCGCACAAGTTCACCGAGGAACCCGTCATGCCTCCAGGTCGACATGACTTCATCTGTCATCGCGGGATCAACAATAATCATCCGGGGCTTGTAGGCCCTATTCACCCAGCGCCGAATTACCTCGTTGATGTGATCGTCGCGGAATGAATACCCAACGATCACGAGGTTCTGCGTTTGCTTGAGCCAATGGTCGAACCCCGTAAGCATTCCTAGGAAGGGCCCGTCGCTACGCAATTTTCCGCGCTGCCCGAAGACGACCGCTGGCTCGTCGAAGTAGGTCGGACCGTCGTCAGTGAAGACATGGAACGGAACAATCGAGCGCTCCTCCAATGTGCCCCAGCCGCGATGAGTCTTTGAATAGTACCAATCGAGGGACCCGTGCAGCTTCAGGAGGTTAACGTCCGCTCCTGCCTCAAAATCCCATTCAAGTCCGCCATCCCACAGCGTGATGCCGGTAGCGACCGATTTCCCAGAACGGTGGGCCGCTAGTTCCACCGAGTGGTCATAGTTGAGCGTCGCGACCCTCACGGGTCCGCCGTCTATGCCGACAATCGGTTGGAGGTAATCACTTGCCCCCGGCTCCACTTTGAGGCAAGTACGCAGCGTACTGATCATTGCTTCTTCGAGTGCGGTGAAGACGGTTCCGGTTGACCCAGACCTCGTGACAGACTCGACGCCGGCCTTGAACGCACGTTCAAGTTTTGAGTCGAACCTGCTTGTCAGCGCCTCCTTAAATTCGCGAGCGAAGAACGCCGGAAGACGACGACTGGCGAGTGCATCAAGTCCTGGGTTCCAACTTTGCACGAACGGTGCGATCTCGATCGAGTCACGCTCCGCGAGCATCTGCACGGCGCTGAAAAGGCGCTCGACGTCGACGCCCTGATACACCGGCAATCCCATCGCGGCGTCGTGAGCGATGATCGCGCCTAACGCAAGATTGAGTGCCTGTGCTGGCCCCCAACGCAGCGAGTGCGGACCGGGAGCGATCGCTTTCACGATGCGCTGAGTGAGCGCGAACGACGCGGGAACACCCGCCTCGACAGATGCCCCTGCTCCTAGCAAGAACGTCGTATCACTCGCCTTCAGCACGCCTCCGGATCATTCCAGATGGTTCAGGGAAACGGGGCCCGACCGGCCGGACGGCGGAGGGGGCGTCCTAGCGCTTGTCCGGGTTGGCGACCGACTTGCACCGGCGGGACACCACCCGCGAAGGCGACGCTGCTGCACCGCCGAACAAGGGGTGCTACTAAGCACTAGCCAGGTTCGAAGTGGTGGTCGCCCCGGTCGGGTAGGGCTCGCGGTGGTCGATGTCGCAGCCCCAGGCTGGGCGCTCGCACCCAACGTCGAGGTCTTCACGGCCCGATCGACTCGGTCGGCGAGCGCCTCTGATCGCCGCGATGGGTGAAGTTGAGGAGCGAGCCTCGAAACCACCCCACCGCATGGGTGGGGCCCCGCCAGCGGTGCCGGCGGGGCGGGGGTCAGTCGATATGTCGGAGGTGGACGAGTCCCATGGGCGAGGTCCACTCGATGGTGTTCTGGTCGAGGAGTCGGTAGGTCCAGCCGCCGGTGGTCTTGAGCCGGTGATGGCCCCGGCACAGAGGGAAGAGGTTCGAGGTGGTGGTCGCCCCGTGCGGGTACGGGTCGTGGTGGTCGAGGTCGCAGCCCCGGGCGGGGCGGTCGCAGTCCTTGAAGACGCAGGTGGGGTAGCGGAGCCGGACCTGCTCCTTCATCAACGGGGTCGGGGAGTAGGCGCCGGTGGACATCTCCTCGGCCAGGTCCAGCACCGGACGCACCGTCACCCGGGTGCCCGCTTGCTGACACCACTCCTTGACCTGTTCGGGGGTGACCACGGTGCGGGTGTTCTCCACCTCGACCATCACCTGCCCCGGTCGGGCGTGCGCGTAGAGGACGAGCTCCTTCGGCGCCGGCCGTCCACCAGACACCATCCCCAGGGCCATCGACCGCCGCACGTCGAGCGGCAGCGCCGGGTCCAGGGTCGCAGCGGTCGACGTGAGGAACTGGTCGAAGGCGAGGGCGTCGGCGAGGGAGGCGTACCCAGTGATGGGGACCGCGCCGTCCGGGGAGATGCCGCGGTAGTGGACCTCGACGCACCGCTTCTCCGCCGCCGCGATCCGGCGGCGTTCGGCCTCCTCGGGGTCGTGCTCGGCCTGAGCGCGGGCGATCTGGCGTTCGATCTCGGCCCAGGAGCACTTCTTCGCGATCAGGGCCAGGTGCCGGTCGACGGCTGCGGCGGCGTCGAGGGACAGGGTGCGGGTGTCCTGGGCGATCTTACGGGCCTTGAACACCGCCACCTCCCCGGCCATCACCCGTCCCCAGATCCGCGGGAGCCGGTGACACAGCTCGATCGCATCCCCGATGAGCCGGGCGCCGGGTTCGTGCTTCATCCCGATCGCCAGCGCGAACTCCGCGACCGCGGACTCATCGATGGTCGGGGCACCGACGCCGGCGACCTCGAGGGGCCGCATCCCCCACTCGATCTCCGGGTCGGGCTCCACACCGGGGTTCAGCTGCGCCCACTGCACGGCCTGCACCAGCTGCTCGACCTGCGCGTCGGCGATCACCGAGGCGGTGTCGCGGGCAGCGGTCAGCACCTCGTCTGCGCGGGTGCGGGTGGTGGCTGCCATGGGTCCACTCAACCAGGACCCACCGACAGCCGAAGGCCCCAGAAGTCCTTATCCACAAGGGATCTGGGAATTCGAAGGTAAAGAATTCTCTCTGCCCGGGCCGCCTTGCTACGGCCCGGGCCACAGCGGTCGACCCGAGCGCGCCGGAAACCCGACGGCGGACCGCAACCCGCGTTCCGGTGACCCCAGACCACGGTGACCACCTATCCCTGCAAATCCGCGAAGCCAGCGGGCCCGCAGTCGGCGTCAATCCGCCCTGAACACCCCGTCCGGCGTCTCGACCGAGGTCGGGCCGTCGGGCGACAACGTGATGGTGATGTCGCCGAAGGTGACGGTGTCGTCCTCCAAGGACACCGGCCTGGGCGTCTCCCCGCGACGGCCGGCCCGCCACTCACCCCGGCGGCCGTACCACTCCAGGTCGCCGGCCGACTCGAGGAAGTAGTCGGTGACGTACCGGTCGTCGTGCTCGTAGGTGACGGCGGAGGCGTTCACCCCGTCAATGGCGTAGGTCTCGTCGACGTAGATCAGCGTCAGCTCGCCGGCGTCGCCGGTGAAGCTCCGGGCGTCGCCCGGCTGGAGGCCGAGCCAGGTCGGCGCCGGGGACGACGGTGCCGGGTCAGAGGAGCACGCGGCCAGGAGCAGCACGAGGAGAGGGAGCAGACGCTTCACAGCGCCGCCACGATCGCGTCGTACGTCGCCCGGTCGAAGGCGACCAGCCGCGCCTCCTGCACCGAGGTGGGGGCCGAGTGGAAGACCTCCAGCGGCGCGGCGATCGCGTCGGCCTTCGGCCAGCCGTAGATCCCCGCCGAGACCAGCGGGAAGGCCACGCTCGCGGCGCCGAGGGAGTCCGCGACCTCCAGTGCCCGCACGTAGCAGGAGAGCAGCAGGGAGCGGTCCCGCTCACCGGCGGTGTGGTTCGGCCCGACGACGTGGATCACCCACCGCGCCGGCATCAGGCCGGCGGTCGTCCACCCGGCGTCGCCCGTCGCCAGCCCCGACGGGAAGCGCGCGATGCAGTCCTCGAGGACTGCGGGACCACCCGCCCGGTGGATGGCGCCGTCGACCCCACCACCGCCGCGCATCGCACGGTTGGCCGCGTTCACGACCGCGTCGACGTCCTGCACGGTGATGTCGCCCTGGACGACGGTGATCTCCATGCCTCAAGAGTTGCGGATGAGCTTCACCGTCGCACGCTCCAGGGCGGCCTGCCGCTCGTCGGGGTTCGCATAGGTACGCCGGGTGGCGCGCTCGATCGTGCGCCCCTCCTCGTAGGCGTCGACGACCCGCGGGTCGACGTAGGACGACCGCGCGAGGGTCGGGGTGTTGCCGAGGAACTCCGACACCTCCTTCATCGCTCCCGCGACGGCCCGCTTGCGCGAGGCCTTGGTCTCCCCCGGCTCGGACGTCTCGGCGAGCGCGGCCGCCGCCAGCACGGTGGCGTGCCAGGTGCGGAAGTCCTTGGCGGTCGCGTTGAGCCCGGTCGACGCCCGGACGTACTCGTTGACCAGGTCGGGCAGCAGCGAGCGCCAGCTGCGGCTGTTCTTGTAGGCCAGCAGCCGCAGGTCCTGCCCGCGCCGCCGGCGCATGATCTCGATGGCCTCGACGACCGTCGCGTCGTCGATCTCGATGCGGTGCTCGACGCCGGACTTCCCGACGAACGCGAAGACCAGCGCGTCCTGGCGCTTGCGCACGTGCCGCCGCTCCAGCGTCGTGAGGCCGAAGGAGCCGTTCATGTCGGCGTACACGTCGTTGCCGATCCGGAAGTACCCGAGATCCAGCAGGCGTACGGCGGCCGCACAGGCCCGCTCGAGCGGCATGCCCTCGGTGCCGAGGTCGCGGACGACCAGCTCGCGCGCCCGGGTCAGCGCCTGGCCGAACTCCAGCACCCGGTCGTGCTTCTCGGCGTCGCGCCGGGCCCGCCAGTCCGGGTGGTAGAGGTACTGCCGCCGGCCGGCGTCGTCGGTGCCGACCGCCTGCAGGTGGCCGTTCTCGTACGGCGTGACCCACACGTCCTTCCAGGCCGGCGGGACCACCAGGCCCTTCACGCGCTCGACGTTCTCGGGCGCGAGCCGCTGTCCGGCCTCGTCGAGGTAGACGAAGCCGCGCCCGGCCCGCCGCCGGGTCCACCCCGGCTGCTCGGGTGAGGTCCTACGCAGCCGCACCATGGCCGAGGAGTAGCCCCACGGCACGCACCACAAACCTGACCGCGGAGGTCGCCGCGGCCCAGGCGGAGACCGTGGTCACCTGGAGCACGTCGCTGAACTGGCCCTCGGTGTTGACGTGCACCGAGCCGTCCTCCGCGACCGCGATCCCCTCGCCCTGCTGCTGCGACGGCAGCCGGAACGACGCGAGCCGCTCGTGGTCGGGGAAGGAGTAGATCGCGGCGTTGCCGTAGTCGCGCAGCACGTAGCTGCGCCCGTCGGGGAAGAACGACCCGTCGGTGACGAAGCCCTTCGTGTCGACGACCGGCATCAGCTCGTTGGGCCGGTCGGCCGAGAGCTCGCGCGGTGCGGCGTACATCGTGCCGCCGAAGATGTCCTTGGTGACCACGAACAGCTGCCCGGTGCGGGGCTGCGCGAGCAGCGCCTCGGCGTCGTGCGCGCCGTCGGGGTAGACCAGCTCGTAGGACTCCGGCGTCACCGTGCGGTCGCCCGGACCGTAGGGCACCTTCAGCACCGTGATCGACGAGCGCGAGCCCGGGTTGTCGCCGATGTCGCCGACCCACACCTCGCCGGCGCCGGCCGGCGCGAGCGCCTCGGTGTCGGTGGGCTCGTCCGCCCACGAGGTCGTGCCGACGGTCTCCCCCGACCCGTCGACGGTGAAGATCCGGCCGCCGTCACCGGAGTCGTTGACGGTCACGTAGAAGCCGCCGCGCACCACGAGCCCGCTGGCCTCGACGATGGCCGGGTCGCGGTAGGTGAGGTCGACGGAGTACGTCGGGTCGTCCGGCCCGCTCGCCGCGCCGATGACGAACGGCACCAGCGAGACGACGGCCAGCGCCCGGTCGATCACAGCAGCTCGGCCAGCTTGGGCCGCAGGTCCCAGGTGGTCACGAGCTCGTCGTACTCCTTGCGCACCGAGCCGCCCTTGACCGGCGACCCCGTGCGTACGGCGCGCAGCATGGTGTTGCGCGGGGTGTGCTGGCTCTCGACGAACTGCACCACGTCGACGCGGTAGCCCTGGAGCCGCATGAGCGACGCCCGCAGCCCGTCGGTCAAGGTGTCGGCGAGGCGCTCGCGGAGGATGCCGTGCCGGGTGAGCATCGCGTACGGCGCGGGCGTCGGCGACTTGCGGAGCTGGGCGGCGATGTCGTGGTGGCAGCAGGGCGCCGCGAGCACGAGCCGCGCGCCCCAGTGCACGGCCTGGGCGAGCGCCTCGTCGGTGGCGGTGTCGCAGGCGTGCAGCGCTAGCACCACCTCGGGCGCCGGGTCGAGCTGCACCCCGCCGATGGTGCCGACGACGAAGTCCGCCTCGACGCCGAGATCATGCGCCACGGCCGCGTTGTGCTCGCGCGACTGCTCCTTGACGTCCACCCCGGTCAGCCGCACCGGGATCCTCTGCGAGAGGTACCGCTCGGCCGCGAAGGTCAGGTAGGCGTTGCCGCAGCCGAGGTCCACGATCCGCAGCGGGTCCTCGGCGGTCGGGCGCCGCAGGTGACCCTTCTCCAGCGCCTCGGTGATCGACGCGTCGAGCAGCCGGAGGAACTCCTCCACCTGCCGGTACTTGGCCTGCCGCGACGGCTTCAGCTTCCCCGAGGCATCCGAGATGCCGAGGGCCACGAACACCGGGTCGTCCTCGGGCAGCAGCCGCTGCTTGTCGCGGTCGTGGTCGCGCTCCGCCTCGACCGGCTCGACCCGGTCGGTGGTGTGCACGACCGCCTCGAGCTTCTTGGTCACGCGCAGCTGGTGCGACTGCGTGGTGGTCTCGACGTTCCAGTTCGCGAACGGCTCGTCGAGCAGCTCGTCGACCGCGTCGCGCGCCGCGTCGCCGACGTGGTTGGCGGTGAACGCCTGCGTCTCGTCGTAGGTCGTGACCTGGAGGTGCCGCCCGGCCTTGAGGTCGACGTACCGCATCTCGGCGCGGCGCCACCGGGGCGCCTCGCCCTTCTGGCGGCCCGACGCGACCGCCTTGACCAGCACGTCCGGGTCGAGGATCAGCGCGCGCAGCCGGTTCAGCTCGCGGAGCAGCGGCTCGGCCATCAGACCAGCGCCGCGACGATCACGATGAGCAGCAGCGCCACGAGGACCGTCGGGATGATCAGGCGGCGGTGGCGGGGATTCACCCGTCGAGTCTAGAAGCCAGCAGCTCGGCGAGGTGCATCGTGGGCACCTGCGCGAGGTCGTCGAGCTGGACCCGGCACGACATGCCGTCGGCGAGCACGACCGCCTCCGGCTGGGAGCGTACGGCGGGCATCAGGTGCGTCTCCGCGACGGCGACGGACACCTCGTAGTGTCCCTTCTCCATGCCGAAGTTGCCGGCGAGGCCGCAGCAGCCCGCGACCTGCGTGACGCGCGCGCCGGCCTTCTCCAGCAGCCGCTTGTCGGCCGCCCACCCGAGGATCGACGCGTGGTGGCAGTGCGGCTGCGCGACCACCTCGACGCCCTCGAGCGACGGCAGCGGCACGTCGAGCCGCTCCAGCAGCTCGGCGAAGGTGAGCACGTCGAGGTGCTCCCCCACCATCTCCGGCACGTCGCTGCGCAGCGTCGCCAGGCAGGAGGGCTCCAGCCCGACCACCGGGACGCCGGACTCGACGTAGGGCCGCAGCGTCCGCACGGTGCGCTGCATGATCGTCCGCGCCTCGTCGAGCTGGCCGGTCGTCACCCAGGTCAGGCCGCAGCACGCGTCGTCCCGGATGACCCGCGCGGTGACGCCGACGGACTCCAGGAAGGAGATCGCGGCCAGCGCGTTCGCCGGGAAGAAGTGGTCGGTGAAGGAGTCCGCCCAGATCCACACGTCCGGGACCACGTCGGGGACGCCCCGTGATCCGTAGACCGTGCGGCGCAGCGTCTTCGGCGCGAACGCCGGGATCGAGCGCCGCTGGTCGATGCCCGCGGTGGCCTTGGCCAGCCGGGCGACCGGTCCCAGCTTCATCATCCGGTTCGCCATCGGCGCCATCGGGGCGGCCAGCCGCACCCACTTGGGCAGCCGGCCGAGCAGCAGGTGGCTCCGGGGACGCCGGCGCGCGTCGGGGCCGGAGTACGTCGCGTGCAGCGCCTCCGCCTTGTAGGTCGCCATGTCCACGCCGGTCGGGCAGTCCGACGCGCAGCCCTTGCAGGCCAGGCAGAGGTCGAGCGCCTCGTGCACCGCCGGGTCCGCGAAGCCCTGCACCAGCGAGCCGTCGAGGGCCTCCTGGAGGACCCGCGAGCGGCCGCGGGTGGAGTCCTTCTCCTCGCGGGTGGCGAGGTACGACGGGCACATCACGCCGTTGGTCCGCGGCGCCACGCACTTGCCGACGCCGGTGCAGCGGTGGATCGCGTCCGCGAGCGGGATCAGCGGCCGCGGCCGGACCGGGCGCAGGTCGGCGTCGAGGGGCGCCGGGTCGACGATGTTGCCGGGGTTCAGCAGGCCGCGCGGGTCGCAGATCGCCTTGACCGCGCCGAAGAGCTTGATCGACTCCTCGTCGTACATCGTCGCCAGCAGCTCCGAGCGCGCGCGCCCGTCGCCGTGCTCGCCGGAGATCGAGCCGCCGTGCTCGCGCAGCTTCAGCGCGCACGCGGTCAGGAACTCGCGGAAGGAGGCGCCCCCGTCGTCGAAGAGGAAGTCGATGCGCACGTGCACGCAGCCGTCACCGAAGTGGCCGTAGGGCACGCCGTCGAGGCCGTGCTCCTTGAGCAGCAGGTCGAAGTCGCGGAGCCACGCCCCCAGCCGCTCGGGCGGCACGGCCGCGTCCTCCCACCCGGAGTACGCCGGACGCGACAGCGAGCGCGCGGCCAGTCCGGCGCCGTCCTCGCGGATGCGCCACAGCGCCGCCGCCTCGGGGCCGTCGGGCACCACGCGGTGCTCGAGCGCGTCGCCGGCGGCGACCACGGCCGCGACCTCGGCGGCCGGCACCTCGGCGAACAGCCAGCCCGCGCCGCGCGGCAGCGCCGGGGCGTTCGGGACCAGGTCGACGATGCGGGAGTCGAGGCCCTCGCAGGCGGTCATGCGCGGCGCGGCCGCGAGCAGCGCCGGGACCGCGTCGGCCGCCTCGTGCATCGACGGGTAGCCGAGCACGACGAGGTGCCGGTCGGGGTCGTCCTCGACCAGCCGCACGGTCGCCGACCGGACGACCGCGAGGGTGCCCTCCGAGCCGACGAGGAAGCGGTCGACGTTGCGGCCGTTCTCGGGCAGCAGGTGCTCGAGCGAGTAGCCGCTGACCTGGCGGGTGAACCGGCCGAACGACGTGCGCACGTGCGCGAGGTGCTGGTCGACCAGCGCCCCGAGCCGCGTCGCCACGTCCGAGGCGCCCGGACCCCAGGCGACGTCGAGGCCCAGCACGTTGTCCGACGTACGCCCGTAGCCGAGCGCGCGCGAGCCGCAGGCGTTGTTGCCGATCATCCCGCCGATCGTGCAGCGGGTGTGGGTCGACGGGTCCGGCCCGAACCGCAGGCCGTACGGCGCCGCCGCGCGCTGGAGGTCGGCGTGGACGACCCCGGGCTGCACGACGGCGCTGCGGGCCTCCGGGTCGATCGAGACGACCTTGTTGAGGTGACGCAGCGTGTCGACGACGATGCCGGTGCCGACCGCGTTGCCCGCGATCGACGTGCCGGCGCCGCGCATGGTGACCGGCGCCCCGGTCTCGGCGGCGACGTCGAGGATCGCGTCCAGCTCGTCGGCGTGCCGCGGTCGGACCACCACATCGGGGACGACGCGGTAGAGCGAGGCGTCCGAGGAGTAGAGCGCCCGGGCGAGGGTCGAGTCGTCGACGTCCGAGACCCCCCGACGACGCAGCGAACTGACGAGGTCGGCAGCGGAGGTCACGTCACCAGTGTTCCATCGAGCCTCGGAAGACCGACGCCAGGTCTTCGTCCGTGAGACTCTTCGGCGCGGTCGCGAGCAGGCGCTGCTGCTGCAGGGCACCGGCCACCAGGGCGTCCACGTCGGCCTCGCCGTACCCGACCTCGGCGAGGCCGTTCGGCAGGCCGATGTCGCGCATCAGCGCGGTGAGCACGGTCGGCAGCGCGCCCGGGCCGGGCGCCACCGAGGGGTCGAGCAGCCGGGCCGCCCGGACGTGCCGGTCGGGGTCGGCGTCGAAGGTGAAGCGGAACGCCGCCGGCGCGGTCAGCGATACCGCCGTCCCGTGCGGGACGAGCGACGCCGCGCGGCCGGCGATCGGGTAGGCGTTGGCGTGCGGGATGTGCACGCCGGCGTTCCCGAAGCCGAGCCCGGCGAAGGTCGCCGCCATCGCCATCTGCCCGCGGGCCGCGGGGTCGTCGCCGTCGGCGACCGCCCGCCGGAAGACACCCGCCAGCAGGGTCAGGGCCCGCTCCGACCACAGGTCCGCGATCGGGTTGGCGCCGCAGTAGGGCACCCGCTGCTCGGGCCGCTTGGCCTCGAAGTCGGCGAACCACCGCGCGGTCCAGCTCTCCAGCGCGTGGCAGAGGATGTCCATCCCGGCCGCGGCGGTGACGTGGGCCGGCTGGGTGAGGGTCAGCGCGGGGTCGACCACGGCCAGCGTGGGCCGCAGCGCGGGGTGGCTGATCCCGGTCTTCACGTGCAGCGAGAGCACGTCCAGCACGCAGATCGTGGTGCTCTCGGAGCCGGTGCCGGTCGTGGTCGGCACCGCGACGAGCGGCAGCAGCGGCTGGGTCGGCGGCTGCGCCTTCCCGACCGGGGCGTTGACGTAGTCCATGAGCTCGCCCGGGTTCGTGGTGAGCAGGTTGACCGCCTTCGCGGTGTCGATCGACGACCCGCCGCCGACGACCAGCACGGCGTCGAAGGGCCCCGCGTCCCGCGCGAAGGCCACCGCGTCGCGCACGGACTCGTCGGTCGGCTCGACGTGCACGGCGTCGTACGTCGTCACCTCGATGCCGTGGGTGGCGACCTGCTCCGCGATTCGCGCCGGGTGCCCGGTGGCCGCGACGCCCGGGTCGGTGACGAGCAGCACCCGCCGGGCGCCGTAGCCCCGAAGGTCGTGGCCGATCTCCGCGGACGCACCCGTTCCGAACTTCAGGGCGGGCGCTGCGTAGGTGAATACGGTCTCGCTCATCTGGCCAACCTATTAGGCTCCCCCTGACAGGGAGGGGGGCTCTGGATGCGGCACGTGCTGCGCCACGCACGCTGGATCGTGCTGGCGGTCGTCGTCGTGCTCGTCTCCGGCGGCGCGTTGTACGTCGCGCTGCGTGAGCCGCTGACCGCCGGCACGCCCGAGACCGGCGCCGCCCACCCCACCGTCGACGGCAACCGCATCGTCGACAGCCGCAGCGGCCGTGACTTCGTGCCGCGCGGCGTGAACTGGAGCAGCTTCGAGTACGCCTGTGCCCAGGGCTGGGGGTACTCCGCGCTCGACACCCTCGTCGCGCGGGACCCGTACGCCGCCGAGGCGGAGCTGATCGCCGACTGGGGCGGCAACACCGTCCGGCTGCCGCTGAACCAGGACTGCTGGCTCGGCACGCGCGGTGCCCCGGTGAGCGACCAGCACGAGGAGCGCACGGTCGAGGGCTACCGCGACGAGGTGCGGAGGTTCGTCACCGCCCTCAACAAGGCGGGCATGGTCGTCATCCTCGACCTGCACAGCCGCAAGCGGATCGGACAGCCGGAGTTCGGCAACCTCGCGATGCCCGACTCCGAGGCGATCGCGTTCTGGACCTCCGTCGCCGGGGAGTACGCCGGCAACCCGTCGGTCATGTTCGACGCGTTCAACGAGCCGTACTCCCGCTACAACGCCAGCGGCACCCGCTACCTGTTCGACCTCACCTGGAGGTGCTGGCGCGACGGCGGCTGCGCGGCGCCGTTCGAGGACGACCAGAGCGCCTCGGCCGGGCAGGTCACCTACCCCGTCCAGGGCATGGCCGCCGTCGTGGAGGCGATCCGCACGGCCGGCGCCGAGCAGCCGGTCCTGCTCGGCGGGCTCGACTACGCCAACGACCTCAGCCACTGGCTCGAGTTCGCGCCCGACGACGACCAGCTGGTGGCGGCGTTCCACTCCTACGACTTCAAGGAGTGCTCGACCGAGGACTGCTGGGAGCGCGTCGTCGGCAAGCTCGCCGACAGCGTCCCGGTCCTCACCTCCGAGCTCGGCGCGGACAGGCCCCAGAAGGGGTACGTCGAGCGCTACCTCGACTGGGTCGACGCCCACCACCTCGGCGCGCTGTTCTGGGTCTGGGCCGACCACCCCGGCGACCCGATGGCGCTGATCAGCAGCGAGCGCGACCGCCCGACGGCCTACGGCATCTCCGCCCGGAGCTGGCTGTCCGAGCACTGAGAGCAACAGCCGGTCCACGCGTGGTCAACGCTTCGGCAACAGGTCATCAACGCTGGACCAGACCGGCCCGGGTAGTCCCGCGATCGCCACTACGGTGAATTTCATTCGAGTCCACCATGGGGGTGGTTGAGTCGATGACTCGGCGTTCACCAGCGGCCGAGCAAGGGGGAAGCATCATGTCGCTGCAGACGAGTCCGTCGCGGCCGGCAGCCAAGTCGATCGGGGCTGCGTTCGTCGACATCGTGTTGACGCTCGTGATCCTCGTCGTCTCCTTCCTCGCCTTCCTCATCGCCCCGCTCCTCGCGCTGGCCGTCGCGTACCTGATCTACGCGCTCATGCGGCCCCGCAACAAGAAGAAGGCCCGGCAGGCCGCCGCCGCCGGCGGGGGCACCGGCAGCCGCCGGGGCGGCCGGCCCGCCGCCGCGCACGGCTTCGGAGCAGGAACCACGACGTGACCACCACCCAGTCCCAGGCGCAGACCCGCCGCCTCCCGCGGCTGACCGACGGCGTCGACCAGGACCTGCGGCACCTCATCCCCGAGGGCATCTGCCGCACGTTCCGGGTGATGCCGTACGCCGCGTCCGACGGCACCGTGCTCGTCGCGGCCGCGGACGCCGACGACAACATCACCGCGCACGTCGTGGCCGAGCGGATCGATCGCCCGGTCCAGCTGGTGCGTCACACGGTCAACGAGATCGTGTCCGCCATCGACACCGTCTACCCGCCGCAGGACACCGAGGTCGAGACGCCCGAGGCGCGCCGCTCCCGGATGCAGATGGCCCAGATGCTCACCCGCAGCGGGCTCATCACCGACGACCAGCTCCAGCGGGCGATGCTCGAGTACAGCCGCACCGGCGACCCGCTCGGCGACATCCTGGTCTCCCACGAGGCGATCTCCGAGGACACGCTCGTGGCCGCGCTGTCGGAGATGTACCAGATGCAGCGCGTCGGCCTGAGCGACTTCACGCCGGACATGGAGGTCGCCCGCCGGCTGCCCGAACCGCTGGCCCTGAGCTACCAGGCAGTGCCGGTGGCCGCGACCGAGGACCTCGTCCTGCTCGCCGTCGCCCGGCCGCTGGAGGCCGAGGCCGCCGCCGCGGTCGAGGAGGCGCTCGGTGCGCCGTTCCGCCAGCTGCTGGCCAACCGGACCGAGCTCGACCAGCTGATCCAGCACGTGCACTCGCGGCACTACGCCGAGGTGTCGACCCGGCTGCTGATGGAGACGCGGCCCGAGGAGTCCGCGCACATCGTCATCTCGGGCACGCAGAAGGCGACGTTCGTCATGGTGGCGATCGTGGTCGTGGTGTGCGGGGTCATCTGGCCCTACGAGACCGCCGTGGCCGTGGTCGCGGCGTGCAGCCTGCTCTACCTGGTCGTGTCGTTCTACAAGTTCCGGCTGACGCTCCGCGCGCTGGGGACGCACCTGGAGACCGACGTCACCGACGAGGAGGTCGCGGCCCTGGACGAGCGGCGCCTGCCGATGTACACGATCCTGGTCCCGCTCTACAAGGAGGCGGCGATCGTGCCGCGCCTGGTGCGCGACATCAACGCGCTGGACTACCCGCGGACCCGCCTCGACGTGAAGCTCCTCTGCGAGGAGGACGACGAGGAGACCGTCGCCAAGGTCCGCTCCATGCAGCTCCCGCCGCACTTCCACCTCGTCGTCGTGCCCGACAGCCAGCCGAAGACGAAGCCGAAGGCCTGCAACTACGGCCTCCAGCTCGCGACCGGCGACTTCTGCGTCATCTTCGACGCCGAGGACCGGCCCGACCCGGACCAGCTGAAGAAGGCCGTGATCGCCTTCGGCCGCGTGCCGGAGAACGTCGTGTGCGTCCAGGCGAAGCTCAACCACTTCAACCAGGACCAGAACATGCTGACGGCCTGGTTCGCCAACGAGTACTCGATGCACTTCGAGCTCATCCTCCCGGCGATGGGCGCGGCCGAGTCGCCGATCCCGCTGGGCGGCACCTCGAACCACTTCGTGACCAGCAAGCTCCGCGAGCTCGGCGCCTGGGACCCCTTCAACGTGACCGAGGACGCCGACCTCGGCATCCGGCTGCACCGCGAGGGCTACCGCACCGCGATGATCGACTCCACCACGCTGGAGGAGGCCAACTCCCAGGTCCCGAACTGGATCCGCCAGCGCAGCCGGTGGAACAAGGGCTACATCCAGACCTGGCTCGTGCACATGCGCCACCCGTTCGCGCTGCTCTCGGCGACCGGCCTGCGCGGGTTCCTCAGCTTCAACCTGACCATGGGCACGGCGTTCGTGCTGCTGCTGAACCCGATCTTCTGGGGCCTGACGACGCTCTACGTCCTCACCCAGGCCGGCTTCATCCAGCAGCTGTTCCCCGGCGTGGTGTTCTACGTCGCCAGCGCGCTGCTCTTCGTCGGCAACTTCGTCTTCGTCTACCTCAGCGTGGCCGGCAGCCTGCAGCGCGGCATGTTCAGCCTGACGCGGACCGCGCTGCTCTCGCCGCTCTACTGGGGCCTGATGAGCTGGGCCGCCTGGAAGGGCTTCATCCAGCTCTTCACCAACCCGTTCTACTGGGAGAAGACCACGCACGGGCTCGACGACGGATCGGCGACCCACTGATGAGCACCGACGTCGTCGTCCACACCAAGGAGCGCCTCACCGGCGTCGTCCAGGCGGTCGGTCGTCGTCCCAACGACATCCAGCGCCGCTGGTGGGAGAGCGCCCTGGTCTTCCTGCTCTTCACGGTGGCCTACTCGATCTTCGGCCACTGGCTGGTCGTCGAGCAGCACGTGGTCGGCTTCGAGACCCTGGATCGCCTCAACCGGGCGCTCATGGTCTGGCACAACGACCCGGCCAAGCTGTCCGCGATCGGCTTCGACTACCCGCCGCTGGCGACGCTGCTCATCGCGCCGCTGGCGATCTGGCGCGACGTCGTGACCTCGCTGTCCGCCGTACCGGTGGCGTCGGCGGTCTTCGCGGCTCTCACGATGGTCGCGTTCAACACGATGATGCGGCGCGCGCTGGTCGTCGGGCCGCTGCGCTACGCGCTGCTGATCGCGCTCGGCGCCAACCCGCTCGTGCTGCTCTACGCCACGACCGGCACCCGGCACTTCGTGTGGATCGCCTTCGTGATGCTCGGGCTCGGGGCACTGGTCGCGTGGTATATCACCGCGGACGTCCGGTTCGTCATGCTCGCCGGCATCTCGTACGCCGTCGCGGCGCTGTCCGGCTACTCCTCGCTGACCTTCTTCCTGCTGAGCGCCGTGATGATCGGCGCGGTCCTGGCCCGGCTGGGCGCCGACGGCTCCGAGGTCGAGGGCACCGTCGTCGGGTTCGCCGCGCCGACCGTCTATGTGATCGCGCTGTGGACCGTGTTCAACCTGGTCCTGCTGCTGAGCCCGTTCTCGTGGATCACCCGCAGCAGCGACGCGGCGGCCTCCGGCGGCCTCGACCAGTTCTCCGCGGTCGAGCTGATGGAGGCGACCGGCAAGCTGGTCCTCTACGGCGCGCCGCTGGCGATCGTCGTCCTGCCCGCGCTGATCTTCGCCGGGCTCGCGCGGGGCAACCCGTTCGCGCTCTGGCTCGGCGTGCTCCTCGGCGCCTCGATCCTCATGCCGGCGCTCGCGGTCGCGCTGCGGCTTACCGACTCCCCCATGCTCATGCGCAACGCGTTGCCGATCCTGCTGCTCTCGGTCGTCGGGGCGATCTGGCTGGCCCGGTCCGCGGAGGAGGGCGGCACGCTGGTCGCCGCCCTGGTGATCGTCGGGCTGGTGCTGAGCATCCCGTGGACGCTCACCGCGATGAAGACCTACCGCTACCAGAACCTCGAGGCGCCGTTCGCCGCCGCGCTCACCACCGGCGAGTCGCAGGAGGGTGCCGAGACGGTCAACGGGGAGACCGTCGGCATCGTCTCGGAGCAGGCGATGGCCGAGTTCGTCCGCAACAACGTGTCGCGGGACAACTCCATCCTGACCGACAACGCCCAGACGTACGCCGTCATGATGCTGACCGGCAGGCCGGAGCTCTTCTTCGACCGCGTCGACGACAGCGACGGCCCCTGGAAGGAGGCGGCGCGCGACCCGGCCCAGCGCGTGGACTACCTGCTGATGTCGACCTCCGACAACGGCGACCTGCTCACCAAGCTCTACCCGGACGCCGCCGCCGGCAACGACGCGCAGCTCCAGGTCGTCTACCGGACCCCTCGCTACGTGCTCGTCGACGTCCCGGCCGGCTTCAACCCGGGCGCGCAGGCCGAGGACCAGGTCGAGGTGGTCTCATGACCGACGAGACCAGGCCGCACATCGCCCCGCCGCCGTCGGTCGACGACGTGCTCTCGGCGCTGACCGACCAGTCCCGGATCGGGCAGGTCGACTTCACGGCTGCGCTCGGGCCCGACGCACCGTCGTCGGCCGCCGCTGCGGACGCCGGCGCCCACCGGCCCGCGCCGCCGGCGCCGATCGAGCGCCCGCTGCGCCGGGTGACGCCTCCCCCGCCCCCGGTGCCGCCGACGCCCCCGGTGCCGCCGACGCCGGTCGACGAGGTCGAGGTCGGGGACGAGCCCGAGCCCGTCGAGCCCCACGCCGAGGAGGAGCCCGAGGTCGTCGAGCCGGCGCCGGAGCCGGCACCCGAGCCGGCACCCGAGCCGGCGCCGAGGATGGTCAAGGCGAAGAGGATCCCCCCGGCTGCGCCGGAGCCCGTCGTGGTGGTCGTGCCCGAGCCCGCGCCGGTCGTCGAGCTGCCCCCGGCCGCCGAGGAGCTCGTCGTCGACGTGGCGCGCGCCGTCGAGGACGTCGCCGTCGACGTGATCGCCCGGATGCGCGCCGCCGAACAGGCGACGCTGCGCCACCTCGACGCCATGCAGACCGAGGCGACCCGCCGCTACGAGCTGGTCACCGCCCAGGCCGAGCTCGACGCCGAGCTCATCCGGCTCCAGTCGCGCCGCGAGGCGCACGCCATCGTCAGCGCCGCCCGGCTGCGGGCCGGCGAGATCGAGGACATCTCCGACGACCCCGACGACGAGGGGCACCGCCTGTCGGTGTTCACCGACGCGATCTCCCGCGTCGCGGACGCCACCGACAGCGCCCTGCACCGCGGCCGCCCGGACGGGATGTGAGCACCATGACCACGTTGAACGGGACCGCCATGCCCAGCCGCCGCATCCGGTACGCCACCGCCCTGCTCGCCTGCGCCACCGTGCTGCTCGCCGGGTGCAGCAGCGACGGCCACGACGGCGAGACCGGGAAGTCCGAGGTCATCGTGACCGTCGACCCCGCCGAGGCCGCGGCGCTCAAGGTCCCCGAGCGCCGGTTCTTCAGCGACGACTCGCCGTGGAACCAGCGGATCGACTCCGTCGACCCCGACCCGAACTCGGACACGATGATCGACCTCGCCCAGGAGCGCATCGGCGTCCTCGAGGGCCCGAACGGCACCACCACGCGGACCCGCGACCTGGTCGACGACGGTCTCTACGTCAACACCACCCGCTGGACCGTCCCGGTCGTGGCCGGCGGTCGCCCGACCCAGCTGGTCTGCCGCCAGCTCGTGTGCGGCGACGGCGCGAACACGACCACGCTCAACATCCCGGACGACGTCGACCCGGACCCCCGCTACGACGGCTGGTACACCGTGTTCGACACCTCGGCGTCGGTCGCCTACGACCTGTGGCGCGCGCGCCGCGAGGACGAGAACACGATCTCCTACAACTACATGCGCAAGTGGGACCTCAACGGCCCGGGCTTCAGCCCGCCGTGGACCGAGGGCGCCCGGGGCTCCGGCCTGCCGCTGTTCGCCGGCCTGATCCGCCCCGGCGAGCTGGAGTCCGGCGAGATCAACCACGCGCTGGCGATCAGCCTGCCCGGCCCGGCGGCGAACATCTTCGTCCAGCCGGCGTCGTCCACCGACGGCAACGGCCGCGCCCGCTCGATCCCCGAGGGCGCCCGGATCCGACTCAAGCGCGACGTGGTGCTGCCGCAGCCGGTGGACCCCATCACCGGCAAGAAGATCAAGCTGACCGCGCAGCAGCAGCGGCTCGCGGACGCGATCGTGGCCTGCCTGCGCACCTACGGCGCGATCGTCGTCGACCGCGCCGCGGTCCCCACGCTCTACGCCCAGCGCGACGTCACCGACGGGCTGATCCGGGGCAACGAGCTGCAGGGCCTGACCCTCCAGGACTTCGAGGTGCTGCCGATCGGCAAGACCTACCACTACCCCCCGGAGGAGGACGAGGTCGAGTCGCTCGAGTCGTCTCCGTCCGTCTCGCCGAGCAGCTCTCCGTCGAGCTCGCCTGACCTGGGGGATCAGTGATGTACCGCCGACGAACCCTGCGCACCATGAGCGCGCTCGCCGTCGCCGGCATGGGCCTGTCGCTGCTCGCGGCGTGCTCGGACCCGTCGCAGGAGGCCACCGACCGGGTCAGCCAGGGCGAGGCCGCGGACTTCCGCGCGGAGCAGAAGCGCCAGGCCGACATCGACAAGGCGTACGCCGCCCTTCCGCAGCGCCCGTCCGGCATCGTCGACCTCGACGGCTCCACCAGCGGGTCCCTCACCCCGGCCGAGGTCGCGCTCTACGAGGCGACCCCGAACGCCGCCGAGGTCCGCTACGCCGACAACGGCGAGGACCAGGCGTTCCAGGAGCTGTGCGCCGGCCGGATCGACCTGGTCGACTCGGCCCGCCCGATCAGCCGCGCCGAGTGGGAGGCATGCCAGGCCGTGGGCCTGGACGTGGTCCGGTTCCAGGTCGCGTCCGAGGGCCTCGTGGTCGCGATCAAGTCCGAGACCGACGTCGGTGCCGACTGCCTGGACCTCGACCAGGTGCGCGACATCTACCGCGCCGGCTCGCCGCTCACGAACTGGAGCCAGGAGCCGCTGGGCTTCGACGACGTCCCGCTCAAGGTGGGCGGCCCGAGCACGGAGAACACCGGGTTCGGGTTCTTCGGGCGCTCCATCCTCGGTGCGCCCGAGCCGTCGCGGGTCGACCTGCGCTCGGACTACTACCTCGCCGAGACCGACGAGGCGGCCCGGCTGTTCGTCGTCGGCGAGCCGTGGATGCAGGTCCGCGCGGCCCAGTACGACGACGCCGCCCGGATCCGCGCCCAGGCCGACCAGGAGCTCCAGAACGCCCGCCAGGAGATGCTGGCCGCCCGCGACGAGCTCCAGATCGCGCTCGCCGAGCGAGCGAAGGGGATCCGCGACGGGCGGCCCCCGGCCGACAAGGCCAAGGACCAGGCGCGCGTCGACAAGGCGTTCGAGCGCCGCTCCAAGGCGCGGAACCGGCTCAACGCCGCGCTTGCCCGCTACAAGACCGTCGACGGGCGCTACTCCGGCATCGCCCGGGCGCGCACGATCTACAACGGCTACCGCGGGCACGTCGCCTACTTCCGGTTCAGCTACTACGAGCTGTTCGAGGACCAGCTGCGGCCCTTCGAGATCACCCGGCCCGACGGCCGGACCAACTGCATCTTCCCGAGCCAGCGGACCATCACCAGCGGCGAGTACCCGCTCTCGCGGCAGCTGCTGATCACCACGACCACCCGGTCGCTGGCTCGCAACGAGGTGCGCGCCTTCCTGAAGCACTACCTGGAGTCCGCGCAGACCCTCGCGGAGGAGCAGCGCCTCGTCGCGCTGCCCGACGAGACCGTGCGGATCGAGCAGGGCTGGCTCGAGGGCCAGGCGCCGCAGCTGTTCGCACCGGACGACGACGCCACCGAGCCGGCCACCCCGGTGCAGAGCGAGAAGCCTGCTCGATGAGCCTCCGGCGCCCACGACGCCTCGTCGCCCTGGCCCTGCCGCTGCTGCTCGTGCCGGCCGCGGTGGGCGTGGCACCGACGTACGCCGGCGCCCAGCGGGCGAAGACGGAGGTGCAGCAGTCCGACCGCCGGGTCGTGAAGTGGCAGGGCTTCCAGAAGCGGCCGAGGTACGTGAAGGCCACCGACGTGCCCGGTATCGGGCACGTCGAGCTGGTCTGCCGGCCGAACGCCACGATGGTCCGGGTCCGCGCCAACGACCGCCGGGCCGAGACCCAGATGTGGCTGGCGAAGTTCGAGACCAAGGACGGCACCGACCGGGTCGCGGTGAAGAACGTCCGGGTCTTCACCTACGCCACCGCCGCGGACAACGGCTCCGGCGGCACCGGACAGCAGGCGCACGAGGGGCTCAACCAGAGGACCCCGATCGAGGACTTCGCGAAGGGCTGGGCCTACGGCGTCATCAGCCAGCGGCCCGGCCGGCACCACGACGGCGGCGGCCCCTTGGCGCTGCCGGCGACGTCGTTCCGGCTCACCTGGTACTGGGAGCGGTTCGCCTACCCCGGGAGCCAGTTCTGCAAGATGGCGCTCGCCCTGCGGACCGACACCACCCAGCAGTTCGGGCTGAGCTGGCACGGGGACACCGAGGCCGCGAGCCGCAGCAGGACCACCGCCGTGCTCCCGGGCGTCGGCGAGGCCATCCTGACGTGCGAGACCGGCCGGTACGGCGAGCAGTCGATCGCGCTGCGCCCCGAGAGCCCCGACGCCTACATGGACTACGAGGTGGTCCGCGGCGAGGGCCAGGTCGCCGACCGCGTGGACAAGTACACCAACCTGCCCTACGACCCCGTCACCGGGCTGCTCGGGCCGGTCGACCTGCCCACCAACGGCATGATGCGCATCTGGTGGTCGGTCAACGGCGCCAAGTCGGCGTGGGCGCTCTCGTCGTACATGGTCACCAACAACGAGAAGAAGCCCGAGCTCAACCTCTGTGAGGTCGCGGCGACCCGGATGCCGTGAGCGCCTCGGTCACCACGCCGAGGACGGGCACCGCGCCGGACTCGACGTCGGCGACCGGGACCCAGGCCACGGCGTCGGTCGTGCCGTCCTCCTCGGCCAGGACCGGCTCCGCGCCCTCGGGCAGCGTCACGTCGAAGACCAGCGCGACCGAGTGGAAGTCCTCGTAGCGTCCGTTCGGGGCGGTGCCGCTGAAGTGCTCGTCGTGCACCGCGACCAGCTCGCCGACCGCGCCCTCGACGCCGCACTCCTCGCGGACCTCGCGCAGCAGCGCGGCCCGCGGCGGCTCGCCGTGGTCGACGCCGCCACCCGGCAGCGTCCAGGAGCCGGTGTGGAAGCCGCGCCGGGAGATCCGGACCAGCAGCACGCTGGCACCCTCCGGGTCCTCGCGGCGCACGAGCGCGTAGGCGCCCAGCCGCTGGTGGCGGAACGGCTTGTGGTCGGCCAGCGCCTCCAGCACCATCGGCGCCACGGGCACGCTCCCGTCGAGCACGGCCGCGACCGGGTGCCAGGCGGCCGCCATCGTCGAGCCGCCCACCTCCACGACGCGCGGCTCCGGAGCGTCGAGCGGCACCCACCCGTCGTACACGATCCGCAGGGCGTGGGCGTCCACCCGCCGGCCGTCGCGCCAGACGCCGGGCAGGTGCGCCGAGTACACCCGGGCGGTCTCCCCCACGACGGCGTCGAGCCCGGTCTCCTCGTGCACCTCGCGGACCACGGCGTCGCGTGGGTCCTCGCCGTGGTCGAGGCCGCCGCCGGGCAGGGTCCACAGCTCGCCGGGCGTGATCCGCTCCGCGAGGCGGGTGAGCAGGATCGCGCCGTCGCGCAGGATGACGGCGTACGCCGCCACCCGCTGCCGCTTCGGCAGGCCCGCCATCAGGAGAAGGGCGGTCGATGGTCGCGGGCGATCGAGCGTCGGCCGGCCCAGCGCCACACCCGAGCGGCACGGTCGCGGTCCTCGTCGGTCACCAGGTTGCCCATCCAGCGCAGCGCCAGCGTCATCAGCCAGTCCGAGCGCATGCCCGCGGGCCCGAGCGTCGGCAACAGGCGCGGGATCGTCACGAGCCCGGCCAGCCGGCGCGCGATCGAGAACGACTCGCCGTAGTGCTCGCGCAGCAGCGCGGGCCACGCCGAGGCGAGGTCGGCGCCGTCGACCAGCATCTCGGCGACCAGCCGGCCGGTCTCGAGGCCGTAGTCGATGCCCTCGCCGTTAAGCGGGTTCACGCACGCGGCGGCGTCGCCGATCAGCGCCCAGTTCGGGCCGGCGACGTTCGACACCGCGCCGCCCATCGGCAGCAGCGCCGAGGTCGGCATCCGAAGGTCGCCGCTGAGCTGGAAGTCCTCGCGGCGCTGCTCGGCGTAGAACGACATCAGCGGCTTGATCGCGACGTCGGCGGGTCGCTTGGCGGTCGCGAGCGTGCCGACGCCGAGGTTCACCTCGCCGGTCCCGAGAGGGAAGATCCAGCCGTAGCCCGACAGCACCGCGCCGTCCTGCCCGCGCAGCTCCAGGTGCGAGCTGATCCACGGGTCGTCGGCCATCCCCGAGGCGACGTACGACCGTCCGGCGACGCCGTAGACCGTGTCGCGGTGCCACTCCCGGCCGAGCACCTTGCCGAGCGGCGAGCGGACGCCGTCCGCCACGACCACCCGCTGACAGGCGATCTCGACCGGCCCGTCGGCCGTCCGGAAGGCCACCGCGGCGACCCGGTCGCCCTCGCGGCGGACGTCGAAGGCGCGGGCGCCGTCCACCGCGACCGCCCCCGCCTTGATGGCGGTGGTGCGCAGGTGGTCGTCGAGCTCGGTGCGCGCGACCGCCGAGCCCCAGTCCGGGAGGTTGCCGCCGGGCCAGGGCAGCAGGAGCGTCTGGCCGAACCCGTGGGCCCGCAGGCCCTGGTTGACCGTGTGCGCCCGCAGCCAGTCCTCGAGACCCAGCCGCTGGAGCTCACCGATGGCGCGCGGCGTCAGCCCGTCACCACAGGTCTTGTCGCGCGGGAAGGTCGCCGCGTCGGCGATCACCACGTCCAGCCCGGCGCGCGCCGCCCAGGCCGCGGCGGCCGACCCCGCGGGGCCGGCGCCGACGACCAGCACGTCGGTCTGCGCGGGGATGCTGCTCACGGGTTCATTCTCGCAGGCAGCCGCCCACGTCCCGAAGTGGGCCGAGTCGGCGCAGTCTCAGCTGAGACTGCGCCGACTCGGCGGAGGTGGTGCGTGGGCGCGGACGAGGTACCGCCCGGGGTGGTGCCGGTGACGCTGTAGGTTCCCGCGTCCAGCGCGGTCCCAAGGGTGAAGGTGATCTGCGTTCCACCCGCGTTGACGGTGAGACCGGTCGTGACGGGCGCCGGAGCACCGGTCCCGGTGATCGTGACCGTGGTCGCTCCGGTCAGGTTCGAGCCCGCGACACCGTCGGGGTTGCGGGCGCCGGGGTACCGACCGTGAAGTTGAAGGCGGTGGAGCCGGTCGCCGAGATCGCGAAGACCCGGATCGAGTAGTCGCCGGCCGGCAGCGCCGGCAGGGTCACCTTCGCGGAGGTCGCGCTGGTCACCGAGATCTTCGAGCCGTTCAAGACCTTGCCGGCGGCGTTCTTGACCACGAACTTCTTCAGGCCCGTCAGGCCGGTACCGGTCAGGGTGACCCCACCGGTGGTCGGGGTCGGGGCCGCGACGCGGTCCACCTCGACGGTGGCGCTCGCCTCCTACTTGGTGGTGACCACCAGCTCGCCGTCGGTGACGGCCGCACCCTTCGGGATCGTGACGGTCAGCTTGTCGGAGACGCCCTTGGCGGGCTTCTTGAACGACGCCTTCGCACCGGCGAAGGTCACGCTCGCGACCAGGTCGAGGTTGGTGCCCGTCAGCTCGACGGCCGAGGCCTGCTCGACGTACGAGGTGCCGGAGACGGCGGTGACCGTGACCGGCTTGCCCGCGTAGGTCACGTTGCCGACGTAGGTGGTGGCCGCGCCGTCCGCGACGACGACGTCCTGGATGCCGACCAGGCCGGCAGGGAACGCGACGGTCAGCTTGGTCGCGGTGACGCCGTCCTTGTTCGTCTTCGCGGCGCTCCTGGCCCGACCAGGGGCCCGCCCAGGAGCGGCGAAGGCCCCACCACCCACGCGGGGCGATGGGGCCTTCGACGAGCGTCAGCTCAGTTCTGGTACGACCCGAAGTCGAAGTCGTCCAGGGCGACAGCCTGACCCGAGCCGTTGCCGAACTCGTAGTCGTAGGAGTCGTAACCGGTCACGGAGTACGCCGCGGCGCGGGCCTCCTCGGTGGGCTCGACCCGGATGTTGCGGTACCGCTCGAGGCCGGTACCCGCCGGGATCAGCTTGCCGATGATCACGTTCTCCTTCAGACCGCGCAGCGAGTCCGAGCGGCCGTGGATCGCCGCGTCGGTGAGGACGCGGGTGGTCTCCTGGAAGGAGGCCGCCGAGAGCCACGACTCGGTCGCCAGCGAGGCCTTGGTGATGCCCATGAGGACCGGGCGACCCGAGGCCGGCTTGCCGCCCTCGGAGACCACGCGCCGGTTCTCCTCCTCGAACCGCACCCGGTCGACCAGGTCGGACGGGAGCAGGTTGGTGTCACCGGACTCGATCACCGTGATCCGGCGCAGCATCTGCCGCACGATGATCTCGATGTGCTTGTCGTGGATCGACACACCCTGCGAGCGGTACACGGCCTGGACCTCGTCCACCAGGTGCTCCTGGGCCCGGCGGACACCGAGGATCCGCAGGACGTCCTGCGGGTCCGGCGTACCGAGCGTGAGCATCTGGCCGACCTCGATGTGGTCGCCGTCGGCGACCAGCAGGCGCGAGCGCTTCGAGACCGGGTACTCCTGGACCTCGGAGCCGTCGTCCGGCGTGAGCAGGATCTTGCGAGCCTTGTCGGTCTCGTCGATCTCCACGCGGCCGGAGGCCTCGGCGATCGGCGAGCGCCCCTTCGGGGACCGCGCCTCGAAGAGCTCGACCACACGCGGCAGACCCTGCGTGATGTCGTCGGCCGACGCCACACCACCGGTGTGGAAGGTACGCATCGTCAGCTGCGTGCCGGGCTCACCGATCGACTGGGCCGCGATGATGCCGACGGCCTCGCCGATGTCGACGAGCTTGCCGGTGGCCAGCGAGCGGCCGTAGCACTTCGCGCAGGTGCCGGTGCGGGCGTCGCAGGTCAGCACTGAGCGGACCTTGACCTCCTCGATGCCGGCCGCGACGAGCTCGCCGATCTTGACGTCGCCCAGGTCCTCACCGGCGGCGGCGAGGACCTCGCCGGTCTCCGGGTGGGTGACCTCGGTGGCCGCCGAGCGGGCGTACGCCGCGGTCTCGGCGTTCTCCGCCTTCACCACGGAGCCGTCCTCACGACGCTCGCCGATCCGCTTGGGCAGACCACGCTCGGTGCCGCAGTCGTCCTCACGGATGATGACGTCCTGCGAGACGTCCACCAGACGACGGGTCAGGTAGCCCGAGTCGGCGGTACGCAGCGCGGTGTCGGCCAGACCCTTGCGGGCACCGTGGGTCGCGATGAAGTACTCGAGAACGGTCAGGCCCTCGCGGAAGTTCGACTTGATCGGCCGCGGGATGATCTCGCCCTTCGGGTTCGCCACGAGACCACGCATGGCGGCGACCTGCCGGATCTGGTTCATGTTTCCGGAGGCACCCGACTCGACCATCATGTAGATCGGGTTGGCGCGGTCGAACGTCGTCTCCATCGCCTTCCCGACCTCGTTGGCCGCCTGGGTCCAGATCTCGATGAGCTCCTGGCGGCGCTCCTCGTCGGTGACCAGACCACGCTCGAACTGCTTCTGGACCTTGGCCGCCTGGGACTCGTAGCCCGAGAGGATCTCGCCCTTCTGGCCCGGGGTGGTGACGTCGTCGATGGAGACGGTGACGCCCGACCGGGTGGCCCAGTGGAAGCCGGTGTCCTTGAGCGCGTCCAGGGACGCCGCGACCTCGACCTTGGTGTAGCGCTCGGCGAGGTCGTTGACGATCGCGCCGAGGGCCTTCTTGCCGACCTCGTAGTTCACGTACGGGTAGTCGGCCGGCAGGGTCTCGTTGAACAGCGCGCGACCCAGGGTGGTCTCGAGGGTCATCGTCTGCGGGCCCTCGAGCTCGCCGGCGAGCTCGAGCGGCGGGACGACGTCCTCGAACCGGATCTTGACCGGCGTCTGGAGCGAGATCTCCTCGTGGTCGAACGCCATGATCGCCTCGCCGACCGACGCGAAGGCACGGCCCTCGCCCGGCTGGTCCGGACGGTCGGTCGTCAGGAAGAACAGACCGATGATCATGTCCTGGGTCGGCATGGTCACCGGGCGACCGTCCGACGGCTTCAGGATGTTGTTCGTCGACAGCATGAGGATCCGGGCCTCGGCCTGGGCCTCCGCCGACAGCGGCAGGTGCACGGCCATCTGGTCGCCGTCGAAGTCGGCGTTGAACGCCGAGCAGACGAGCGGGTGGATCTGGATGGCCTTGCCCTCGATCAGCTGGGGCTCGAACGCCTGGATGCCGAGACGGTGCAGCGTGGGCGCACGGTTCAGCAGCACCGGGTGCTCGGTGATCACCTCTTCGAGGACGTCCCACACGACCGGGCGGGCGCGCTCGACCATCCGCTTGGCGGACTTGATGTTCTGCGCGTGCGACAGGTCGACGAGGCGCTTCATCACGAACGGCTTGAACAGCTCCAGCGCCATCTGCTTGGGCAGACCGCACTGGTGCAGCTTCAGCTGCGGACCCGACACGATGACCGAACGGCCCGAGTAGTCCACGCGCTTGCCGAGCAGGTTCTGGCGGAAGCGACCCTGCTTGCCCTTGAGCATGTCGGACAGCGACTTCAGCGGCCGGTTGCCCGGGCCGGTGACGGGACGACCGCGGCGGCCGTTGTCGAACAGCGAGTCGACGGCCTCCTGGAGCATCCGCTTCTCGTTGTTGACGATGATCTCGGGCGCACCGAGGTCCAGCAGCCGCTTGAGGCGGTTGTTCCGGTTGATGACGCGGCGGTACAGGTCGTTGAGGTCGGAGGTCGCGAAGCGGCCACCGTCGAGCTGCACCATCGGACGCAGGTCAGGCGGGATGACCGGGACGGCGTCGAGCACCATGCCCTGCGGCTTGTTGCCGGTCTTGCGGAAGGCGTCGACGACCTTGAGCCGCTTGAGGGCCCGGACCTTGCGCTGGCCCTTGCCGTTGGCGATGGTGTCGCGCAGGTTCTCGACCTCGGCCTCGATGTCGAAGGACTGGAGGCGCTTCTGGATCGCCGTGGCGCCCATGTGGCCCTCGAAGTACTTGCCGAACCAGTTCTTCATCTCGCGGTAGAGCATCTCGTCGCCCATGAGGTCCTGGACCTTGAGGGACTTGAAGGTGTTCCACACCTCGTCGAGACGGTCGATCTCGCGCTGCGAGCGGTCGCGGAGCTGCTTCATCTCGCGCTCGGCGCCGTCCTTGACCTTGCGGCGCTGGTCGGCCTTGGCACCCTCCGCCTCCAGGGCGGCGAGGTCCTCCTCGAGCTTCTTGGAGCGGTCCTCGATGGCACCGTCGCGGCGCTTCTCGAGGCGCTCGCGCTCGAGCTGCACCTTGCCCTCGAGCGAGGACAGGTCGCGGTGACGGGCGTCCTCGTCGACGGCGGTGATCATGTACGCCGCGAAGTAGATGACCTTCTCGAGGTCCTTCGGCGCCAGGTCGAGCAGGTAGCCCAGGCGGCTCGGCACACCCTTGAAGTACCAGATGTGCGTGACCGGGGCGGCCAGCTCGATGTGGCCCATGCGCTCACGGCGCACCTTGGACCGGGTCACCTCGACGCCGCAGCGCTCACAGATGATGCCCTTGAAGCGCACGCGCTTGTACTTGCCGCAGTAGCACTCCCAGTCCCGGGTGGGACCGAAGATCTTCTCGCAGAAGAGGCCGTCACGCTCGGGCTTGAGCGTGCGGTAGTTGATGGTCTCCGGCTTCTTGACCTCGCCGTGGCTCCACGTGCGGATGTCGTCCGCGGTGGCCAGGCCGATCCGAAGCTGGTCGAAGAAGTTCACGTCGAGCACGGTGGCTGCAACCCTTCGGTAGTTCTAGAAAAGTGAAGTAGGGGGCGGAGGCGGGGCCGGCCGGAGCCGGCCCCGCGGCTCACACCTCTTCGACCGAGCTGGGCTCGCGACGGGACAGGTCGATGCCGAGCTCCTCGGCGGCGCGGAAGACGTCCTCCTCCGCGTCCCGGAGCTCGATCTGCGAGCCGTCCTGGCTGAGCACCTCGACGTTCAGGCAGAGCGACTGCATCTCCTTGACGAGCACCTTGAACGACTCGGGGATGCCCGAGTCGGGGATGTTCTCGCCCTTCACGATGGCCTCGTAGACCTTGACGCGACCGGGCACGTCGTCGGACTTGATCGTGAGCAGCTCCTGGAGGGCGTAGGCGGCGCCGTACGCCTCCATCGCCCAGACCTCCATCTCGCCGAACCGCTGGCCACCGAACTGGGCCTTACCGCCCAGCGGCTGCTGCGTGATCATGGAGTACGGGCCGGTGCTGCGCGCGTGGATCTTGTCGTCCACGAGGTGGTGCAGCTTCAGGATGTACATGTAGCCCACGGAGACCGGCGCCGGGAACGGCTCGCCGGAGCGGCCGTCGAACAGGTTCGCCTTGCCGTTCTCACCGATCAGGCGGACACCGTCACGGGTCGGGTACGTCGAGCCGAGCAGGCCGGTGATCTCGTCCTCGCGGGCGCCGTCGAACACCGGGGTCGCGACCTTGGTGTTCGGCTCGGCCTTGTCCGCGTGGATCTTGATCAGGCGCTGCTTCCAGTCCGCGCTGTCGGGGTCCTCGGACAGGCTGAGGTCCCAGCCCTGCTTGGCCAGCCAGCCCAGGTGGAGCTCGAGGATCTGGCCGATGTTCATCCGTCGCGGGACACCCAGAGGGTTGAGGATCACGTCGACCGGGCTGCCGTCCTCCATGAACGGCATGTCCTCGACCGGCAGGATCTTCGCGATGACGCCCTTGTTGCCGTGGCGGCCGGCGAGCTTGTCACCGACGGAGATCTTGCGCTTCTGCGCCACGTAGACGCGGACCAGCTGGTTCACGCCCGGGGGCAGCTCGTCGCCGTCCTCGCGGTCGAAGACCCGGACGCCGATGACCGTGCCGGACTCACCGTGCGGCACCTTCATCGAGGTGTCGCGGACCTCGCGCGCCTTCTCACCGAAGATCGCGCGGAGCAGCCGCTCCTCGGGGGTCAGCTCGGTCTCGCCCTTCGGGGTCACCTTGCCGACGAGGACGTCACCGGTGGTCACCTCGGCGCCGATGCGGATGATGCCGCGCTCGTCGAGGTCGGCGAGCATCTCCTCGGAGACGTTCGGGATGTCCCGGGTGATCTCCTCCGGACCCAGCTTGGTGTCGCGGGCGTCGACCTCGTGCTCCTCGATGTGGATCGAGGTGAGGATGTCCTCCTGCACCAGGCGCTGGCTGAGGATGATCGCGTCCTCGTAGTTGTGGCCCTGCCACGGCATGAACGCCACGAGCAGGTTGGTGCCCAGCGCCATCTCGGCGTCGTCGGTGCACGGACCGTCGGCGATCGGCGAGCCGACCTCGACCCGGTCGCCCTCGGCGACCAGCGGGCGCTGGTTGATGCAGGTGCCCTGGTTCGAGCGGCGGAACTTCGCCAGCTTGTAGGTCGAGTAGGTGCCGTCGTCGTTCATCGTCTCGATGACGTCGGCGGAGACCTCCTTGACGACACCGGCGGCGCTGGCGGTGACGACGTCACCGGCGTCGACGGCGGCGCGGTACTCGATGCCGGTGCCGACCAGCGGCGCGTCGCTCTTGATGAGCGGCACGGCCTGGCGCTGCATGTTGGCACCCATGAGCGCGCGGTTGGCGTCGTCGTGCTCGAGGAACGGGATCAGGGCCGTCGCGACCGACACCATCTGGCGCGGCGAGACGTCCATGTAGTCCACCTCGTCGGCCAGGACCTCGGAGACCTCTCCGTCGCGCTGACGGACCAGCACCCGCTCCTCGACGAAGCGCATCTTGTCGTCGAGCGGGGCGTTGGCCTGCGCGATGACGAAGCGGTCCTCGTCGTCGGCGGTCAGGTAGTCGACCTTCTCGGTGACCCGGCCCTTCTCGACCCGGCGGTACGGCGTCTCGACGAAGCCGAACGGGTTGATCCGGCCGAACGACGCGAGCGAGCCGATCAGACCGATGTTCGGGCCTTCCGGCGTCTCGATCGGGCACATGCGGCCGTAGTGCGACGGGTGGACGTCGCGGACCTCCATGCCGGCGCGGTCGCGGGACAGACCACCGGGGCCGAGCGCCGAGAGGCGACGCTTGTGCGTCAGGCCGGCGATCGGGTTGGTCTGGTCCATGAACTGCGACAGCTGCGAGGTGCCGAAGAACTCCTTCAGCGCCGCGACGACCGGGCGGATGTTGATGAGGGACTGCGGCGTGATGGCCTCGACGTCCTGGGTCGTCATCCGCTCGCGGACCACGCGCTCCATGCGGGCCAGGCCGGTGCGGAGCTGGTTCTGGATCAGCTCGCCGACGGTCCGCATGCGGCGGTTGCCGAAGTGGTCGATGTCGTCCGCGGTGATGTCGAGGGTGCCCTGCGGCGCCTCGACCTGCTCGCGGCCGTCGTGCAGGGCGACGATGTACTTGATCGCCGCGACGACGTCGTCGATGGTCAGCGTCTGCTGGTCGAAGGCCTCGACCAGGCCGAGCTTCTTGTTGATCTTGTAGCGGCCGACCTTCGCGAGGTCGTAGCGCTTGGGGTTGAAGTAGTAGTTGTTCAGCAGCGTCTGCGCGGCCTCACGCGTCGGCGGCTCGCCCGGACGGAGCTTGCGGTAGATGTCGAGCAGCGCGTCGTCCTGGTTCTGGGTGTGGTCCTTCTCCAGGGTGAGCATCATCGACTCGTACTCGCCGAACTCCTCGCGGATCTGCTCGTTGGTCCAGCCGAGGGCCTTGAGCAGCACCGTGACGTTCTGCTTGCGCTTGCGGTCGAGGCGGACGCCGACCAGGTCACGCTTGTCGATCTCGAACTCGAGCCAGGCGCCCCGGCTCGGGATCAGCTTCGCGGTGTAGATGTCCTTGTCGGAGGTCTTGTCCGCGGTGCGCTCGAAGTAGACGCCCGGGGACCGGACCAGCTGGGACACCACGACCCGCTCGGTGCCGTTGATGATGAAGGTGCCCTTGTCGGTCATGAGCGGGAAGTCGCCCATGAACACGGTCTGGCCCTTGATCTCACCGGTGTCGTTGTTGGTGAACTCCGCGGAGACGTAGAGCGGAGCGGAGTAGGTGAAGTCCTTCTCCTTGCACTCGTCCACGGTGTACTTGGGGTCGTAGAAGACCGGGTTCTCGAACGACAGCGACATCGTCTCGGAGAAGTCCTCGATCGGGGAGATCTCCTCGAAGATCTCCTGGAGACCGGACTTGGAGGAGACGTCCTCGCCCTCGGCGCGGCGGCGCTCGACGGCGGCCTGCCACTTCTCGTTGCCGATCAGCCAGTCGAAGCTGTCGGTCTGGAGGGAGAGGAGCTGGGGGAGCTCGAGGGGCTCGGTGATCTTTGCGAAAGAAATGCGGCGGGAGTTACCGGAGGTGCTGCGCGCGGCCAAGAGGTGTCCTTCGACGGTTCGCTCTTCGAATCGCGTCCGGCCCACCACAAAGTCGGCCACCGGGCAGGCCGACGAGCATTTGAGGGCAGACGCAACGATGAAGCGTACCCCAAAGCGCAGGGCAAGACAAACGCCCACGTGGTTCGCTGCCGACGATCATGAACGCCGAACCCGCCGAGGTCAAGCAGCGCGGCCGGATCGGTGGAGGACCGACGTGATCAGGTGTCCATCCCGGCCACCAGCCAGTCCCCGTCGACCCGCTGCATCGTGATCGTCACCCAGTTCTTGAAGACCTGGGGCTCCTGGGACTGCTTGTTGGTCCGCGACTGGTTGACCAGCACGAACACCTCGACCCGGTCCTCGCCGGCCCGGGTGATGCTCGAGGACACCAGCTCGGCCTGGACGACCGTCCCGGTCGAGGGGGCGTTCTGCTCGATGATGCCGTCGAAGAGCTTGTCGTACTCCTTGCGGTAGTCGCCGGTGAGGTACTGCTGGGCGGCCGCCTTGGACTCGTCGAGGCGGTTGGCGTCGTAGGACAGGATCGGCACGACGGCCCGCTCGGCCGCCGACTGCGCCGCGGCGGTCGCGTCCTCGACCGCGGCGTCCGACGGCTCGGAGACGAAGCGCCACCCGGCGACCACGGCCACGACCAGGACGGCCGCGGCCAGCGCGAGGAGCAGCCAGCCCGGCACGCCCCGGCGCTCCGGGGCCGGCGCGTCCGGGACCGGTGCGTGCGTCTCGACGCGCGTCTCGGGGTAGCGGGCCGGCTCGGGCTGGGGCGCCAGCTGCGCGTCGTACGCCGCCCGGCGGGCGGGGTCGAGCAGCACCTCGGCGGCCTGGTTGAGCGTCGCGAAGCGCCGGTCGGTGGGGTCGAGGTCGGCGATCGCCGTGCGCCAGGCCGCGCGGATCTCCCCGGCGGACGCGTCGGGCGCGACGCCGAGCAGGTCGTACCAGCTCGGGCTGGCCGGCGGGGTGCTCACGAGCCCTCCCCCGTCACCGGTGCGTAGTCGTCGACGAGCCACTCGCCGTCGGTCTTCACCAGGTCGACCTCCCAGCGCAGCACGTCCTCGCCGGCGGCGATCCGCTTCGACTCGTCGTTCGGGTGCTTGGGGTCGGGGTAGCTGCCGGTCAGCCCCGCCGCCACCAGCACGACCGCGGAGTCCTCGTCGAGGTGCTGCACGCCGACGCCGAAGACCTCGGCCGAGCGGGAGTAGCCGGCCTGGGCGACGGTCTGCTCGGCGATCGGCAGGCCGGAGGACTCGAAGTCCGTGGCGAACTTGGGGGTGATCACCTCGTCGACCTGCTCCTGGTAGGCGGTGAGGTGCTTCTGCTCGTCGAGGTCGTCCGGGCCGTAGGTGTTCAGCCGCAGCACGAACTGCCGCGTCTGGGACATCACGGCGTCGCGCTCCTGCTGGAGGTCGGCCGCCTCGTCGGAGCGGGTGCTGAGCACCCAGACCAGGCCGCACGAGGACGCGATGAGCAGCACGACCAGGACGACGAGCAGCACCAGGCGGAACGTGGTGGAACGCGGCGTGTCGTCAGTCCCTGCGGTGGTCACCGCGCCAGGGGCTGGAGGAACAGCCACTTCCACGACTCCTCTCCGAAGGCAAGAGGTGCCAAGGTACCGGGTTGGTCCAGCGCCGGGTCCACCCGTGCGCCCCAGCGCAGCTCGCCGGAGTCCGGGTCGTACGCCGCCACCGGGGCCCGGTAGGCCGCGCCGGTCCTGGGGAGGTTCTGCGGACCACGGGCGTTGCTCTGCGCGATCGGCTCCCGGCAGCCGGCGTCGGTGTTCATCGGCCGGTTCGAGCCGTCCGACGGCGGCCGGGTGTCGGTGCCCTCGTAGCCGTGGTGGCAGACCGGGTTGTCGGTCATGATCAGGCCGAAGTGCGCGTCGTAGAGGCCGGTGTCCGGCGACTTGGAGACGACGGTGAAGCCGCCCTCGACGACGTAGGGGTAGATGACCAGGATCTGCTCGATGCCGGGCAGGTGGTCGACGATGACCTCGCCGGAGGTGACGGCGTTGTTGATCAACGCGCCGAGGTCGACCCCGTTGTCCTCCAGGAAGGTGCGCAGCTGGGTCGCGGTCCCCGACCCCTCGTCGATCACCTCACGCAGCGCCTTGTCCGACCCGGCCAGCGAACCGCTGAACAGACTCAGGTCGCGGGCGAAGGTGCGGATCGCGCTCGCCTTGGCGACCTGACCCCGGAGCACGATGTTGCTGTCGCGGATGAGCGCGGTCGTGACGTCGAAGTTGGCGTCGGCCGTCTCCAGGAACGAGTTGCCGGTGTCGATGATCCGCTGGAGGTCCTCGCCGGTGCCGCCGAACGCCTGGCCGAGCTCGTCGACGGTGGTGCTCAGGGCCTCCTGATCGACCGAGGAGACCGTATTGGAGATGTCGGTGAGCAGCTTCTGGGTCGGGATCGGCGTCCGGGTGTCGTCCATCGCGATCTCCGAGCCGTCGGAGAGGTACGGCCCGTCGTCGGTCTTCGGCTGGAGCTCGACGTACTGCTCGCCGACGGCCGACCGGTTGCCGACCACGGCGAGGGTGTCGGCCGGGATGGCGTCGTACCCCTTCTCGACGTCGAGGTAGACGTCGACGCCCTCGTCGGTCAGCTCGAGCTTCTCGACCTGGCCGACCTGCACGCCGCGGTAGGACACCTCGCCGCCGGCGAAGATGCCACCGGAGTCGGCGAAGTGCGCGACCACGGTGTAGCTGTCGTCGACGATGAGCCGGTCGAGCCGGGCGTAGCGGGCCCCGACGTAGCTGACGCCGAGCAGCGTGATCGCGACGAACACGAGCAGCTGGATCTTGGTGCGGCGGGTGATCATCGGGTCGACACCATCCCGGGGACGAGGAGCTGGACGAGCGCGGGGTCGAAGGCGCGGCTCAGCTGACCCATGGTCGGGCCGCGGGGCGACGACGAGATCGTCGAGCCGACGCCGGCGCGGTTGAGGCCGAACACGTCGCCGAGGCCGCCGATCCCACCCTCGGTGGGCAGCGGGTGGTGCGGAAGGCCCGGCACCTGGTTCAGCGCCTTGCAGACCTCGGTGTCCTCGTGCTTCTTGCGCAGGCACGCCTCGCGGAGCTTGGCGATCCCCTCCGGTGTCGCGAGCAGCTTCTGGCAGGGCTTGCTGGCGAGGTCGCCGCTGCGCAGGCAGCGGGTGAGCCGGTTGACGATCACCGTCGGGTCGAGGTTACTGGGGAGCAGCGTGGGCGGCTCCGACGGGATACCCGTCGGCGGGCCGGTCACACCGCCGGAGACGTCGATGTCGTCGAGCTGGATCGACAGGTTGGTGTAGTCGCCCATGTGCAGGTTGCGAGCGACCTGGGGGTCGCGGCCGACGACCTCGTCCACGAACGGGTAGGTCAAGAAGACGTGGAAGGACTTCACGAACGCGTCGCCCGCGTTGCCGAGCTCGGTCAGCACCGGATTGAGCTGCTTCAGCGTGTCGATGGTGCCCTGCTTCGAGGCCTCGATGACCCGGACGCCGACGTCGCCGAGCTCGCTGAGCTTCTCGAGCATCGTGACCAGGTCGTCGCGCTGCTGGTCGAGCGACTCGAGCGCGCTCGGCAGCTCGTCGAGCGCGGAGTCGATCGAGTCCTGCTGCTGGCGCACCGAGACCGCGAGGTCGTTGACCGACTCGATCGCGTCGACGATGTCCTGCTTGTTCTCGTCGAGCTGGCGCATGAAGATGCGGATCTGCTCGAGCACCGAGCGGGCGGTGCCCTCACGGCCCTCGAGCGCCTTGTTCAGCTCGGAGGAGATCGTCTTGAGCTGGGCCACGCCACCGCCGTTCAGCAGCAGGCTCATCGCGCCGAGGACCTCCTCGACCTCGGGGTTGCGGCCGGTGCTCTCGAGCTCGATCACGTCGCCGTCGGCGAGCGGCTCGCTCGAGGCGCCCGACTCCGGCGCCTGGAGCGACACGAACTTCTCGCCGAGGAGGCTGGTCTGCCGGATCTCCGCGATCGTGTTCGCCGGCAGGCCGCTGTCATCGGGGATCTGCATCGTGACGACGGCGTGCTCGCCCTCGAGGTCGACGTCGGTGATCTGTCCGACGCTGACGTCGTTGATCTTGACCGTCGACTTCGGGACCAGGTCCAGGACGTCGACGAACTCGGCCTTGACCGTGATCGGGTCGTCGACGGACGTGCCGCCGGGCAGCGGCAGCTGGTAGACGTCGAAGTCGCAGCCGGTCAGCAGCACCGAGCCCGCCACCGTGGCGACGAGGGCGCTGAGCAGCCGCTTCGTCCGGGTCATCGGCCCTCCCCCACGAGGCCGCCGAGCGTGCGGTCGTAGACGTCGCCGCGGGCACCGACGCCGTTGGTGCCGGTGCGGCCGAGCGCGCCCTGGACCAGGTCGCAGAGGGCCCCGGTGTCGTCGGCCGGCTCGAGGAAGCTGCACAGCAGCAGCTCCGGGTCGGACTCGATCTGGTGGATGACGTTGCCCATGTTGGAGTTGGTGTCGAGCGTGCCGGCCTGCGGGTTGTAGGTCAGCGCCAGGTTGTTCAGCGCCAGCGGTGCGGCGTCGAGGATCTCGTCGAGCTCCGCCCGGCGCTTGACCAGCACCTCGGAGACCCGCTTGAGGCCGGTGATGTTGCGGCCGAGCACGTCGCGGTTCTCCTTCACGAACGTCGAGACCTGGCCGAGCGCGGTGGCGAGGTGCTCCAGCGACGCGGACAGCTCCTGGCGCTCACCGGCGAGCATCGTGGACACCTCGGCGAGGGAGTCGTTGAAGCGGCGTACGGTCTGGTCGTTCCGCGCGAGCGTGCTGATGAAGCCCTCGAGCTCCTCGGCGGAGCCGAACAGCTCCTCCTTGTTGTTGTCGAGGGTCTCGCTCAGCCGGCTGAAGTCCTCGATCGTCTGGTGGAAGCGGGCGCCCTGGCCGCCGAAGTTCTCGGCGGTCACCTCGAGGAGGTCGCTCAGCGCGCCGTTCTTGTTCGCCCCGGTCGGGCCGAGCGCGACGGTGAGGTCGTCGAGGCTGGAGTAGATCTGGTCCAGCTCCAGCGGTACGGCGGTCCGGTCGGTGTCCAGGGTCGCGTCGTCGACCAGCACGTCGCCGCCGGTGTAGACGGGGGTGAGCTGGACGAACCGGTCGCCGACGATCGACGGCGCGATGATCGCGGCCTTGGCGTCGGCGGGGATCTTCACGTCGGCGTCGTAGGACATCGTGACGACGACGTCGGTGCCGGACGGCGTGACGGTGTCGACCTGGCCGATCGACACGCCCAGCACCCGCACGTCGCTGCCCTCGTACACCGAGACGGTGCGCGGGAAGTGCGCGGTGAGCGTCTTGCGCTCGTCGCCGCCGAACATCACGACCGCCGCCGCGACCAGCAGCGTCACGATGATCGCGGGGACGATGGCGCGCTTGAGGAGGTTCATCCGATGCCACCGCCGTTCTGGGCGTCGGGGACCGGCGGCATGTTCTGGATGTAGGTGTCGAACCACGGGCCGTTGCCGAGCGTGCTCGCGAAGACCCGGTAGAACGGCGCCATCAGCCGCAGGCTGTTGTCGAGGTTGTCCTGGTTCTTGTTGAGGACGTCGAGGACGTTGTCGAGGTGCTCGAGCGCCGGCTTGAGGTCGGCCCGGCTCTGGCGGACCAGCAGGGTGAGCTCCTTGGACAGCTGGGAGGTGGACGTCAGCAGGTTGTGCACGGCGTCGCGGCGGGCGACCAGCGCCCGGAACAGCACGTCGGAGTCCCGCATCAGCGCGACGATGTCGTCGTCGCGCTCGCCGAGCACGCCGGAGACGCGCTCGAGGTTCTTGAGCAGCGTGTTGATCTGCTCGTCGCGGGCGGCGAGGTTCGACGACAGGTCCGAGACACCGGCGAGCGCCGACCGGAACTCGTCCGGGGTGTTGCGGCTCAGGTCCGCCAGCGTCGTCAGGGACTCGGCGAGACGGTCGGTGTCGATCCGCTCGGCCGTCTCGGCGAAGCCGGAGAACGCCTCCACCACGTCGTACGGCGAGCTGGTCCGCTCGACCGGGATCTCCGACCCCTCCTCGAGCTGGCCCTCGCCGGCGGGCTCGAGCGAGAGGTACATCGCGCCGAGCAGCGTCTTGACCTTGATGGCCGCGCGGGTGTCGTCGCCGAAGCCGGAGTCGGTGTCGATCCGGAAGGTGACCTTCACGTGGTCGCCCTCGAGCTCGACCGTCTCGACCTTGCCGACGCGGACGCCGGCGATGCGGACCTCGTCGTTGGGCTTGAGACCACCGGACTCGGAGAAGGCGGCGTAGTAGGTGTCGCCGCCACCGATCACCGGGAGGTCCTGGGCGCGGAAGGCGGCCAGGATCAGCAGCGCGATCACTGCGAGGCTGGCCGCCCCGACGACCACGGGGTTGCGTTCGCGGAAGGGGGTCATCCGAGATCACACCTCGCCGTGCCCGTGGTGTAGGCGACCGGGACCGACTGGCCACCGGGCAGCTTGATCCGTCCCTCGAAGTGGCACAGGTAGAAGTTGAACCACGAGCCGTACGTCGCCGTGCGGCCGATCTTGTTGAGCTTGATCGGCAGCACCTGGAGCGCGCGGTCGAGCTCGGCCTTGCCCTCGTCGAGGGAGCCGGCGACCCGGCGCAGCTGCTTGACGTCGGACACGAACGGCGCCCGGATGCCGGAGACGAGGTCGGCGGTCTGCACCGACAGCGCCGAGATCTGGTCGAGCGAGCCGAGGATCGCGTCGCGGTCCTTCTTCAGCCCTCCGACGAAGGTGCGGAAGGTCGTGATGAGCCGGCTGAGCTGCTCGTCACGGTCGCCGATGTGGTCGAGGACCTGGTTGAGGTTGTCGACCAGGTCGCCGATCACCTGGTCGCGCGCGGCCAGCGTGGTCGTGACCGACGCGGTGTGGCCGAGCAGGCTCTCGAGCGTGCCGCCCTCGCCCTGGAAGACCTGGACGATCTCGTAGGAGAGCTGGTTGACGTCCGTCGGCGAGAGGGCCTGGAAGAGCGGCTTGAAGCCGTTGAAGAGCACGGTCAGGTCGAGGGCCGGGGTCGTCTGGCCGACCGGGATCGTCGAGCCCGCCTCCAGCGGGTCGGTGTCGCCGATGCCCTCGGAGAGGGCGATGTAGCGCTGGCCGACCAGGTTGCGGTAGCGGATCGCCGCGCGGGTCGCCTCGCTGAGCGTGGTGTCCTCCTCGACGGTGAAGGTGACCAGCGCCCGGTTGCGGTCGACGATCTCGATGCCCTTGACGGTGCCGACCTTGACGCCGGCGACCCGGATGTCGTCGCCCTTCACGACGCCGGTGGCGTCGACGAACTCGGCCTTGTACTCGTGCTGGGGTGCGAACGACACGTTGCCGATCATGATGACGAGCAGCGCGGTCGCCAGCGTGGTGACGACCATGAAGACCACCAGCTTGGTGAGGTCGACGGCAGTGCGGGGGTCCAGAACCTTCATCGCAGCGACACCTCCGCCCCGCGGGCCATCGGGCCGACCAGCAGCAGGCCCAGGTCGGGTACGTCGGAGGAGCTCACGCCGAGCGCCGGGCCGAGCAGCGACCGCAGCAGGTCGCTCTCGGCGGCGGTACCGACCGTGGTCCGGAAGTACTGGTTCGGCGCGACGCGCGAGGTGCCCTTGCCGGTCGGCTCGTCCACACCGTCGTCGAAGTCGGGCTGGTGGCGCACCGGGTTCGACTGCGACCACGGCGGGTTCGGCAGGTGGAGGCAGCTGGCCGGGCCGCGGTCCTCGCCGAAGTGCGGCCGGTCCTGCGGGCCGTAGGGGCGGGGCTGGTTGGGCAGCGTCTCGAGCACGATGTGCAGCATGAAGCCGCGGAACGCCTCGGCCTGGAGGGCGCCGGCGTTCACGATGCCCTTGGTCAGGCACTCGTACTCGGGGGCGTACTTGGCGAAGACGCCGAACTGCTCGTCGCCGATCTCGCTGAGGCGGATCATGTTGTCACCGTTCGCATCGAGGAAGCCGCGGGCGGTGTCGGAGAACGAGGAGACGTCCTGGAACAGGGCGTTGAGCCTGTCCTCCCGCTCCTCGAGCGTCCCGGTCGTCGTGACGGTGTCGTCGAGGATCTGCGCGATCTGCGGCATCACCTCGGCGTAGGTGTCGGACACCTGCGCGGTCAGGCGGAGGTCGTCGATCAGCTGCGGGAGCTGCGGGTTGAACCGCTTGAGGTAGCTGTCGACGGTCTCGAGGTTGCCGCCGAGCTGGTCGCCGCGGCCCTCGAGCGCGGTGGCCATCGCGTTGAGCGTCATGTTCAGGTCGGCGGGCTGGACCGTGCGCAGCAGCGGGTAGAGGTCGGAGAGGACCTTCTCGACCTCGATCGCGACCTTGGTGCGCTCGATGGTCTGCCCGACCTGGATCGGCTCGGGCGCCGGGTCCTCGGGGATCTCCAGCGCGACGTACTTCTCGCCGAAGAGGGTCTTGGGGACGATCGAGCCGGTGACGTTCGCCGGGATCGTCTCGGTCTCGTCGGGGTAGATGCCGAGCGTCAACTCCGCGCCGTCGGCGTTCGTGTCGAAGTCGAGGACCTCGCCGACGATGACGCCGCGGACCTTCACGTCGGCGCGGGCCGGCAGCTGGAGGCCGATCTTGGACGTCTGGAGCTTCACCTCGTCGTACTCGGAGAACTTCTTGGTGAAGATCGCGTAGGTGAACCAGATCCCGGCGAGCAGCATCAGGATGAAGGCCACACCGAGGACCTTGTGGGTGGATTTCAGGCGCACGCGTCGATCACCCCGCCAGCCTGACAGTGGTCGACGCGCCCCAGATCGCCATCGAGAGGAACAGGTCGATCACGTTGATCGCGACGATGCTCGTGCGCACGGCCTTGCCCACGGCGACGCCCACGCCGGCCGGGCCGCCGGACGCGGTGTAGCCGTAGTAGCAGTGGATGAGGATCACGGTGACGGCGAAGACCAGCACCTTGCCGAAGGACCACAGCACGTCGCCGGGTGGCAGGAACGTGTTGAAGTAGTGGTCGTAGGTGCCCGTGCTCTGCCCGAAGAACTGGGTGACCGTGAGTCTCGTGGCGAAGTACGACGCCAGCAGGCCGACGACGTAGAGCGGGATGATCGCGATCAGGCCGCCGATGATGCGGGTGGTCACGAGGAACGGCAGCGACGGGATCGCCATCACCTCGAGCGCGTCGATCTCCTCGGAGATCCGCATCGCGCCGAGCTGGGCGGTGAAGCCGCACCCGACGGTCGCGGCGAGCGCGATGCCGGCGACCAGCGGCGCGATCTCACGGGTGTTGAAGTACGCCGAGACGAAGCCGGAGAACGCCGCGGTGCCGAGCTGGTTCAGCGCGGCGTACCCCTGGAGGCCGACCTCGGTGCCGGTGAAGAAGCACATCGCGGTGATGACGCCGACGGTGCCGCCGATGACCGCGAGCGCGCCCGAGCCGAGGGTCACCTCGGCGAGGATGCGGAGGATCTCCTTCTTGTAGCGCCGCAGCGTGCGCGGGGTCCATGCGAGCGCCTTGATGAAGAACGCGAGCTCTTCGCCGAGACTGTCGAGGGTCTTGAGGGGCCGGTCGTAGACGGCACGGAGGCTGGCCATGGGCGTCAACCTGTCTTCGGCGGCACGAGCTGGAAGTAGATCGCGCTCATGACGAAGTTGGCGACGAACAGGAGCATGAAGGTGATGACGACGGACTCGTTGACCGCGTCGCCGACGCCCTTCGGACCGCCGGCGGCGTTCATGCCCTTGTAGCAGGCGACGATCGAGGCGATCAGGCCGAACACCAGCGCCTTGAGCATGCCCTGCCAGATGTCGGGCAGCTGGGCGAGGGCGGTGAAGCTGGCGATGTAGGCGCCTGGTGTGCCGTCTTGGAGGACGACGTTGAAGACGTAGCCGCCGGCCACGCCGACGACGCTCACCAGGCCGTTGAGGAAGAGCGCGACGAGCATGCAGGCCAGCACGCGCGGGACGACGAGGCGCTGGATCGGGTCGATGCCCAGCACCATCATCGCGTCGAGCTCCTCGCGGATCTTGCGGGCGCCGAGGTCCGCGGCGATCGCGGATCCGGCCGCGCCGGCGATGAGCAGCGAGGTGGCGATCGGGCCCGCCTCCCGGACCACCGCGAGGACGGCGGCGGAGCCGGTGAAGGACTGGGCGCCGAACTGCTTGATCAGGCCGCCGACCTGGAGGGCGATCACCGCGCCGAACGGGATCGCGACGAGCGCGGTGGGGATGATCGTCACCGAGGCGATGAACCACGCCTGCTGCAGGAACTCCCGGAGCTGGAAGGGTCGCCGGAAGACGCCGCGCATCACGTCGAGGGCGAACGCGAAGAGGTTCCCCGCGGTCCCGACGGGCGCGAGCATCCGGCTCGCGGTCACGTTGGACATGGCTGGACCTCAGACCCCCGTCGCCATCGACATGTTCTGGTCGAACGAGCCGGGGGGCGGAGTGACGCCGTTCTGGCGGCACCAGTCACCCGGCGGGCGCTGGCTGCGGCGAGGGATGCCGTTGGAGGGCTCGAGCTGGAGCGGGATCGGCGGGAGCGGAGGGAGCTCCTGGTCGCGCTCGGCCTCGAGCTCGTCGGCGTCCTTCTCCTCGGACATGCCGATGGGGCCGACGCGTTGGGCGTTGAGGAACTGGCGGACGACCGGCTCCTCGGAGGAGAGCAGCATCTCGCGCGGGCCGAACATGGCCAGGTGCCGGTGGTAGAGCAGGCCGATGTTGTCCGGGACGGTCCGGGCGGTGTTGATGTCGTGGGTGACGATGAGGAAGGTGGCGTCGATCTGGGCGTTCAGGTCGACGATCAGCTGGTTGAGGAACGCGGTGCGCACCGGGTCCAGCCCGGAGTCCGGCTCGTCGAAGAGCACGATCTCGGGATCGAGCACGAGCGCGCGCGCTAGGCCGGCGCGCTTGCGCATGCCGCCGGAGATCTCGCCGGGCAGCTTGTCCTCGGCGCCGATGAGACCGACGAGGTCCATCTTCTCCATGACGATGTCGCGGATCTCGGACTCGGACTTCCTGGTGTGCTCGCGCAGCGGGAAGGCGACGTTGTCGTAGAGGTTCATCGAGCCGAACATCGCGCCGTCCTGGAACAGCACGCCGAAGAGCTTGCGGATCTCGTAGAGGTCCTTCTCCGAGCAGGTGGCGATGTCGGTGCCCTCGATGACGATCGAGCCCTGGTCGGGCTTCAGGAGGCCGATCAGGGTCTTGAGGAACACGGACTTGCCGGTACCGGACGGGCCGAGCATCACGCAGATCTCGCCGGCCGGGACGGTCAGGGTCACGTCACCCCAGATCAACTGCTTCCCGAACGACTTGCTGAGGTGCTCGACCTCGATCTCGACACCCATCGATCCCCTGTCCCCTCCGTCGTCCTGCGTGCACCCGGCTCGGCACTGGACACAGCTGTCACGCTCCCTGCCCACTGACCGGTAACAACGCGACCGTCACCGCGAAGTTACGCGCGAGTTTCCTTCCCCGCTCCCTGCCTGCGTACACCTCCGCGGGGAGCGGTCTGGACCGTCGTCCGGCAATGCCACGAGGGGCGGCCCACCCGACCGGGTGGACCGCCCCTCGTGAGGGTTCAGCTGGGTTCAGCTGGCAGACGTCACTTGAGGGTGACGGTGGCGCCGGCGCCCTCGAGGGCCTCCTTCGCCTTCTCGGCCACGTCCTTCGCGACGTGCTCGAGGATCGCCTTGGGGGCGGACTCGACCAGCTCCTTGGCCTCCTTCAGGCCGAGGGAGGTGAGTGCGCGCACCTCCTTGATGACGTTGATCTTCTTGTCGCCGGCCGACTCCAGGATGACGTCGAACTCGTCCTGGTCGGCACCGCCGGCGGCGTCGCCGCCGGCCGCCGCGCCGCCCGCGGCCGGAGCCGCGGCAACGGCAACCGGAGCGGCGGCGGTGACGCCGAAGGTGTCCTCGAACTGCTTCACGAACTCGCTGAGCTCGATCAGCGTCATCTCCTTGAACGCGTCGAGGAGCTCGTCGGTGCTGAGCTTCGCCATGGTGGCGCTTCCTTCCATTCGGTTGGTCCGGCAGCTGCTGCGTCCGGACCGGGTTTCAGGTGGTGGTTCGCCGAGGCTCAGGCCTCGGCGGTCTCCTCGTCAGAGGCGGCCTCGGCGGCGGGCTCCTCAGCGGGAGCCTCCTCCTCGGCGGGAGCCTCGTCAGCGGCGACCGGCTCGGCCGAAGCCGCACCAGCACCACCTGCGAGGATCGAGGGGTCCTGCTCGGCCTTCGCCTGGAGCGCACCCGCGAGGCGGGCGGCCTGGGCGATCGGCGCGTTGAGCAGGTAGACGGCCTGGCTGAGCGACGCGAGCATCGCGCCGGCCAGCTTGCCCAGGAGCACCTCGCGCGACTCGAGGTCGGCCAGCTTGGCCACCTCCGACGCGTCGAGGGGCTTGCCGTCCAGGACGCCGCCCTTGATGACGAGGGCGGGGTTCGCCTTGGCAAAGTCACGCAGACCCTTCGCGGCCTCGACGACGTCGCCGTTGATGAAGGCGATGGCGGTCGGGCCGTTCAGGAGGTCGTCGAAGCCCGAGATGCCCGCCTCGGTGGCGGCGATCTTGGCCAGCGTGTTCTTGACCACGGCGTAGTTGGCGTTCTCGCCGAGGGAGCGCCGCAGGTCCTGCAGCTGCTTCACGGTGAGACCGCGGTACTCGGTCAGCACGGCGCCAGCGCTGTCGTTGAAGGACTCAACGATCTCCGCGACGGCCGCCTGCTTGTCTGCCCGCGCCATGGGTCTCCTTCCGGTGGTGACCACCGGATCGAGGGCCCGGAGAAAGACGAACGCCCCGAGCGCAGGCCCAGGGCGTATGGATCCGAAGGATCCGCTCTGTCACCTGCGCGGGCCGTCCGTGTCTCCACGGAGCCTTCGGTCCGACTGCTGGCGCAGCCGGACAACCGGCGGTCTCTGGTTTCGTCGGGAACAGTACGCGCCCGTCCGGACCACTGCCAAATCGCCGAGCTGATCCGTCCGAGCCTGCGAGGAGGGATCGATGCTGCGTGGAGGTTGAAAAGGCTCGCGCAGAGCCGAGCGCCAGCGAGGGACTGCGCAAGCCGTCTCGAAACCAAGGCTCCGAAATGGCGAGTCGGCGCAGTCTCAGCTGAGACTGCGCCGACTCGGCGTCGAACAGGGGTCAGGCCGGGGCGTTCTCGTCCTCGACCGCGACGTTGCGCGTGCGGTTCGGGTCGACCTGGATGCCGGGGCCCATCGTGGTGGAGACGGTGACCTTCTTGATGTAGCGGCCCTTCGAGCTGGCCGGCTTCAGACGGAGCACCTCCTCCAGCGCCGCGGCGTAGTTCTCGGCGAGCTGGACCTCGGAGAACGAGGCCTTGCCGATGATGAAGTGCAGGTTGGCGTGCCGGTCGACGCGGAACTCGATCTTGCCGCCCTTGATGTCGGACACGGCCTTGGCCACGTCCGGCGTCACGGTGCCGGTCTTCGGGTTCGGCATGAGACCACGGGGGCCGAGCACGCGGCCGAGGCGACCGACCTTGCCCATCATGTCGGGGGTCGCGACGACGGCGTCGAAGTCGAGCCAGCCACCGGAGACCTTCTCGATGAGCTCGTCGCCACCGACGACGTCGGCGCCGGCCTCGCGGGCGGCCTCGGCCTTGTCCGCGTTCGCGAACACGAGGACGCGGGCGGTCTTGCCGGTGCCGTGCGGCAGGTTCACCGTGCCGCGGACCATCTGGTCCGCCTTGCGCGGGTCCACGCCGAGGCGCATGACGACGTCGACGGTCTCGTCGAACTTCTTCTTGCTGGTGGTCTTCGCGATCTTGATCGCGGCCAGCGGGGCGTGGAGCTCGTCCTTGTCGAACGTCTCCGCCGCCGCGCGGTAGGTCTTGCTGCGCTGCATGAGCTTCTCGTTTCTCTTGGAAAAGATGTGGTTAGCGGGCCAGCGCGGCCCTCCCACGGCTTCAGTCGGTCGTGACGCCCATCGAGCGGGCGGTGCCCTCGACGATCTTCATCGCGGCGTCGATGTCGTTGGCGTTGAGGTCCGGCAGCTTGGTCTGGGCGATCTCGCGCACCTGGTCCTTGGTCAGCTTGCCGACCTTCTCCTTGTGCGGGACGCCGGAGCCCTTCTGCAGGCCCGCGGCCTTCTTGATCAGCTCAGCGGCCGGCGGGGTCTTCGTGATGAAGGTGAAGGACCGGTCCTCGTAGATCGTGATCTCGACCGGGATGACGTTGCCGCGCATGGACTCGGTCTGGGCGTTGTACGCCTTGCAGAACTCCATGATGTTCACGCCGTGCGGACCGAGGGCGGTACCGACCGGCGGAGCCGGCGTCGCGGCACCGGCCTGGAGCTGCACCTTGACCAGTGCGGCGATCTTCTTCTTCGGAGGCATGCTGCTTCTCTTTCTGTCTCGTGGTCATGACGAGGAGTACGTCGTACGCCTCTGCCACCTGCTGCGCCCGGTGTCACGCGGGCAACCGGACAATTGTGCTCCGCGCGCGGCGGAGCGCGAAATCGTCAGACCTTCTGGATCTGGCTGAAGCTCAGCTCGACCGGGGTCTCGCGGCCGAAGATCTCGACCAGCGCCTTGACCCGCTGGGACTCCGCGTTGATCTCGGTGATCGTGGCGTGGAGCGTGGCGAACGGGCCGTCGACCACCATGACGGAGTCGGAGACGTCGAAGTCGGCGACCTCGACCGGCTTCTTCGCGGCACCGCCACCGGACGCGGCCGGGGTGCCGGCGGCGACCGCCTCGGCCTCGGCGCGGGCGACGACGGCCGGAGCGAGCATGCTCTCGACCTCGGACATCGACAGCGGCACCGGCTGGTGGCTGTGGCCGACGAAGCCGGTGACCGACGGGGTGTGCCGCACGGCGGCCCACGACTCGTCGGTGAGGTCCATGCGGACCAGGACGTAGCCGGGGAGGACGGTCCGGCGCACCATCTTGCGCTGGCCGTTCTTGATCTCCGCGACCTCCTCGGTGGGGACCACGATCTCGTGGATGTAGTCCTCCATGTTGAGGGAGATGATGCGGTTCTCCAGGTTCGACTTCACCCGGTTCTCCATGCCGGAGTAGGTGTGCACGACGAACCAGTCACCCGGCTTGGCCCACAGCTCGCGGCGGAACGCCTCGAGCGGGTCGTTGTCGTCGGCCTCGGACTCGGCGGACTCGTCCGGGTCGTCGGAGTCCTCCGAGTCGTCCGAGTCCACCGAGCCCTCGGAGTCCTCGAAGACCGGGTCCTCGTCGCCCTCGGCCTCGGAGAGCTCGCGGCTGGTGCCCACGGCCTCGTGGTCGTCGAGGCCCATGGCCTCGTCGCTGTCCTCGTCGGTGACCTCGGCGTCCAGGCGGGGGTCGTCCTCCACCTCGGGACCGTCGTTCGGCTCGCCGTACTGGTCCTCGAGGGACGTCTCGACCTCGGGGGTCGTCTCGTCGGTCTCGACCGAGTCGTACTCCTGCTCAGACACGTACTGCTCCATCGATGTTCGGGTGCTGCTGGGTGGACCGGGGGCCTCGATCAGGTGCTGGACCCGCCGGTGAAGATCGCGAACACGAGCTTGCCGAAGCCCAGGTCGAGCAGCGACACGATCGTCATCAGGACGACGACGAACACCATGACCACGATGAAGTAGGTGACCAACTGCTCCTGGGTCGGGTAGACGACCTTGCGGAGCTCTGCCACCACCTGCCGGTAGAACGTGGGGAGGCTCGTGCGCTTGTGGGTGTCCCCGCCGCGCGGTCCGCGGACTGCCTTGCTGTCCGGCACGTCCTCACCTCTCCTCGTCTACTGGTTCCTTGCAGGGCACGAGGGACTTGAACCCCCAACCTTCGGTTTTGGAGACCGATGCTCTGCCAGTTGAGCTAGTGCCCTTCGCCAGTGGCTCCGGGACAGCCTGCCTGTGGGCATGGCTGAGCCTGTGGGAATCCACTGATCCTGAAGTCTACGGGGTGAGGTGATCCCGAGTCCAAACCGCCTGTCGGGGCCCCCGCGCGACCGCCCTACGATGGTGCCATGACCTCCCCCGAGACCTCTCCCCGCTCCCGTCGCGTCTCCCGCCGGATCGGCGCGATCGCCGAGTCCGCGACGCTGAAGGTGGATGCGAAGGCGAAGGCGCTCAGGGCCGAGGGCCGTCCCGTGATCGGCTTCGGCGCGGGCGAGCCGGACTTCCCGACGCCGAGCTACATCGTCGACGCCGCCGTCGACGCGGCGCGCGACCCGAAGAACCACCGGTACACCCCGGCCGGCGGCCTGCCCGAGCTGAAGAACGCGATCGCGGAGAAGACCCGCCGCGACAGCGGCCTGGAGATCGAGCCCGGTCAGGTGCTGGTCACCAACGGCGGCAAGCAGGCCATCTACGCGGCGTTCGCCACCATGCTCGACCCGGGCGACGAGGTGATCGTGCCGGCGCCGTACTGGACGACCTACCCGGAGGCGATCCAGCTCGCCGGAGGTACGCCGGTCGAGGTGCTCGCCGACGAGACCCAGGACTACAAGGTGACCGTCGAGCAGCTCGAGGCGGCGCGCACGGAACGCACCAAGGTGCTGCTGTTCGTGTCCCCGTCGAACCCGACCGGCGCCGTCTACACCGCCGACGAGATCCGGGCGATCGGCGCGTGGGTGGAGCAGCACGAGCTGTGGGTGCTCACCGACGAGATCTACGAGCACCTGGTCTACGACGGCATCGAGACCGGCTCGCTGCCGGTGCTGTGCCCCGACGTCGCCGACCACACCGTGGTCGTCAACGGCGTGGCGAAGACCTACGCGATGACCGGCTGGCGGGTGGGCTGGATGATCGGCCCGGCCGACCTGGTCAAGGCCGCCACCAACCTCCAGTCACACGCCACCTCGAACGTCGCCAACGTCTCGCAGCGCGCCGCGCTCGCCGCCCTCGAGGGCGACCTGTCCGCGGTCGAGGAGATGAAGACCGCCTTCGACCGGCGTCGCCGGACGATCGTCGCGATGCTCAACGAGATCGACGGCGTCGAGTGCCCGACCCCGGGCGGCGCGTTCTACGCCTACCCGTCGGTCAGGGGCCTGCTCGGCAAGGAGTACGACGGCCGCACGATCACCACGTCCGCGGAGCTGAGCGAGTACATCCTCGACCAGGCCGAGGTCGCGGTCGTGCCCGGCGAGGCGTTCGGCTCGCCCGGCTACCTCCGGCTGTCCTATGCGCTCGGGGACGACGACCTCGCCGAGGGCATCACCCGGCTGCAGAAGCTCTTCGCCTGACTTGAGGGATCTCCACGCCCTCCCCAAGGCGCATCTGCACCTGCACTTCACGGGGTCGATGCGGCACTCGACGCTGCTCGAGCTCGCGGCCCGCGACGGGATCGCGCTGCCCGACCAGCTCGCCCTGGACTGGCCGCCGAAGCTGTCGGCGGCCGACGAGAAGGGCTGGTTCCGGTTCCAGCGGCTCTACGACGTCGCGCGGTCGGTGCTGCGCACCGAGGGCGACGTGCGGCGGCTGGTCCGCGAGGCCGCGGAGGACGACCTCCGCGACGGCGGCCGCTGGCTGGAGATCCAGGTCGACCCGAGCGGCTACGGCGCGCGCTTCGGCGGCATCACCGCGTTCACCGACCTGGTGCTCGACGCGGTCCGGGAGGCCTCCCGGGAGACCGGGTTGGGCATGGCGGTCGTGATCGCCGCCAACCGCACCCGGCACCCGATGGACGCCCGCACGCTGGCCCGCCTGGCCGGACAGTACGCCGGCCGCGGCGTCGTGGGCTTCGGGCTCTCCAACGACGAGCGGCGCGGGCGCACCGGCGAGTTCGCGCCGGCGTTCCGGATCGCCGAGCGGGCGGGCCTGCTGCTGGCGCCGCACGGCGGCGAGCTCCGGGGGCCCGAGCACATCCGGGTCTGCCTCGACGAGCTGCACGCGCAGCGCCTCGGCCACGGCGTCCGCGCGGCCGAGGACCCGGCGCTCCTCGACCGGATCGCCGAGGCGGGCGTGGTCCTCGAGGTGTGCCCGACCTCCAACGTGGCGCTCGGCGTCTACTCCGACCTGACGTCGGTGCCGCTGCCGACACTGCTGGCCGCCGGGGCCACCGTCGCACTCGGCGCCGACGACCCGCTGCTCTTCGGGTCGCGGCTGGCCGGCCAGTACGCCACGATGCGCGCCGCCCACGAGCTCTCCGACGAGCAGCTGGCGGAGCTGGCCCGGATGTCGGTCCGCGCCTCCCGGGCGCCGGAGGACGCGAAGGCCGCCATCCTCGGCGACATCGACGGCTGGCTCGCGAGCGATGACAGGATGGCCCCATGACGACGGGCCCCGAGAACCCCTACGGCGAGCAGCAGCCCCCGCAGAACCCGTACTACCCCCAGCAACAGCCGGGCTACCAGCAGCCCGCGCAGCAGCCGCCGTACGGCTACCCGCAGCAGCCCTACGGCTACCAGGCTCCGAAGCAGAACCACCCCTCGGCCACGACCGCGCTGGTGCTGGGCATCATCGGCCTGGCCGGCCTCGTGACGTGTGGCGGCATCACGCTGGTCCTGTCGCCGTTCGCGTGGATGATCGGAGCCAAGGCGGTCCGCGAGATCCGCGCCAACCCCGAGGCCTACGCCGGGGAGGGCACCGCCTCGGCCGGCAGGATCATGGGCATCATCGGCACCATCCTGCTCATTCTCGGGGTCCTGGTCCTCGCCGCGATCATCGGCCTCGCGATGGTGAACGTCGCCAACGACCCGACGTACAGCTACTAGAGCTCGCAGCCGACCAGCACCGGCTCGTTGACGAGCCGGATGCCGAAGCGCGCCTCGACGCCGTCGCGCACCTCGCGTGCGAGCGCGAGCAGCTCGGCGGTGCTCGCGCCGCCGCGGTTGGTGATGGCGAGCGTGTGCTTGGAGGAGAGCGCCACCCGGTCGGTGCCGTGGCCCTTGGCGAAGCCGGCGTGCTCGATCAGCCAGGCGGCGCTGGTCTTCACGGTGCCGTCCGGCTGAGGCCAGGCCGGGGCACCCTCGGGCACCGCGTCGGCGGCGACCACCGGGTTGGTGAAGAACGAGCCGGCGCTCCACGTGTCGTGGTCCCCGGCGTCGAGCACCATGCCCTTGCCGCCGCGCAGCGCCAGCACCGCCCGGCGTACGTCGGCGAGCGGGGCCCGCTCCCCCGGCTCGACGCCGAGCGTCCGGGCCAGCTCGGCGTAGGCGACCGGTCCCCCCAGCGAGCCCTGGCGGAGCTGGAAGGTCACCGACAGCACGACGTGTCGGCCGGGGTCGGCCTTGAAGCGCGAGGTGCGGTAGCCGAAGCCGCAGTCGGCGTTGGCGAACGTCCGGACGCCGCGCAGCGTGCGGTCCCAGACCCGCACCGAGGCGATGGTCTGGCTGACCTCCTGGCCGTAGGCGCCGACGTTCTGGATCGGCGTCGCGCCGACGGAGCCGGGGATGCCGGAGAGCGCCTCGACGCCCACCCACTCGCGCTCGACGGCGCGCGCGACGAAGTCGTCCCACGGCTCGCCCGCCGCCACGGTGACCATCACACCGCCGCAGGAGACGCCGTCCTCGACGTCCGGGGCGACGCCGCGGGTGGCGATCTCGACGACCCGGCCGCGGAAGCCCTCGTCGGCGACCACGAGGTTGCTGCCGCCGCCCAGGACCAGCACCGGGAGATCGGTGTCGAGGGCACTCGCGAGGTCGGCCTCGGTGGCCACCGTGACCCACTCGTCGGCCGGGCCACCGAGCCGGAGCGTGGTGTGGTCCCTCAGCTCAGGCACGCACGACTGCCTTCGGCATGCCGAGCACCTTCTGGCCCCCGCAGGTGACGGTGAGCGCGACGGTCGTCAGGCCGCCTTCGGCCGACTTCACCTCACCGGCGACCTCGACGCCGACGCCGCCCTCCCCCGGGACGACGACCGGGTTCGTGAACTTGCAGCCGAAGCTGACCACCTCGGCCCCGGGGAACCACGCCTCGACCGCGCGGGCGGCCAGCGCCATCGTGTACATGCCGTGCGCGATCACCCCGGGCAGGCCGACGCTGCGGGCGACGTCCTCGTCCTGGTGGATCGGGTTCTGGTCGCCGCTCGCGGCGGCGTACCGGACCAGGTCGGCCCGGGTCACGGTGTAGGTCTGGGTCGCCAGGCTCATGCCTCACCGCCCCGGTGCACGAGGGTCGCGGAGGTCGAGCAGACCAGGGCGCCGGAGGCGTCGGTGATCTCGCTGGTGGTGCCGATGATGTCGTTGCCGGCGATCTGCCGCAGGCTCGCGACGGTGAGCGTCGCGGTGAGCTCGTCGCCGGGCACGACCGGCCGCTCGTAGGCGAACTCCTGCTGCCCGTGCACGATCCGGTACAGGTCGATCGACTCGGACTCGAGGAAGGCGTTCATCGCGTCGAACGCGAGCACGATGGGGTACGTCGCCGGGGCCGGCCCGCCGGCGTACTCGCCGCCGGTGGAGGCGACGAAGTCGCCGATGCTCTCGGCGGTCACGACATAGGGTCGGGTGGGTGGGAAGACCCGGCCGACGAGCGACTGGTCGACAGGCATGCCGTCAACCTAGCCTGCTGCTCCTGGCCCTCGTGCTGCTGGTCGCCGGGTGCACCGCGGCCGGTCCGCAACCGCCGCCGGAGGACCGCGCGGCGTCGACGTCGTGCGGGCCGCTCGACTACCGCGACGTCCGGGGCACGCCGCCGCGCTGGCTCGAGAAGTTGGCCCTGGACCGTTGGCCCAACGACGAGCACGTGTGCGCGGGCGTGTGGCTCCGCACCGGCAACGGGTTCGTCCCCCAGGGCCTGGTCGTGGAGGGCCGCACCGCGTGGGTGAGCGGGCTGGCGGCGTCGGCACGGGTGAGCAGGCGCTACTGCGCCGTCGAGCGGTACGACGTGCGGACCGGTGATCAGGAGGCGCGGCTCGCGCCCGTGACCGGCCAGGTGGGCCAGCGTCCGTCGGTCTCCTGCCGGCACGGCGGCGGTCTCGTCGCCGACGAGCACGGGCTGTGGCTCGTGGAGACCGAGCGCCTGTGGCTGCTCGACCCCGACACGCTCGACGTCGAACGGGCGTGGGCGCTCCTCCCGCCGCTGCGCGGGTCCTTCGCCGTGCACGACGACGAGGGGCGGCTGGGCATCGGGCGCTGGCACCCGTGGCGCAAGGCGCAGGTCGACTGGTTCGACGTCGACGAGCTGGTGGGGTCCGGGACGCTCGACCTGAGCGAGGACCTGGCCGACCGGCACTCGGTCGCGCCGCGGGCGACCCAGGGCGCGGCGTTCGACCGGCAGCCCTGGTTCGCGAAGTCGGTGACCCGGTGCGGCGTGCTCGTGGGCCCGTTCGGGCGGCGCGGCTTCGTGCCGGGCGCGGAGGGGATGGACCTCGACGGCGACACCCTGTGGGTGGTCAGCGAGTCCGGGACGCCCCACTACCAGGAGCAGGGCGGTCGTCCGGTGGTGCCGCAGCTGCTGAAGATCGAGGTGCGCGGCGTACGCGCCTGGGACCGGCCGCAGTGCCGGGTCTGAAATGCGAAGCGGCCCGCCAGCAACTGGCGGGCCGTCTCGGAAGACGCGATCAGCGGGTCTCGCGGTGCAGCGTGTGCTTGCGGTCGCGCGGGCAGAACTTCTTCATCTCCAACCGGTCGGGGTCGTTGCGCCGGTTCTTCTTGGTGATGTAGTTCCGCTCCTTGCACTCGACGCAGGCGAGCGTGATCTTGGGGCGAACGTCAGAGCTCTTGCTGGCCACGGGAAGTCCTTGTTTGTCGGTACAGGGTGTCGCTGGTGGTGAGTAGCGGGGGCGGGACTCGAACCCGCGACACCACGATTATGAGCCGTGTGCTCTAACCACCTGAGCTACCCCGCCACGGGCACGGCTGCACCCACCAGACTAATGGTGGGTCCAACGTCCTGCCCAGAGCCCCTTTACGGAATCGAACCGTAGACCTTCTCCTTACCATGGAGACGCTCTGCCGACTGAGCTAAAGGGGCAACGACGGAGAACAATACACACGCTCTCCGGGATCGAAAAATCGGGGACCGGGACCCCGAAAACGGCCCTCGGAACGGCCCGGAAGTCAGTCGGTGATCCGGGCCCACGGAGCCGCTTCCTCGAGCTCGAACGCGAGCTCCAGGAGGGTCGACTCCCGGCCCGCTCCGGCCGCCAGCATCATGCCCTGCGGCAGCCCCTCGGACGTCGTCGCGAGGGGCAGCGAGATCGCCGGGTCCCCGGTGGCGTTCTGCCACGGGGTGAACGCGACCCAGTCCTGGATCCGCCCCATCACGGTGTCGTAGTCGGCGGTCGGGTCGAGGTGACCGACCTGCGGGGTGGGGAGCGCCAGCGTGGGCGTCAGCGACACGTCGTACCGCCGGTGGAACTCCGCGGAGACCCGCGGCAGCCGGCGCAGCCGGGCGATCGCGCCCGGGAGGCGGCGCAGGCGGCTGCGGCAGTGCCGGTCGAGCCCGAGCGTGAGGTTGTCGAGGCGGGCCCGGTCGAAGTCGGCACCGAGCTGGCGGCGGCCGGTACGCACGATCACCATCGCGAGCATCGACCAGTAGAGGAGGAAGTCGTCGGGCACGGTCGCCGGCGCCGGGTGGTCGATCTGGTCGACGCGGTGGCCGAGTTCCTCGAGCAGCCGGGCCGTCTTCAGCGTCAGCTCGACGACCTCGGGCGCGGCGTCCCGGCCGATCCCGGAGGTGTGCACGGCGATCCGCAGGCGAGCCCGGCCGGGCCGGGTGACGTCGCCGATCGGCGGGAGCCTGAGCTGGCGGTAGACGTACTCCGCCTCGCGCATGAAGGCCGCCGTGTCGCGCACGGAGCGGGTCACCACCCCGTCGGAGACGATGCGGACCGGCAGCTGCCGCGCGAACCTGTCCTGGGCGAGCCGATCGCGCGTCGGCTTGAGCCCGACGAGCCCGTTGATCGCGGCGGGGATGCGGATCGAGCCGCCTCCGTCGTTCGCGTGCGCGATCGGCACCGCGCCTGCGGCGACCAGCGCCGCGGAGCCGGCCGACGAGGCGCCGGCCGTGTGCGTGGTGTCCCAGGGCGACCGGACCGCGCCCAACCGGGGGTGCTCGGCCGACGGGCTGAAGCCGAACTCCGAGAGCCGGGTCTTGCCGAGCGGCACCAGCCCGGTGGCGAGGAACATCCGGGCGAAGTCGCCGTCGACCGGCGCGACCCGCGCCCGATAGGCGTCGCAGCCCTGCTGGGTCGGCATGCCCGCGACGTCGCAGTTGTCCTTGACGAAGGTCGGTACGCCGGCGAAGAAGCCGCCGCGCGGGTCCCGGGCCTCCGCCCGCGCCCGGTCGTAGGCGACGTGGGCGACCGCGTTGAGCTCGGGCGCGACCTTCTCGGTGCGGGCGATCGCGGCCTCGGTCACCTCGGGGATCGAGACCTGCCCCTCCTGGATCGCGGTGACCAGCCCGACCGCGTCGAGGTCCCCGAGGGCGTCCGGACCGAAGGCGTGCACGCGGCTCACGGCAGGGACACTAGACCGGAAGGCCGCCACCAGCACGCACATCGTGATCGCGGCTGCGGGTCACCCCTGGGAGAGGGCAGCCAACCTCGCGTCCACGGCCACCGGCGCGAGGACGTGGTCGAGCGCGAGCGCGCCGCAGCCGACGACACCGGCGCGGTCGCCGTGGGTGGCCGGCACGAACTGGAGGTCGCGGGTCGCGAGCGGGGCGGATCGGCGGTAGACGCTCTCGCGCACGCCGGCGACGTAGAAGTCGAACGCCGCCGCCATGTCGCCGCCGATGACGACCGCCACGGGGTTGAGCAGGTTGATCGCGACGGCGAGCACCTCCCCGAGCTCGCGGCCGCTGTCGCGCAGCAGGCCGCGGGCGAAGGAGTCGCCCTGGAGCGCGAGCGCCACCAGGTCGCGCACGTGGTCGACCGGCTGCCCCTCCTGCGCCATCCGCGCGACGAGCGCCCAGCCGGCGGCGATGGTCTCGAGGCAGCCGGTGGCACCGCATCGGCAGGGCAGGTCGCCCGCCGCGTCGACGGTGGTGTGGCCGATCTCGCCGGCCGCGCCGAGGTGGCCGCTGAGCACCCGGCCGTCGGCCACGATGCCGAGTCCGAGGCCGGTGGACGCCTTGACCACGAGGGCGTGCTCGAGCTGGCCGGACCCGGCGAGCAGCTCGGAGCGCGCGAGCACGTCGGCGTCGTTCGCGACGAAGAGCGGGGCCTCGGCGACCTCGGCGAAGTAGGGCGCCAGCTCGACGCCGTCCCAGCCGGACATCACCGGCGAGCCGATGGAGAGGCCGCGGACCGGGTCGAGCGTGCCCGGCAGGCTGAGGCCGATGCCCAGCACCGGCGGCTCGACGCCGTCGAGCATGCCCTTGAGCCGGTCGGCGATCGAGGGCAGCAGCTCGTCGGGGCCGGCGCCGACCTCGTGGTCGCGGGAGTCCGAGGACCGCTCCTGGCCGTCGAGGTCGAGGACCGCGAGCTGGCTGCGGGAGCGACCGATCGCGACCGCGAGCACGACGCCGGCGTCCTTGTTGAAGACCAGGGCGCCCGGCGGCCGGCCGCCGGTGGAGGCGAGCTCCTCGCCGATGAGCAGCAGCCCGCCCGCGGTGAGCGAGCTGACCCGCGCCGTCACCGCGGTGCGGGAGAGACCGGTGAGGGCGCGCAGCTGTGAGCGCGTCACGGCACGGCCGGTGCGGACGAGCTCGAGCAGCTCGCCCGCGGTCGCCGGAGCGGCACTCTCGCGGAGTTCGGCCAGCTGGGTCACGGGGCGAGCATAAACCTCCCTACTTAGATCGTCTAAAAACCTTAGTTGCGCTTGCATCATGCCAAAGACCTTCCTACGGTGGACGCCATGGACCACCATCCGGCCCCTCACGTGCTCCCGGACACGTGCGACTTCACGGTGTTCGGCGGGACCGGCGACCTCGCGCTCCGCAAGCTGCTTCCTGCGCTCTACCACCGCGACGTCGAGGGCCAGCTGGCCGCCGACTACCGGGTACTCGGGGTCTCGACGTCCGAGCTCGACGACGACGGCTGGCGCGGCGTGGTCCGCGAGGCACTCACGACGTACGTCGAGCCGAGCGACCTCTACGACGGCGCGGTCGACCGGTTCCTCGCCCGACTGCACCACCTCAGGCTCGACGCCGAGGACCCCGACGACTGGCACCGCTTCCATGCGCTGCTCAAGGACCGCCCGCACCCCGAGCAGACGGTCCGCGTCTTCTACCTCGCGGTCGCACCGTTGCTCTTCGGCTCGATCTGCCAGCGACTCGACGAGATCGGCGTCGTCGACGAGCGCGCCCGCGTGGTGCTGGAGAAGCCGATCGGCCACGACCTCGCCTCGGCCCGCGAGGTCAACGAGTCCGTCGGACGGGTCTTCGAGGAGTCGCAGATCTTCCGCATCGACCACTACCTCGGCAAGGAGAGCGTCCAGAACCTCCTCGTCACCCGCTTCGCCAACGCCTTCCTCGAGCCGCTGTGGAACTCCCGGTGGGTCGACCACGTGCAGATCACGGTGTCCGAGACCGTCGGCGTCGGCGGCCGCGGCGCCTACTACGACGCCGCCGGCGCGCTGCGCGACATGGTGCAGAACCACCTGCTCCAGCTGCTCTGCCTGGTCGCGATGGAGCCGCCGACCTACGTCGGCCGCGAGACCGTCCGCGACGAGAAGCTCAAGGTCCTCCAGGCCCTCAAGCCGATGACGCCGGCCGCCGTCGACGCCGACACCGTCCGGGGCCGCTACGGCGCGGGGCTGGTCGAGGGCGTCCCGGTCCCGTCCTACTCCGACGACCTCGGTCACGCCGGCTCGCGCACCGAGACCTTCGTCGCGCTCAAGACCGAGGTGCAGAACTGGCGCTGGGCCGGCGTCCCGTTCTACCTGCGCACCGGCAAGCGGATGGACCGCCGCGCGTCCGAGATCGTGGTGGTGTTCAAGGAGCCACCGCACTCGATGTTCCCGAACGCCGAGGGTGTGACCCAGCCGAACCGCCTGCACATCCTGGTCCAGCCCGACGAGGGCATGCGGCTCCACCTGACCGCCAAGGAGCCCGGCCCGGGCGGCTACCGGCTGCGCCCGGTGTCGCTCGACCTCAGCTACGCCAACGCCTTCGACGTGCGGCTGCCCGACGCCTACGAGCGGCTGCTCATGGACGTCATCAAGGGCAACCCGACCCTGTTCATGCGCCGCGACGAGGTCGAGGCCGCGTGGACGTGGACCGAGCCGATCCTGCAGCGCTGGGCGAGCTCGCCCGACCGGCCCAAGCGGTACGCCGCCGGCACCGACGGACCGACCGCCGCCGCCACGCTCCTCGAGCGCGACGGCCGAACCTGGCAGGAGCCCGACCAATGAGCACCCTCCACCCCACCGTCGCCGAGGTGACGGTCCGCATCGTCGAGCGCAGCGCGCCCGGCCGGGCCGAGTACCTCGCCCGGACCCGGGCCGCCGCGGACGCCGGACCGGCGCGCGGCCGGCTCGCGTGCGCCAACCTCGCGCACGGCTTCGCGGCCGCGGAGCCCGAGGGCAAGCTCGCTCTCCGCGGCCACGCGTTGCCCAACGTCGCGATCGTGTCGTCCTACAACGACATGCTCTCGGCGCACCAGCCGTTCCGCGACTACCCGGAGACGCTGAAGCAGGCGATCGTGCGGGCCGGCGGCATCGCGCAGTTCGCCGGCGGCGTCCCCGCCATGTGCGACGGCATCACCCAGGGCCGCGACGGGATGCAGCTCTCGCTCTACAGCCGCGACGTGATCGCGATGTCGACGGCCATCGCCCTGTCGCACGACATGTTCGACGGCGCGCTCATGCTCGGCGTCTGCGACAAGATCGTGCCGGGCCTGCTGATCGGCGCGCTGTCCTTCGGCCACCTGCCGACGATGTTCGTGCCGGCCGGGCCGATGGCCTCGGGCCTGGCGAACGCCGAGAAGGCCAAGGTCCGCCAGCTGTACGCCGAGGGCAAGGTCGGCCGCGACGAGCTGCTCGAGGCCGAGGCGGCGTCGTACCACTCCGCCGGCACGTGCACGTTCTACGGCACCGCGAACTCCAACCAGATGCTGATGGAGGTGCTCGGCCTGCACCTGCCGGGCTCGTCGTTCGTGAACCCGGGCACTCCCCTGCGCGACGCGCTCACCCGGGCCGCCGGGCGCCGCGTCACCGAGCTGACCCGCCAGGGTGGGGAGCCCACGCCGATCGGCGAGATCGTCGACGAGAAGGCGATCGTCAACGCCTGCGTCGCGCTGCTGGCGAGCGGCGGCTCGACCAACCACACCATCCACCTGGTCGCGATCGCCCGCGCCGCGGGCATCTCGCTGACCTGGGAGGACCTCGACGACCTCTCGGCCGCCGTCCCACTGCTCACCCGGATGTACCCGAACGGCGAGGCGGACGTGAACCACTTCCACGCCGCCGGAGGGGTCGCGTTCCTCGTGCGCACGCTGCTGGGCGCGGGCCTGCTGCACGAGGACGTGCGGACCGTGGCCGGCCCCGGACTGGCGCACTACACGCGCGAGCCCGTGCTGCGCGGCTCCGCCGTGGACGGGGACCTGACGTGGGAGGAGGGCCCGGAGCGGTCGCTCGACACGTCCGTGCTCCGCCCGGTCGCGGAGCCCTTCGACGCCGACGGCGGCGTGCGGATGCTGCGCGGCCCGCTCGGCCGTGCGGTCATCAAGACCTCAGCGGTGAAGCCGCAGCACCGGCTGGTCACCGCCCCCGCGGTGGTCTTCGACGACCAGCACGACTTCCTGGCGGCGTTCGGCGCGGGCGAGCTCGACGGGCGCGACTTCGTCGCGGTGGTCCGCTACCAGGGCCCCGCCGCCAACGGCATGCCGGAGCTCCACAAGCTCACCCCCGCGCTGGGCGTGCTCCAGGACCGCGGGCAGAAGGTCGCGATCGTCACCGACGGCCGGATGTCCGGCGCGTCGGGCAAGGTCCCGGCGGCGATCCACGTGACGCCCGAGGCCGCGCTCGGCGGTCCGCTGGCGCGGGTGCGTGACGGCGACCTGATCACCGTCGACGCCGACGGCCGGCTGCTCGACCTGCACGTCGACCACGACGACCTCCAGCGACGCCCGGTCACCGGACGCGCGCCGCAGGGCGCGGAGTGGGCGGGCACCGGGCGCGAGCTGTTCGCGGCCTTCCGTTCCACCGTCGGCTCGGCCGACACCGGCGCCAGCGTCTTCCCCGGCGTCACCGCCCCGCCCCAGGAGGTCCGCGTTGTCCAGCCTGCTTGAGACCGTGCCGGTGATGCCGGTCGTCGTCGCCCACTCCGCGGCCGAGGGCGTCGGCATCGCCCGCGCGCTCGTCGCCGGCGGGCTGCCCGCCATCGAGCTGACCCTGCGCACCGAGGCCGCGCTCGACGCGATCCGGGCCATCGCCGCCGAGGTGCCCGAGATCCTCGTCGGCGCCGGCACCATCACCCGCCCGGGCCACGCGAAGCTCGCGGCCGACGCGGGCGCGCAGTTCCTCGTCTCCCCCGGCACGACGGGCGCGCTGCTGCACGCCATGCGGGACACCGGCCTGCCGTTCCTGCCCGGGGTCGCCACGGTGTCCGAGGTGCTCGCCGCGACCGAGGCGGGCTGCACCGAGCTGAAGTGCTTCCCGGCCGAGGCGTCCGGGGGCGTCGCGTTCCTCAAGGCGGTCGGCGGCCCGGTCCCGTCGGCCCGCTTCTGCCCGACCGGGGGGATCACCGCAGCGAGCGCCCCGGCGTACCTCGCCCTCCCGAACGTGGGCTGCGTCGGCGGTTCCTGGCTGACGCCGGCCGACGCCGTCGCGGCCGGGGACTGGGACCGGATCAGCACGCTCGCCGCGGAGGCCGCCGCCCTGGCGCGCTGAGGGTGCTCAGCGTCCTCGCCTGAAGCAGCCGTCGAGGTGCGGGTCGAAGATCCCGATGGCCTGCATCAGCGCGTACATCGTGGTCGGCCCGACGAACGCGAAGCCGCGCTTCTTCAGGCCCTTGGACAGCGCGATCGACTCGGCGGAGGTCGTCGCGAGCTCGTCGTGGTCGCCCTCCGGGGCGAAGGAGAGCACGAACGCCTCCAGCCCCTCCGCCTCGCGCAGCGCGACGCTCGCCCGGGCGTTGGTGACCGCGGCCTCGATCTTGAGCCGGTTGCGCACGATCCGCGGGTCCTGCATCAGCCGCTCGACGTCGCCGGGACCGAACGCCGCGATCGCGTCGGCGTCGAAGCCGTGGAAGACCTCGCGGAACGCGGGGCGCTTGTTGAGGATCGTCGACCAGGACAGGCCGGACTGGAACGCCTCCAGCGTCAGTCGCTCCAGGTACGCCGCCTCGCCGCTGACCCGCCGGCCCCACTCCTCGTCGTGGTAGTCGCGCATCACGCCCGGGCCGCCGGCCCACGGGCAGCGCGCGACCCCGTCCTCCCCGATCACCGCCTGCATCACCGCCGGCATCAGCGGCGCTCGCGCAGCCGCGCGTTGGGCAGGGGCGGCGCGGGGATCGGGGGCAGGTGGTCGCCGACGACGCGGCCGAACCGGCCGTCGCGGACCAGCTGGCCGTCGGGGACGACGCGCTGGGCCGCACCGTCCTCGCGCAGGCCGCCCGCCTGGTCGGGCGACTCGGGCGGCCCGGTCTGGTCGAGGACCTGCGCCTGCCACTCCTCCCGGAAGCGGACGATCTCGTCGTGGTCCCGGCCGACGAAGTTCCACCACATCACGATGCTCTCGCCGAACGGCGGGCCGCCCAGCACCAGGACGCGGGCCGGCTGGTCGCCGGCGACCAGCGCGACCGCCGTACGACCGGGCGGGACGTAGGCCAGGTCGCTCGGCTTGGCCTCGACACCGTCCACCGCGACCACGCCGGTGTCGACGAGCACACCGTGCTCGAAGGTCGCGTCGACGTCCAGGTCGAGGCGGGTGCCGGGCTCGAGCAGCAGCTCGGCGCCGAGCAGCGGCGTGTGGGTCGCGACCGGGGAGCTCGAGCCGAGCAGCGAGCCGAGGAAGACGCGCGCCTCCCAGCCCTCGCCGGAGACCGGCTCGGGCGCGTGGTGCTCGAACGTCGGGTCCGCGTGGCGGGCGGCGTCGGGCAGGGCGACCCAGAGCTGGGCGCCGTGCAGCGTCTCGGTCGACGCCGGCGACACCTCGGAGTGGCTGATGCCGCGGCCGGCGGTCATCAGGTTCACCTCGCCGGGTCGCACCATCGCGTGGTGGCCGGCGCTGTCTCGGTGCTCGACCTCGCCCTCGAACAGCCAGCTCACGGTCTGGAGCCCGGTGTGCGGGTGCGGCGGCACCACCATGCCGCCGGTGTCGGCGACCCGGTCGGGCCCGTAGTGGTCGACGAAGCACCAGGCGCCGATGAGCGGCCGCTCCCGCTGCGGGAGAGTGCGCCGCACGCGCATGGCCCGCGGACCGCCCAGCGGCACGTCGCGGGGCGTCATGATCTCGATGCCGCCGCCCGCGGCGGTCACGCACTCGAGCTCGTCGGGCCTGTCCTCGAGGTTGCTCACCCTTCCATTGTGGCGCGGGTCAGCTCAGCTGGGTCGGCTCGACGTACCTCTTGGTCTCGTCGCCGCGCCCCGGGGGCGTCACCTTGTTGGCGTCGCTGGCGTGGACGACGCCGGTGCGTCCCCCGTCCGAGCGCTCCAGCCGGACGATGACCGACTTGTACGCCGGCTGGTTGCTGCCCTCGGCGGTGTGCTCCAGCGGCACCAGCGGGTTGGTCTCGGGGTAGTAGGCGGCGGCACAGCCCCGCGGCTGGTCGTAGGCCACGACCCGGAAGGTGGGCACCTGTCGCTCGGTGCCGTCCTCCCACTCGCTGACGATGTCGACCAGGTCGCCCTCGGCGAACCCGAGGGCCGCGATGTCGTCGCGGTGCACGAACACCACGCGACGCCCGCCCTCGATGCCGCGGTAGCGGTCGCTGAGGCCGTAGATGGTGGTGTTGAACTGGTCGTGCGACCGGATCGTCTGGAGCACCAGCCGGCCCGGCGGCACCTGGAGCACCTCGAGGGGGCTGACCGTGAAGATCGCCTTGTCCGCCTTCGTGGGGAAGGTCCGGGAGTCCCGCGGCGGGTGCGGCAGCGTGAAGCCCCCCGGCTTCTCGACCTTCTCGCCGTACGCCGCGCACCCGGGCACCACCCGGGCGATCCGGCGCCGGATCTGGGAGTAGTCGGCACGGAACTCCGACCAGGGGATGCCGCGCCCGCCCGGCAGCGTCGCCTCGGCGAGCGTGCAGACGATGTCGACCTCGGAGCGCAGGTGGGGCGAGGCGGGGGTCACCGGGCCGTGGGAGGAGTGCACCGCGGACATGGAGTCCTCGACGGTGATCCGCTGGAGGCGGCCACCGGTCATGTCCTTCTCGCTGCGGCCGAGCACGGGCAGGATCAAGGCCTCCTTGCCGTGCACGACGTGGGAGCGGTTGAGCTTGGTCGAGACCTGCACCGTCAGGTCCGCGGAGCGGAGCGCCTCCTCGGTGACCGACGTGTCGGGCGCCGCCGACACGAAGTTGCCGCCGAGGCCCATGAAGAACTTGGCGTCGCCGTCGCGCAGCGCCTTGATGGCCGCGACGCTGTCGAGACCGTGCTCCCGGGGCGGGTCGAAGCCGAACTCCTGCTGGAGCGCGTCGAGGAAGTGCTCCGGCGCGCGCTCCCAGATGCCCATCGTCCGGTCGCCCTGGACGTTGGAGTGGCCGCGCACCGGGCACAGGCCGGCGCCCGGCTTGCCGATGTTGCCCTGGAGGAACGCGAGGTTCGCGATCTCCTTCACGGTGGCCACCGCGTTGCGGTGCTGGGTGATGCCCATGGCCCAGCAGTAGATGGTCTTGTCCGACTCCTGGAGCATCCGCGCGGCCTGCTCGATCTCCGCCCGGTCGAGCCCGGTCGACCGGAGGACGGCGTCCCAGTCGAGGACGCCGAGCGCGGCGGCGTACTCCTCGAAGCCGGTGGTGTGCCGCTCGATGAAGTCGCGGTCGACGGCGCCGGCCTCCAGCAGGAGGTGCCCGAGGGCCTGGAGGAGCGCGAGGTCGCCGTTGGTCCGCACCTGGAGGTAGAGGTCGGCGAGGTCCGTGCCGGGACCGACCACCCCGCGGGCCTTCTGCGGGTTCTTGAAGCGGACCAGCCCGGTCTCCTTGAGCGGGTTGACCGCGATGATCTTCGCGCCGTTGCGCTTGGCCTCCTCGAGCGCCGAGAGCATGCGGGGGTGGTTGGTGCCCGGGTTCTGGCCCATGATCACGATGAGCTCGGCGTGGTGGACGTCGTCGAGCGTGACCGAGCCCTTGCCGATGCCGATCGTCTCGGCCAGGGCGACCGACGTGGACTCGTGGCACATGTTCGAGCAGTCGGGCAGGTTGTTCGTGCCGTAGGCACGGACGAAGAGCTGGTAGAGGAACGCCGCCTCGTTGGAGACCTTGCCCGAGGTGTAGAAGATCGCCTGGTCCGGGGCGATCGCGTTCAGGTGCCGCGCCATCATCGCGAACGCGTCGTCCCACGAGATCGGCTCGTAGTGGGTGCTGCCCTCGCGCACGACGTAGGGCTCGGTGATGCGCCCCTGCTGGTTGAGCCAGTAGTCGGTGTGCTCGGCGAGGTCGGCCAGGCTGTGGCGCGCGAAGAAGTCCCGGTCGAGGTGGTCGCGCGTCGCCTCGTCGGCGACGGCCTTGACGCCGTTCTCGCAGAACTCGGCCGTGTGGCGGTGCCCCGCGTCGGGGTCGGGCCACGCGCAGCCCTGGCAGTCGAACCCGTCGACCTGGTTGAGCCGCAGGAGCGTCTGCGCCGACCGGCGTACCCCCATGTGGTCCACGGCCCGCTTCATCGCCACCGCGACGGCCGGTATGCCGGCCGCGGAGTGCTTGGGTTCCCCGACCTTGACGTCGGCCTCGTCGATCTCGTGCTCACGTGCGCGTCGACCCATGTGGTCCTCCGATCCGTTCTCGCATCGCACCGTACCCGGCGGACCCGACCCCGATGCGCCTGGCTCGCAATGGCCCGTTCTGGCTCTGTCCGTACCCGGGCCGCAGCGGCTACGTTGCCGACCACCCGCCGCTCCGAGGAGGACCCATGTCCAGCAACGTGCCCCCGCCGCCGTCCGACCAGCCCTACCCGCCCCCGTCGGCCCCGCCCGGCGTACCGCGACCGGGCGGGCTCCTCGACCGGTTCCTCGCCCGCCTCATCGACGGCCTGATCCTCGGCGTCAGCGTCGGCGTGGTCAGCGGCGTGATCCGGACGATCTCCGATGGCTACCTGTCCTGGTTCATCACCACGGTGCTCGCCGCGGTGGCCTACCTGGCCTACTTCACCCTCCTGGAGTTCGGCCGCGGCCAGACGCTCGGCAAGCAGGTCCTCAAGCTCAAGGTGGTCGGGCCGGACGGTGTCTCGCTGCCCACCCAGGAGCAGGCCCTGCGCCGCAACATCTGGAACGCCTTCAGCATCGCCGGCGTGGTTCCCGTCATCGGCTCCCTCGTCGGCGGGGTCGCGAGCCTCGTCGCGGTCATCATGATCGCCGTCGGCATCAACGGCGACCCGGTCAACCGGCAGGGGTGGCACGACCGGTTCGCCGGCGGCACCCGCGTGCTCAAGATCGGCTGACCGTCAGCTGTTGCTGAACACGGCCGGGTCGTCCGGGCCGCGCCCCGCCCACGTCCAGGCGTAGGCCGGGTCGTCGACCGCGAGCCCGCCCTCCCCCAGGTCGAGCGGGGCGAACGTGTCGACCATGACCGCCGACTCCTCGAAGTACTCGACGCCCAGCGAGGCCTCGATCGCCGCCGGCTGCGGCCCGTGAGCGTGGCCGCCCGGGTGCAGCGAGATCGAGCCGATCCCGATGCCGGAGCCCTTGCGCGCCTCGTAGTCGCCGCCGACGTAGAACATGACCTCGTCGCTGTCGACGTTGGAGTGGTAGTACGGCACCGGGATCGCGAGCTCGTGGTAGTCGACCTTGCGCGGCAGGAAGTTGCAGACCACGAAGTTGTGGCCCTCGAAGACCTGGTGCACCGGCGGCGGCTGGTGGATCTTGCCGGTGATCGGCATGTAGTCGTCGATGTTGAACGTGTACGGGTAGAGGCAGCCGTCCCACCCGACCACGTCGAACGGGTGCGTCGCGTAGGTCAGCCGGGTGCCGACGACGCCGGCGCTGGTGCGGTGCTTGACCAGCACCTCGACGTCACGCCGCTGTTCGCCGGCCTCGACCGTGAACGGCTGCTCGGGGCCGTACAGGTCGCGCTCGCAGTACGGCGCGTGCTCGAGCAGCTGGCCGTAGCGGGAGAGGTACCGCTTCGGCGGCGCGACGTGGCTGTTGGCCTCGATCGCGTAGAGCCGGCTCGGCTCGGCGGGCACCCAGCGGTGGGTGGTCGCGCGGGGGATGACGACGTAGTCGCCGGTGCGGTAGCCGACCACGCCGAACACGGTCTCGACCACGCCGGTGCCGCTCTCGACGTACACGCACTCGTCACCGATCGCGTTGCGGTAGTACGGCGAGGGGTCGGTGCCCGTGACGACGTAGCCGATGCGGACGTCGTTGTTGCCGAGCACCGGGCGGCGGTCGGTGACGGCGTCGGTGCCGGTCTGGAGGTCGTGCAGCCTCAGGTGCCGCGGCTTGAGCGGGTGGTTGGGCGTCCGGGTCTGGTCGGGCAGCTCCCAGACCTCGCTCGCGACGATCGCCGACGGCACGCCGCGGTGGTAGAGCAGCGAGGAGTCGGACGAGAAGCCCTCCTCGCCCATCAGCTCCTCGCGGTAGAGGTGGCCGTCGCCGTCCCGGAACTGGGTGTGCCGCTTCGGGGGCACCTCCCCGATGCGTCGGTAATGGGCCATCGCGCTGCCTCTCCGTCCGCTTATCGGATGCGCTCGTCCGTTATGCGCATCATGGTTAGAGTAGCCACCGTGTCAACGGAAGCGCTTCCCGCCGGCCTCCGGGGCCTCGTCGACGACGCCGCGGTCTTCCCGCCGGGCGACGCCCCGCTCGCGCAGGCCGCCGCTGACCACCAGGCCCGCCGGTCGGAGCCGTACGGCGACCTCGTCGCCACGTTCGTGGCGCGGGACACCGACCTCCCCGAGCTCAAGGCCACGCCGCTCGCCCTGTCGGTGGTGGTGACCGGCGGCGCCGGCAACATCGGCGGGCTCGCCTCGTTCTCGCGCAAGCTGCACATCGGCGTCGAGGGGATCGAGATCGCGCTGCGCGACCTCGACGACCTGGCCGGCAACGCCCGCCGAGTGGGGGCCGCGGTCGACGCCGCCCGGGACGAGGGCCAGCTCGACGACCACGTCCCGGTCTATGTCGAGCTCCCGGCCCACGGGTCGGAGCCGGTCCCGGGGGCGGCCTGGCTGGCAGCGGCGGACGAGGTGGCGGCACGGGGGTTCCGGCTGAAGTTCCGGACGGGCGGCCTCGATGCGGCGGCGTACCCCTCCTCGGCGACGCTGGCCGGCTGGATCGACGCGGCGCTGGACCGGGAGACGCCGTTCAAGTGCACCGCCGGGCTGCACCGCGCGGTGCGGCACACCGGCGACGACGGCTTGGAGCACCACGGGTTCCTCAACCTGCTCGTGGCGACGCGGCTGGCCTGGGACGGCGCCGCGCGGGACGAGGTCGTGGCCACGCTGGAGGAGCGCTCCGGCGACGCGCTGGACACCGTCGAGCTCGACCGCGCACGGCGCTGGTTCACCTCGTTCGGCTCCTGCTCGGTGAGCGAGCCGCTCGACGACCTGATCGCCCTCGGACTGCTGGAGAAGCCGTGACCACCCCGACACCGAGCTGGGTCCCCGGAGCCGCCGCCTCCCCCTTCGACGTCGACAACCTGCCGTACGGCGTCTTCTCGCGTCCCGGCGAGGAGCCGCGGGTGGGCGTGCGGATCGGCGACTTCGTCGTCGACCTCGCGCCGGTCGCCGCGGCGGAGATGCTCGACGTGCACCACGTGTTCGAGGAGCGCTCCCTCAACGCGCTGATGGCCGAGGGGCGGCAGGTCCGGTCGTCCGTGCGCCAGTGGGTGACCGGCCTGCTCAGCGACGAGACCGAGCGCGACCTGGTCGAGCCGAACCTGGTCCCGCTGGCCGACGTCGAGCTCCACCTGCCCGTCGAGGTCGCCGACTACGTCGACTTCTACGCCTCGATCGACCACGCCACGAACGTCGGCAGGATCTTCCGTCCCGACGGCGAGGCGCTGCTGCCGAACTGGCGGCACCTCCCGGTCGGCTACCACGGACGCGCGGGCACCGTCGTCGCGTCCGGCACTCCCGTGGTTCGGCCGACCGGGCAGAAGCCCGGCGGCGGATTCGGACCGTCCACGCGGCTGGACGTCGAGGCCGAGCTCGGCTTCGTGGTCGGCACCGGCTCGACGCTCGGGTCGCCCGTGCCCTACACGGCCTTCGCCGACCACGTCTTCGGGGTCGTCGGCCTCAACGACTGGTCGGCCCGCGACATCCAGGCCTGGGAGTACGTCCCGCTCGGCCCGTTCCTCGGCAAGTCGTTCGCGACCTCGATCTCCCACTGGGTCACCCCGCTCGAGGCGCTCGACGCGGCCTGGGTCGACCTGCCGGGGCAGGACCCGGAGCCGCTCCCCTACCTCGGACCCGGCGCGACGCAGGGCCTCGACATCACCGTGGAGGTCGTCGTGAACGGCGACGTCATCAGCCGACCGCCGTACTCCTCGATGTACTGGTCGCCCGCCCAGATGCTCGCCCACCTCACCGTCAACGGCGCCTCGCTGCGCACCGGCGACCTCTACGCCTCCGGCACGATCAGCGGCCCCTCGCCCGACCAGCGCGGCTCGCTGCTGGAGATCGGCTGGGGCGACGAGTCCGCCTTCCTCGCCGACGGCGACACCGTCACGCTGCGCTACACCGCTCCGTCGGTCTCGGGCGGACGCCTGGCGCTGGGCGAGGTCGTGGGCACCGTGGAGCCCACGCGGGGCTGACGGCGCTCCGCTGGTCCCCGGTACGGTCGATGGCGCCGTCGTCGCGGTCTCATCCGGCCGCGGGCTCCCGACGCACGCGACGACTGGGCCGGTCCTCGTCGCCGCGAGAACCGGCCCACTCCTTCAGGGTCTGCGACTCACCCCACTCGCTTCATGGGCGGGATGTAGGCGTACGGCAGCACCCGCCGGAGATAGGTGTTCGCGCCGTGGATGGCCAACTCGAGCGTCGGCGCCAGCGTGCCGCCGAACACAGGTCCGTTCTCGCCCGGGATCGTGTCGATGAAACTCTGGACGAGCAGGTTGGGCATCACTTCGTGGCTGTAGTTCTGGACCGGTGCCTCCGGGGGGTTGCCGAGCACCAGCGCACTGCCGTTGAGCGGCTTGTAGGCGCTGCGCAACGAAGGTCCGACGAACCCGTAGACCCCGTCCGGCCCGGTCAGCCCTGGGGCGTAGGTGAACTGATGGCTGATCGTGAACAGGTAGTAGACGCCGTTGCGGACTACCAGGTGGGGACGTTCGGTCTGCTGGTTCACACAGTTCGCCGAGAGCACCGGCGGCAGCAGCTTCCACTTCGTCAGAGCCTTGTTCGTGGCGCGCATCAGTCCGATGTTGCCGGTGTAGAGGTTGGAGTCTTCAGGAACCTCGTGCCCCGGGGGCAGGGTCCCGAGGTCGCGGCGCTTGCACTCGTAGGTTCCGCCGAGCCCGCCGGTGTTGCCCTCGAAGAGTGCGTAGACCTTCCTGTCGGCCGGATCGCGGAACACGAAGGGGTCGCGGAAGGCGTAGATGATGGGAGATCCTTCGCTCTGCTCGAGCGTCTGGTACATCTCTCCGTCGGGCTCAGCGATGATGCGGTGTCGGTCGAACCCGGTGAACCAGACCCGCTCGTCATCAGCGTGGATCCTGCCCTTCGACATGGCGAGCCGCTGCAGCGGGTCGTCGGGATTGATGCCGCCGTTGTCGTGACCGGAGGCGGTGTAGAACGCGTTGACCTGCCGGGCGCCGGTGAGGATCGCCGTGCCCGCCCACTCCCGTGATCCGAGGGATGCGCCTTCGGGGAAGAGGTGGCCGCCGTACGTCCAGGACTGACCCGACCGCGAGTAGAAGTAGCCGATGCGTGCCTGCCAGTGTCGGTCGCCGAACCCGATGTCGCGCGGCGCAACCAGCGAGAAGATCACGGACCATCCCTTGTAGGCCAATGGCTTGGTGTCGAGGCCGGTCAGTGGCCAGGTGTCCCAGACCCAGACCTGGTCGGTCATGATCGGGAAGCTCTCGGGGATTCGGGGTGCCGTTGTCGTGAGGTCGGGATGCACCTTGAGCGCGTCCGACCGCCGCCAGGTCGCGGTGAAGTCCGCGCCGGGCGGATAGGTCGCCGCCCTGCGGATCTTGTGCATGGAGACGCCGTACGTCTGCTTGTGCTTGGCGACGCTGTGGGACGGCCGCAAGCGCGGTCCCTCAGGATCGGAGGACGGCATTGCGGCTGTGGCCGCTGCCGGGAGGGCGAGCGCAACCGTTGTCGTGAGAACGAGGAGCAGTTTGAAGCGGGGTCGACTCATGAGCGGACTCCCTTCCGTGGAGTCAACCAAAGGCGTGGAGAGACCAGGTGCGTGGAAGACGCGGACCCACCGCCCACGACGCCCACGACACCCTGGGCGTATCGAGAAACCGCCGTCTGCTCAACAGGATCCCGAGAACCGAACAAGCGCTTCTTTTGCATTAGATGCCCGTCCGCACATCGGCGCAAGGGGCGACCGAGTTCGCCTCGAGGGTGCTGCACCATGGAGCGCACGTGCACGACGCGTAGGTGGCGGTCGCCACAGGACCTTCGTTGCCGCGCCCTGCCGCGGGCGGCCCATGGGTCGGCTCCAGCAGGACGACCGCCAGTCGAAGGACTCAAGCGCCTTTGTCCACGACCTGGACGAACCGGAAACCCCCTCGCGGGCACCGACATGGGCCGAGCCAGGTCGATGCCCGATCCACGGCGCATTGGCCGGTCGAGGGTCGGGCCTGCCTTCCGGCGTGCCAGCCTTCCTCACCGACCGAGCACACAGAGCCCCTACCCTGAGGCCATGTACGACGGGCCTGCCCGTGGTGGTCGTCGGGAACGGGCCGGTGGGTCAGACGACCGCCCTGCTGCTGGCCCGGTGGGAGATCCCAACCGTGGTCCTCGACGCGCACCGATGCCGGGAGGCGGTCGGGTCGCGCTCGATCTGCCAGCAGCGCGATCGCCGAGGAGTACGACGTCGAGCGCCGGGCCGCCATCCAGGAGAACCTCGCGATCACCACGCGCACGATGGACTTCCTGGTCCCGCAGACCGAGGCCGGGTGGGCGCACCGCCTCGATGTCCTCGAGCGCGGAGTCAGCGACCCCGCGGCCCGCGCTCAGACCGACTCGGGCAAGCTCTACGCCCCGTTCCGGTTACGGCGACGCCCCGGATCCGCTCGCCGGCGCGCTGCACCCCGGTCACCGCGTCTGCCGCCAGGCCCGGCTGGCGCGCGGCAAGTTCCTCACCCACGACAATCTGGTTGTCCGGCCCGACGGTCACGTTGTTGGCTGGCGTCGTGAGTGACATCGAGGTGGGCGTGGCCACCGACGCCGAGCGCTTCGTGCGCACCGACACCGTCGTGTGGTTCCAGGAGGTGCTGCCGGCCCCGGCCGAGGAGCATCTGCTCGGGCTGCCGGCCGACCTGCGGTTCGCGGCCGAGACCGACGGGCCGAGCGACCCATCGACGTACCCGGGCATCTACGGCGCCTACCCGCTCGAGCTGGCCGTCCCCGGTGGCGACCTCGTACCGTGCGCCGGGCTCACATGGGTGGGCGTGCACCCGGACCACCGCCGCCGCGGCGTGCTGTCCGCGATGCTGCGCCATCATCTCGAGCAGGTCCACGACACCCCGGGCACGCACGTGTCCGCGCTGCACGCGAGCGAGCCCGCGATCTACGGGCGGTACGGCTACGGTCTCGCGTCGCTGGAGCTGCCGATCACCCTCGGTCGCGGGGCGTCGCTGACGGCGCCCGGCCTCGACGAGGCCGCGGCCACGATCACGACGCGGATGGCCGACGCCTCCGACCCCGACACTCCACATCGCATGCACGTGGTCCACCGCACGCACGCCGACACCGGTGCGATCGTCGGCGCCCCCGCGTACTACGAGCGCGTGTGCCAGTCCTTCCCGTAGCAGCTGCGCGACAAGGAGCCGTGGCGGCTCCTGTTCGCCCAGCGCGATGGTGAGGACGTCGGCTTCGCGATGTTCCGGCGCACTGCCAAGTGGGAGGCCGCCCGCCCCAGCGGCGCTCGACGTCTTCGTCGTCGTGGGCGAGCCGGCGACGCGGCTCGCCCTGCTGCGCCGGCTCGTCGACTTCGACCTGATCGGCAGCGTCATGCTGCGCACCGGCAGTGCCGACGACCCGGTCCTCGCCTGGGTGGGCGGGCCGCGGTCGGCGGCTGCGGTCGAGACCTACGACAGCCTCTGGCTCCGCCTCGTCGACCTGCCGGAGGCACTCGCCGCTCGCGCGTGGAGCGCGCCGTGCGACGTGGTCGTCGAGGTCGCCGACGCCTACGCCCCCTGAAACGCGGGCACCTGGCGGATCGTCGCCGACGCCACCGGTACGGCGGTGGCCGATGGCACCGCGGCCGACGCCGACCTGCGGCTGCCGGTGGACGCCCTCGGCTCGGCGTACCTCGGCGGCGGCAACCTGGTCGCCCTCGCCCGCGCCGGCCGCATCGCCGAGGCGCGGCCGGGCGCGGCCGCCGAGCTCTGGCGGGCGATGCGCACCGATGTCGCGCCCGCGGCGTCGATCATGTTCTAGTATCCTGAGTCAAAAGTTCACCTACAGCGGACGGGGTGCCCGACCACCTCGAGGTGCACCTGGTGATGGACAACGCCTCCACCCACAAGACCCCCGCAATCCAACGCTGGCTAGCGGCACACCCCCGGTTCACGATCCACTTCACCCCGACCTCGAGCTCCTGGCTCAACCTGGTCGAACGCTGGTTCAGCGAGCTGACC
>NZ_BAAIFY010000021.1:0-76395 GCF_054653575.1 Nocardioides pyridinolyticus | reverse complement strand
TGCTCCTCCCCCTCCTGCTCGTCCTCGATTTCGGCCGCAGCCTGATCTGCCTCCGCCCGTGGACGCGACCGCGATGTCGTCAGCAGAACGATCGTGGTGACGAGTCCAGCCAGGGCGAGCGGCGCGACCACAAAGATGATCAGCACGGACCAGATGCTGGGCGTCATGAGCGCTCCACCAGCACTTGTTCCATGTCACGAGGTTCGTCATCTGTCCGCACGCGCGATTGCCACCTTCTGTGCAGGCGGCACATGCCTCCCCACACCAGAGCTCCCCCGGCCGCGCCCAGCACCAGCGCTTTCAGCGGGCCGCCAACGGTGGCCGCGAGGGTGAGGCGGCGCACAAGGGGAACCTCGGCAACGAGGACGTCGGTGGTCCTTGGCGGGATGGTCGACCGGATGCTCCCGTCGGGTGCGATGACACCGGAGATCCCGTTGGTGGAAGCGACCACGACGGCTCGCCCGGTCTCCATCGCTCGGAGGCGGCTGATGGTGAACTGCTGCTGGGGCTGGGCTGTTTTGATGAACATCGCGTTGCTGGTCTGCACCGTGATCATCTGCGCTCCCTCGCGGACCTGTTCTGCCACGGAGTCGTCGAAGGCGACGTCGAAGCAGATCAGGTCGGCCACCGCGAGACCGTTGATGTCGAGGGGCGTGGATCTCGTCCCCGGGAGCATGTCGCGGGGAATCATGGCCAGCCGTCCGATCTTGAGCCCGTCGAGCCCATCGCGGAACGGGATGTACTCGCCGAACGGCACCGGGTGGCGCTTGGTGTACCGCTCGTCGACGACACCGTCGGGGGTCCAGACGATCCCCTGATTGAGAACGGTCTCGGGTCTGGCGCCGTTGACGATGGCGCCGACCAAGATGGGGGCGTCGACGGCCGCAACCGCCGAGGAGATGCTCTCATGAGTGGCGGCGTCGTTGAACGGATCGACGGCCGTGGAGTTCTCCGGCCAGAGCACGAAGTCGGGCCGCTCGACCTCCCCACGGGCGACACGTGACCCGAGTTCCGCCGTGGCGGCCACCTGGTTGGCGGTGACCTCACGGTGAACGGCCACGAGATCGTCACCCGCACCGGGCACATCACCTTGAACGACCGCGACCGTGGCGCTCGGCAAACCCCGCTGCCAGGCCGGTCCCAGCGAATGCGGACGAATCGCCACAGGCAGGAGAGCCACCAACGCGACGGACAACAACACGGCCGCGGCGACCCGAGGTCGGGTCTTCGCCGACACCACCAGCCACGCGAGAACCGAGCCCGACATCGCCACGAGGAGACTGACCCCGGTCGCGCCGACCCACGGGAACCACAGGGCGAACGGCGTCTCCGCAGTCGCCCAGGCCAGACGCGTCCACGGGAAGCCGCCGAGCGGCCACGCGGACATGAGGATTTCGTCCGCCGACCACAGGCAGGCAGCCCAGATCGGCCAGCACGGCAGGCGGCGCACGAGGGCGATCGTCGTGCCGAGGAGCCCGTAGTAGATCGCGACGACCGCGCCGACCATGAGCCAGGCGTCGACACCCACGGCCCGCATCCACGGGGTGAGCATCAGGGCGTAGGCGGCGCCAAACACATAGCCGAACAGGAAGGAAGAGCGGAGGCCGCCCGCTGCCACGACGGCGACGAATGCCGCAACCCCGACGGGCAGCGCCCAGGCCTGTTCCCACGGGGCGCTCGCGGCCGCAAGCGACACCCCGGCCAGTAGGGAGACCACAACCCGGAACCCAACCCGAGCCAGGGCGGTTTCAAAGATGCCCAGGAATGGGCGCACAAATGGGGGGGCCATCGCCGGGAGAGCCATGGCAGCCGGTCGCCCTAGCTCACCGGCTGCTGCACGGGCACCCGACAGGCGACGGCTGCTCGTCGGCGTGCGCGGAGCGCGTAGGCCAGAAGCCCCAAGGACCCGACCGCCAGAAAGGGTTGAGCTGGAGCGAACCAGGTCAGGGCTCCGCTGACCCCAAGCGCCATCACGACGAGCTTGTTGCAGATCGGGCACCCCACTGCGAACAGCGAGAGCATGCTGCCGACGAACGTCTTGCCGCCTTGCGTCGACTGCGCCATGGCCGCAGGCTGCCGGACATACGTCGCGATGAGCGCACCCGTCAGGACTGACGACACCGCCCAGACCGGATAGTTCCACCAGAGGACCGGCGTCATGCGCGTGTACCAAGGGGTTTCGATGATTCCGGTCGGGATGCCGATGACAAGCGCGACAGCCACCGCGAGGATCGACCCGACGGCGATGCGAAGCTTCACAAGGTCTCCTCGGAGCGCGGACGATCAACTACTTGCGATAGTAGCAACGCTAGCAGCGTGCCGATGCCGGGCTCGGAACCGGGCTAACGGGCGGCCACAAGAGTGGCGGTGCACGTGGGGTTGCTCGGTCGTCAGTGGTGTCCCGCGGAGTTTGTTTCGTGCCGATGACCCGGATGCGTCGATGAGAGCGCGACTACGGACGCTGGCGGAGTCTCACGACAACCGATGCCGGCGAGCACCATGTCAACAAGTCGAGCGACCGTGCTCGGGTCAGTTGCGCGGGCGGCAGCGCCGAGCGCGTGGAGACAGTAATCGGCCAGCTCGCCCGCGGGCTGGTCCCGGCGGATGCCTCCTTCGGCAATCGCATCTTCGATCAGCTCAACCATCAGACCGTGCAGGCCGCGCTCGGCCTCGACCATCTCGGGAGCCCGATGCACGAGGGTGGCCACCTCGGTCGACGAGTGCAGTCCGCGGTGGAAGCAAATCGTTGCGTAGCCAGCAAGGACATAGACGAGTCTCGCGGAAGCCGTCTCTCCCCGGCCGCGAAGCTCGTTCAACTGGGCGAGGTGCTGTGCCACGTGTCCGGCATGGCGAGCCACCAAGATCGACTCGACGTCGGGGAAGTACTTGTACAGCGTGGCCCGGCCGATCCCCGCCTCTTCGGCGACCTGCGACATCGTTACCGAGAGCGGCCCCCGCTCCTCGGCGAGTCGCCAGGCCGCCTCCATGACCGCGACCCGCACGGCACGGCGGTGGCTGTCGATCGACTCGTCCCACAGCTTCGGCACGCCTACATCATACGCTTCGTTGCTGTCGTGACACGTCGCCTTGCGATAGACACTTTGTCTCGTAAACTCTCCAGGAGTGCAGGTCCCCCATGAGATGGAGATTGAGATGAGTGACGAGACCCCGGGACGGCGGGCCGATGCGGGCGGTGACGACCTCCCCGGCCTGCCGAGTTGGGTCAAGCGCTTGGCAATCGTCGTGACGGTCGCGGTGCTCGTGATCGTCGTGATCATGTTGCTTGCCAGCGGTGAACACGGCCCGGGACGACATTTCGGATGATTCCTCCGAAGGTCAGGAAGCTGATGTTGACGATCCACGTCACCTCATCCGTGGGCTGGCTCGGAGCGATCGTGGCCTACGTGGCGCTCAACGTCCCGGCGCTTGGAGACGATGACCAGTCCGCCCGCGCCGCCTACCTCATGATGGCGCCGGTGATGCGCTACGCTCTGGTGCCCCTCGCCCTGGTCTCGCTCGCCACGGGCATCGCACAGGCGCTGGGAACACCCTGGGGCCTGTTTCGGCACTATTGGGTGACGATCAGCTTGGTGGTCACCCTGTTCGCTACGGCGATCCTGGTCTTGCATATTCCAGCGGTCGAGAGCATGCGGGACGTGGCGGCTGATCCGTCCCGCAGCGTGGACCATCTGGGAGGCGACCTGTTCCACTCCATCGGCGGATTCGTCGTGCTGCTCGTCCCCTTGATTCTTCACATCTACAAGCCCAAGGGAATGACCCCCTATGGCTGGAGGCGGAGGCAGGCGCTCTCAACCGCGAAGTAGATTGCGCGCCTTTCAGGCATGGTGGGTGTCGTTCAATAAGGCGATGGAGGAGGCTGCGGGCATGTTTCGAAGCAGGTGCGTCGCGGCTTTGCTCGCACTCGCCGCGCTGATGGGTCTGGCCGCGTGTGGTGGTGGCGAGGGGCCGGGTCCGACAGCACGGCACACGGCTGCCAATGGCACGGTCTTCGCCGATGCCGACGTCACCTTCGCGACCAGCATGATCCAGCATCACGCTCAGTCGCTGGCCCTGATCGACCTCCTGGTCGATCGGGATGTCGACGACGACCTCTCGGCGCTTTCCGACGTCATCCGTGAACGGCAGGGCGGGGAGATTGAGCGGCTGGCCGGCTGGCTCGATGACTGGGATCAAGCAGTTCCGGAAACGGTTCGGGATCACGCGAACGCTCATGGCGGTGGCGACGGCTCGGCTGACCTTGGTGAGGACTTGCCCGGGGCCATCAGTACGGACCAGCTCCAGGCGCTCGAATCCGCGACCGGCGACGAGTTCGAGCGCCGCTGGTTGGAGTTGATGGTGGAGCACCACGACGGGGCGCTCGAGTTGACCGATAGCGAGACCGCCGATGGTGCCTACCCACCCGCCGTGAGGTTGGCGAGGGCCATCGCGTCGGATAGCAACTCGGAGACAGAGAGCATGACGGACCTGCTCGAGCGTTGAGCTCCCTCGCTGCCGGGTGAGCAGCGCACGCGCCTAGCTCGCGGGCGCCGGCCAGGGGTTCGGGAGGCAACCGTCGAGACCCTTGGTCTGCTGGACCATCACCGGAGCGAGGTCACCGCGGGCGGGGCACGACTCGTGTCCGTTGCCCAGGGCGTGCCCGAACTCGTGGTTGACCATGTAACGGCGATACGCCGCAAGGTCGTCGGGGTAGGCGTCGGCTCCATTGACCCAGCGCCAGGCGTTGAGGATAACGAGATCTCCGTTGCGGCACGACAGCCGGCCGCCGGTGTCGAGGGGGGCGCAGAGCCGGTCGGTCGTCTCCGGGGATGCGACCCGGATCTGGATCATCGGGTCGGCGTCGACGCGCTGCAGGGCGCGTGACTCGACCGCGGTCCACCCTCGCGGGTCGGCGAGGACGCGGTCGACCGTCCGTGCGACCACGGCGGCGTCGAGCGGGAGGCCCTCCTCGACCTCGACCGAATAGGTCACGCGCTCCCCAGTGCCCGCCACGTCGGAGCCGCCTGGGGCGGTCTCGAACCGACCCGAGCCGGATTCCGGGACCCTTGTCAGGGTCGGCGCCTCATTCGCTCTACCGCGTTCGAGGGGCTTCGATCGTATGGGACTTGGCGTCGGCTCCGGTGTCGCTACGGGTGCACTCGTTGGTGCCGGTGCGACGCGTTCGACCTCGCCGGCCCCAGGAGACGGATCCCCCGCACCCGCGGCGCCGAGAGCGACTCGGCCGGCCACCGCCACGGCAGTCACGGATACTGCCGCAAGCAGAGCCAACGATCGTGCGAACCGCCGTTTCGCGCGTCGCCTGCCGGGCTGCTGCGCCTTGTGTTTCGGGCTCACTGGTTGTGATGGCGGATGCGGGCGAGAACGTGTTCGCGGGGAGGCGTGTGGCCGTGGATGCTGAGCGCATGCTGCTCCGCCAGGTCGGCCAGCTCCTCCTCGGTGTCAGCGTGGAGCGTGACGTCGCAGGCGTGGCAGACAAGTTCGAGCGGCATCCGCTCAGCGCCCGGTCGGCTGGTGGGCGTGGAACCGCATCAGCTGGCCGGCGAACGATGGGCGGACCGTGATCTCGGTGAAGCCCGCGACGGCCAACCCGTCGGCCAGCTCGTCGGCGGCGATGATGCGGTGGGGCGAGCCGTCGGCCTTGTGGACCCACCGGGCGATCCGGCTGTCGGTGAGGTCGTAGCCGATGATCGCTCCCCCGGGCCGCAGGACACGTGCGGTCTCGGCGAGCGCTTCGAGCCAGTTGATGACGTGGTGGAGCATCAGGTAGGAGGTGACCGCGTCGAAGGACGCGTCCGCGAAGGGCAGTGCGGTCACGTCGGCGGCCTCGACGGTCACGTTGGTGTACGACGAGAGTCGCCTGCGCGCGGCGTCGACCATGGCGGTGTCGACATCGGTCACCGTCAGCCGTACATCGGAGAACGTACGCGCGATGCCGGCCGCCATCGCACCGCTCCCGCCCCCGATCTCCAGGACGTCGCCGCTCAGCCGGTGTCCGTCGAGTGCCCAGGGCAGGACTTTCCGTCGGGCAAAGGAGCGCCACGAGGCGCTGCGGCAGAACGCGCCCTCGATCGCTGACATGACTGGCATGAAGACTCCTCGCACAGGGGAATGGGGGCGGCGGCCGAGTGCCGCCGCCCCTTCAAGGCCGCTACCTCAGTAGCGCCTGCATCGTCGTGATCTCGGCGGTCTGGGCGGATTCGATCTGCTCCGCGAGCGCGATCGCGTCGGCGTTCTTGCCGTCGCTCTGCTCGGTCTTGGCCATCTCGATGGCGCCCTGGTGGTGTTCGATCATCATCGTCAGGAACAGCTGGTCGAATTCGGCGCCGGAGGCGTTCATGAGGTTGTTCATGTCTTCGTCGCTCATCATCCCGGGCATCGAGCCGGACATGTCCATCCCGCTCATGTCGTCGGGGACGGGCTTGCCCCAGGCGGTGAGCCAGCCCGACATAGTCTGGATCTCGGGGTCCTGGGCGTTCAGGATCTGCACTGCGAGGTTCTTGACCTCCGGGCTCTTGGCGCGGGTCTCGGCAAGTTTCGCCATCTCCACCGCCTGGCGGTGGTGCGGGATCATGTCTGTGGCGAAGGTGACGTCCGCGTCGTTGAAGTCACTCGCTGCGTCCATGCTCGACGACGGTGCCGCGGGCGAGGACGATCCCATCCCGGACATTCCGTTCATCGAGTCGTCGTTGTCGCCGCCGCAGGCGGCGAGCGTCAGTGTGCCGGCGACGACGAGGGCCGCGAGGGCCAGGGGCTTCTTGTTCATGGTTCTCCTTGCTGGGTGGAGGACGTTGGTCACGCGCCGGCACTGGCGGCGACCTACTGCGGGGTCCGTGGTCAGTGGCGCTGCATCCGCTCCATCGCGAACATCATTGCGCCCATGGCGGCAACGCAGCCGAGGGCCGTGGCGGAGGCGCCGACGCCGACCATCCCGGTCGCGATGAGCACGCCGACGATGAGCAGCATCGGGCCGCACATCAAGGCCATCATCAGGCCGTGGCTGCGGCCTTTGGTCTCTGTGTGATCGTGTTCATCGGAACTCTCCTCGGGTCAGCTCTGGTAGGTGAGGGCGGCCATCATTCCGGCTTCCGCGTGGTAGATGTTGTGGCAGTGCGCGGCCCAGTTGCCCGGGTTGTCGGCCTGCAGGGTGACCGTCAGCTCTTGCATCGGCTTGAGCAGCACGGTGTCCTTCCGGAGCCCGTTCGGGAGGGCGAAGGTGTGGCCGTGGATGTGCATCGGGTGGGTCATCATCGTCATGTTGGTGAGCTCGACGGCGACGCGTTTGCCCTCGCTGATCGCGACCGGGTCGTTCTTCGGGTACGGCTCCCCGTTGATTGCCCACGCGTAGGGACTCATCTGACCGCTCATGGTCAAGCTGACGCTCTGGTCAACCTCCCTGGATGGCAGGAGGGATGACTCGGCCGGGGCGAGTTCGGCGCCCATGAGAACCATGCGACCGAGCTCGGGGATCTTGGCGTCGGGGGTCGGTCCCGTCCCCGATCCGGTGCGGATGTTCGCGAGCGCTTGGCCGTTCTTGCCGACTGGCTTTGCGACGAGTGGGAAGGCGCCGTCGTGGAGGGTGACGACGGCGTCGTAGCGCTCGCCCATCCCGATGTAGAACGCGTCGGTGGCCCGGGGCCGGACCGGGAACCCGTCGGAGTGGGTGACCTCGAGTCGGTGTCCGCCGAGAGCGACGACGAAGATCGTGTCGGCGGAGGCGTTGATGACCCGCAGCCGGACCCGCTGGCCCGGTTTGGCGCGCAGCACGTCGGGTGCGGTCGCGACGCGGCCGTTGATCAGGAAGTGTGGGTACGTCACGTCGCCGGCGTCTCCGAACGGGGAGTCGCTCGAGCCCGTTCCGCCCATACCTGGCATGTCGCCCATTGACGAGTCGCCCATGTCCATGCCGTCCATGGAATGGGGGGAGGACGGCTGGGTCAGTTTGGCGAGCACGTCGTCGGGGGTCGTTCCGGTGCCGTCGATCCAGTCGTCGAGGACGACGATCCATTCGAGGTCGTAGTCGCCCGGCTCGGCGGGGTCGTCGATGATCAGTGGCGCGTAGAGGCCTCGATCGAGCTGTACCCCGACGTGGGGGTGGTAGAAGTACGTGCCCGGGTCGGGGGCGGTGAACTCGTAGACGAAGGGACTGCCGGCTGCGATCGGGTCCTGGGTGAGGCCGGGCACCCCGTCGGCGGCGTTGCGCAGCGCGATGCCGTGCCAGTGGATGCTCGAGTCGGTCGGTAGCTGGTTGTCCAGCGTGATCCGGAGCAGGTCGCCGGCGGTGGCCCGCACGACGGGTCCCGGCAGGGTGTCGCCGTAGCCCCAGGTGTTGACGATCGGTCCGCCGAGGTCGAGGGTGACCGGTCGCGCGGTGAGCTTCTTCGCGACCACGTTCTGGCCGGCGGTCGGGGTCAGCGGGGACTGGCTGGGGAGGGTGAACGCGCTGCCGGTGGTGCTTGTGTCGGAGCAGGCGGTCAGTAGTCCCGTGCCCGCGGCGGCGATGCCGCCGAGCACGAAACTCCGTCTGGAGAAGGTCACGTCGATCTGGGATTCCTTCGCGATCTGGGTGTTCAGTGGCCGGTGGTGATGAGCTGACGGGCGCGGCGGTACTCCTCGGTGGTGATCTCTCCCTTCACCAACTGCTGGTTCAGGAGCTCGAGGGCGTCGGGCTCGGGCGTCTGGTGTCGGGGCCCAACGGCCCAGCGGGCGACGGCCCAGACGAGTGCCCACAGGCCCAGCAGCCCAAGCAGGAGCCAGAGCCACATCAGTCCCATGCCACCCATCACGAGACCGATCCTCTGAGGGTGGCGTTGTGGTTCCACCGCAGAAACCATGAAGGTTTCACGAAGGTTGGTGTGCGGGCGACGGGATGGCTCGACGCTCATGGGGTGTTGGGTGAGCATGGGCCACATGGGCAGTCACGCGCACGTGCACGGTGCAGCAGCAACCAGCCTGGCCAAGGACCCGGTGTGCGGGATGGACGTCGACCCGGCCACCAGCCAGCACTCCGTTAAGCACGGCGGAACGACGTACTTCTTCTGCTCGGCACACTGCCAGGCCCGCTTCGAGGCCGACCCGAGCAGCTTCGTCGGCCAGCCACACACCGACGAGCACGCGCACCACGCTGCGTCCGCCGATGTCCCACACGACCACAACATCGAACACGGGCCTCTTGCCGTTCACGCGGGGCACGACCACGGCGCCCAAGCTGCGTCGGCCGGGGCCGTCCAGGCGGCGGAGCCCACGGAGTGGACCTGCCCGATGCACCCCGAGATCCGGCGCCCCGGTCCGGGCGCGTGCCCGATCTGCGGGATGGCGCTCGAGCCGGTGATGGTCACCGCAGACACCGGTCCGAGCGAGGAACTGCGCGACATGACGCGGAGGTTCTGGATCGGGCTGGCCCTGAGCGTCCCGGTCGTCCTCTTGGAGATGGGCGGCCACTTCTTGGACTGGGTGCACGATCTCGTGCCACCGACGGCGTCGAACTGGATCCAGCTCGCCCTCGCGACCCCGGTGGTGCTGTGGGCCGGTCGGCCGTTCTTCGTACGGGGCTGGGCCTCGGTGCGCACCCGGAATCTGAACATGTTCACCCTCATCGCGATGGGCACCGGCGTCGCGTGGGGCTACAGCGTGCTCGCGACCGTCGCGCCGGGAATCTTTCCCGATTCCTTCCGCAAGGACATGGGCGATGGCATGGCCGCGGGCGCAGTCGACGTCTACTTCGAGGCCGCCGCAGTCATCACCGTCCTGGTCCTGCTCGGCCAGGTCCTCGAGCTCCGGGCCCGTGAGCAAACCTCCGGTGCCATCAAGGCGCTGCTCGATCTCACCCCGAAGACCGCCCGCCGAGTTCGAGCCGACGGAACCGAGGAGGAGATCGGCCTGGACGAGGTGCAGATCGGCGACCGACTGCGAGTGCGCCCGGGCGACAAGGTCCCGGTCGACGGCGTCGTCATCGATGGCCGCTCGGCTCTGGATGAGTCCCTGGTCACGGGCGAGTCGATGCCGGTCACCAAACAGACCGGCGACACGGTCATCGGGGGCACGATCAACAGCACGGGCGGCCTGGTCATCGAGGCCGAACGGGTCGGACACGACACCATGCTGTCGCGGATCGTCGCCCTCGTAGCTGAAGCGCAGCGCTCCCGCGCCCCCATCCAGAGGACCGCCGACCGTGTTGCGGGCATCTTCGTCCCAGCGGTGATCGGCGTGGCGCTGGTGGCGTTCATCGTGTGGCTGCTCGTCGGGCCGGACCCGCGGTTCGCCCACGGCCTGATCGTGGCCGTCGCCGTGCTGATCATCGCCTGCCCCTGTGCCCTGGGACTGGCCACCCCGATCAGCATCAAGGTCGGCGTCGGCCGCGGCGCCAGCCACGGCGTGTTGATCAAGAACGCCGAAGCACTCGAGCGGATGGAGAAGGTCGACACCCTCGTGGTCGACAAGACCGGGACCCTCACCGAAGGGCGTCCGTCGGTGACGAAGGTCGAGGTCGCCGACCCGGCCGGGCCGTCCGTGAACGACCTGCTTCGCCTGGCCGCTGCCGTGGAACGGGCCTCCGAGCACCCGCTCGCCCGGGCGATCGTCGAGGCGGCCGAGTCCCGCGACCTGACCCTGCCCGACGTCACCGACTTCGACTCCCCGGTCGGACGCGGCGTGATCGGCACCGTCGAAGGCCGTAAGGTCCGGCTGGGCAGCTCCGACTTCCTCACCAGCGAGTTCGTCGACGCCAGCCCGCTGGAAGCGCAGGCCGATGAGCTGCGGGCGCAGGGTGCAACGGCGATCTTCCTCGCCATCGGAGACACCGTCGCAGCCGTGATCGCGATCGCCGACCCGGTCAAGACGACCACCCCCGCGGCGCTGGCCGACCTCAAGGCCCAAGGCGTCGAGGTCGTCATGCTCACCGGCGACAACCAGACGACAGCCGAGGCGGTCGCGCGCTCACTGGGGATCGACCGCGTCGAGGCCGGGGTGCTGCCCGACCGCAAGGCCGAGGTCGTCCAGCGGCTCCAGGCCGAGGGAAAGGTCGTCGCCATGGCCGGCGACGGCGTCAACGACGCCCCCGCCCTGGCCGCTGCGGACGTGGGCCTGGCGATGAGCTCGGGCACCGACGTTGCCATGGAGTCCGCCGGCGTCACCCTGCTCCACGGCGACCTGATGGGCATCGCCCGGGCGCGGAGGCTGTCGCAGAAGACGATGCGCAACATCCGACAGAACCTGCTGTTCGCCTTCATCTACAACGTCGCCGGGATCCCGATTGCCGCCGGCGTGCTGTACCCGTTCACGGGCCTGCTGCTCTCCCCGATCATCGCCGCCGCCGCGATGGCCCTGTCTTCGGTCAGCGTCATCACCAACGCCCTGCGACTCAACACCGAACACCTCGGCTAGGCGGGCCTGGCAACGGAACGCGACAGACTCAGTCCATGGCATCACCCGAAACGACCGCCGCTGCTCCTGTTCTCGTGGTCGAGGACGAGCGCCCCCTCGCACAGATCGTCGCCGACTACCTCGCCAAGGTCGGGTACGGCACGGTCCAAGTTCACACCGGACCCGACGGTGTGACGGCCGCGCGTGACCTCGACCCCGACCTCGTCATCCTCGACCTCGGCCTGCCCGGGCTCGACGGCGTCGAGGTCTGTCGCGAGATCCGCACCTTCTCCGACTGCTACATCATCATGGTCACCGCCCGCGACGACGAGATTGACAAGCTTATCGGCCTCGGCGTCGGCGCCGACGACTACATCACCAAGCCGTTCTCACCGCGCGAACTCGTCGCCCGCGTACAGGCCGCGTTGCGCCGCCCCCGAGCCAGCGCGCTCACCAACCCCGCCCCCGCCGACGGCATCCTGCGATTCGACGGGCTCAGCGTCGACACGGCTGGCCGTGAGGTCACTCTCGGCGGCAGCCCGGTCGCGCTGACCCGCACCGAGTTCGACATCCTTGCCGCCCTCGCAGCCGCACCTCGCCGCGTGCTGAGCCGCCGCCAACTCGTCGATGCGGTCTGGGGCGAGAACTGGGGCGGAGACGAACACATCGTCGATGTACACGTCGCCCACCTGCGTCGCAAACTCGACGATGACGCGGGTGACCCGCGGTTCGTCGACACCGTCCGCGGTGTCGGGTATCGGTTCATCGGGGAGCCGACCCGATGAACCGGCCCACCTGGCGGATCGGCACCAGGCTCCTGTTGGCCCAGGCACTGGTCCTGATCGGCGCGATCGCTACCGCCGGTGTGATCGCCGCGCTCGTGGGGCCGCCGTTGTTCCACGAACACATGCTCAAGGCGACCCCCGACCCCACACCCACGGAGCTCGAGCACGTCGAGGAAGCGTTCCGCGCCGCCAGCGCGATCTCGCTCGGGCTAGCGATGGCGGCAGCCATCGTCATCGCGCTGGTGGTCAGCTGGTACCTCACCCGCAGGTTCCAGGCCCCGATCACGGCGCTGACCCAGGGCGCTTCGGACGTCTCCAGCGGGCACTACGGCGCCCGCGTCCCCGTCGGCGACGCGGGCCCCGAGATGGACTCGCTGGCCATCGCGTTCAACACGATGGCGGGCCAACTCGCGCGCACCGAAGACACCCGCCGACGTCTGCTCTCCGACCTCGCCCACGAACTTCGTACCCCGGTCGCAACTCTGGGCGCCTACCTCGAGGGAATCGAGGACGGGGTCACCCCATGGAACAACCACACCCGGGCCCTCCTCAGCGACCAGGTCGAGCGCCTCTCCCGGCTCGCCCAAGACATCGACGCCGTCTCGCGCGCCGAAGAAGGTCGGCTCAGTCTCGAGCCCGCACCCATCTCCCTCGCCGGCCTCGTCGAGGGCGCCGTGCTGGCCCTAGCCGAGTCCTACGCAGCCAACCGGGTAGCACTGGAGGTGGTGCCGCGCGGCGACCTGACCGTCGCCGTCGACCGCACGCGGCTCCTGCAGGTCCTCACGAACCTCCTCGACAACGCCCGCCGCCACACCCCGGAAGGGGGCACCGTCACCATCGACTGGCAGCAGGTCGATGAGCGGGTGGCTCTCTCGATCAGCGACAACGGCGACGGCATCCCAAGCTCCCAGCTCCCCCACATCTTCGAACGCTTCTACCGCGGCGACACAGCGCGCGACCGCGAACATAGGGGGTCGGGAATCGGGCTCACCATCAGCCGCGCAATCGCCGAAGCGCACGGCGGACGCCTCGATGCGGACAGCGACGGGCCCGGGACCGGCTCCACGTTCACGCTGATCCTCCCGGGTGGCCCGGGTGGTTCGTGATCGCCCCTGACCGCCACCCGGCCTCAGGCAAGGGCCAACGCCCTGCGGCGTTCACGGGTCATGACCACATACCCCATGACCAGCAGCCCGAGCCCGGCCGCATAGATGAGTCCGCCCGCAATGACTTGCGCCACCGTCACTTCCGACTCCCCGGCAGGCGGTAGGTAGAGAGTCCGGGTTCCAGTAAGCGTCTGCCGACCGGCGGTGTCCACCGGGAGCCATCCCTCGATCGCGGAACCGTCCTGCTCGAGTTCGGCGTAGACAAACCATCTGCCCTGGACAGGGACCGAGATCGATCCGGTGAACGTGCAGGCGCCGGTCTGTCGAAGAGCACTCGTGACGGTCTCGCCGGCTCGCCGTGCGACAACGCGTACCGGGGTGAGTTCGCCGCATTGGGCGGCGGACTCCACCGTGAGCTGGATGGTGCCGTGGCCGTCAACGTTGGCGGTCATGACGGCGTCCACGACGGGCTTTCCCTGCCCGGGGTCATGCGCCTCGGCCGGCTTGGCCGAGGCCAGGCCCATCGCGGCTACGCCCACGACGACCGAGGCCGCGCCAATGACGCGAGGGTTACGCGCGGTCGCGAGGAAGGCCACCAGGCTGATTGCGATCACGGCGAAAGCCGCCGCGGAGACAGCGCCGCGGTCGGGGCTCGCCAACCCGGCGGCCGACGCTGCCCAAGCCAGGGCCGCGGTCGCGGCGGCGCCTGCCGCAAGCCGGCGCCACAACGACTTGAACGGGAGGTCCATCGCGGCGAAGCCAAGAACCGCAATCGGCAGATCCGGGGTTGAACGGCCGAGCAAAAGCAGGCCCAGCCCGACAAGAAGACGCAACATCACGTACACGACGACGACCACGCTCACGGGCGCACGAAGGTGGACCTCCCCGCGCACCAGGAGGGTGACGAGCAGGCCGGCCGCAATGAGGACGGGCAGGTACAGAGCCTCGGTGAACTGCGGAACTCCAGCCTCGTACTCAAAGACGACCGCGACAGCGTTAGCCATCCACGAGACCGCCACGGCTCGCAAGGTGACGTCGCGCCGAGACAGTCCGGAGAGCATGGCCATGAGCATGGCCGTCGAGGCGAGGAGGACCAGCATGTGCGGCGGACTCCACGCCACCGAATCTCGGCCGAAGGTCGTATGCCAGGCCGCATCGATGGGAGCCGCCGCCAGCACTGCAAGCCCCGAGACCCCCGCCAGTGCCAACGGGCCGTACCTCAACGCCGTCCTGAGCGAAGCGCCCGATGCCAGCGCCGCCGCGCCCCAGAGCGCGACCGCAAGGCCGGCGACCCCGACCGAGCCGTAGAGCAGGAGGTGAGGCGCAGTCCAGAACGTGTCTCTTCCAATGTCCGTATGCCACGCCTCGTCCCAATAGGTGGCAAACATCGCTCCCGCTCCCGAGACCACGGCACACCAGCCAAGCCCCGCAGGAAGAGTGAGATTCACGGATCACGTTGGTGAGACGCTCATGTCTCAACTATGCTCGGCGCATGTCGCGCGAGCAAGAGGCTGTGGTCGACCGGACACTTCTCGAGGCGACTGCCGCGGCAGTCGCGAAATGGGGGCTGTCGGAGGTTACGTTGGAGCGCGTGGCCGGAGAAGCAGGCATGTCCAGGGCCACGATCTACCGCCGCGGAGTCACCCGTGAGGACCTGATCGCCGCATTGACAGCACAGGCCGCCGACACCTACAGCCGCGCAATGCTGCCCGCGCTCGCGAGAGCTGGCACCGCACGAGAACGGCTAGAAAGCGCTCTCGATGCCCTGTGCGTCACCGCAGACCAGCACCTCCACCTCCTCGCCGGGATGTTCCTCGCACACGGCGAGGTCTTCCACAAGCCAGGCCCCGACGCGATGGTTGTCGACGTGTTCGCCGAGCCTTTCGAGCGTCTGCTGCGAGACGGCGCCCTCGACGGGACTCTGCGAGAGCTGCCACCGACGATCACCGCGACCGCCCTGTTCAACCTGGTCGGGTGGGGCTACATCCACCTGCGAGCCGCCCACCACTGGCAACCCGAAGTCGCCCGGCGGATTCTGCTCGATCTGGTGCTCAACGGAACGGGAGCGCGCAATGACTGACCCGCACGGGCGCACGTGGACCGTCGCGATCGTCGACCTGGCCGGCTACACCGCCCTCACCGAAACCCACGGCGACGAGGAACCCGCCAACCTCGCCACCACGTTCGCCGACCTGGCACGGTCCTGCCTTCTTGACGGCGACCGGCTGATCAAGCCCATCGGTGACGCCGTCCTTCTCGCATCTCAGGACCCGCGGAGCGGCCTCGCACTCGTCGACCGGCTACTGGCCGCGACCTGCGAGCTCGATGGGTTTCCACTTGCCAGGGCCGGGCTGCATCACGGCCCAGCCGTTGAGCGCGACGGCGACATGTTCGGCGCAGCGGTGAACCTCGCCGCTCGAGTCGCCGGTCAAGCAGCCGGCGGGCAGACGGTGGTGACCACCCCGATTGCTGACGCCGCTCGCCAGGACGCACGGTGACGTCGATCGGCACCTTCACACTCCGCAACGTCTCTGAGCCACAGGAGCTGTTCGAAGTGACGCTCAGACCCCCGCGAGCCGCGGGCAGCGTCGACCCCGTGTGCCGCATGTGGGTCGAGCACCGCCGGGCCTCGGGGTTCCTCCGCTACGCCGACAGCGACTACGGGTTCTGTTCCCTGACGTGCGTCCAGCAGTTCGCGGCACCGCCCGATTCCCACACCCCGTGACCAGACAGAAGCCAACCGCCAGCTTGGCTGGACCACCTCACCGCGCCAACAGCTGGCCGACCTCCCTGGAAACGCGCAGCGTGTCCGGCCGCAGGCCCCGAAGTTGCCCCGACTCGGATCGCCGAACCCGACCGTGAACAAGGCTGGACGGGCGTCATGGCCGATTGACGGCGCCAGCCTCGACGTTCTGCGGCTCATCGAGGACGCCCAGGTGCCCGATCAGACGATCAAAGGCCACGCCATCATCGAGTGCCGCGACTCCGTGGAGATGGTCACCCACCTTCGGTCCCCACTGCTCGGAGTCCCACCTATATGACAGCCACATGGCCAGTCGGTGTGGCCAGCGCGATCACGAGCACCAGCACGACTGACGCCCGGTGCGACCACAGTGAGCCGCGACGGTGGCCGCCCTCGAGCGAGTCAGACCTATCGCCCATGGACGACACCGTAGCCTCGCCGGAACTCGCCCGTGCTCGCATCCGCCTTCGCGGCACTCCTAGAGCCCCCGGTCGAGGCGAAGCGGGCGCGACGGGTACCCGGTGTCGAAGTGCATGTAGTCCGGGACGTCGATGTTCTGCCAGATCCATCCCTCGGCCCGAAATGCTCTCCACACAATCCCGCCCTTGGTGATCTTTCCATCCCCCGCATCGCGCGCCTTGAGCCTCGGGCTCGGGAACCAGCAATCGCAACGCAGGTCACGCCACGGGTTCTCGCGAGGGTTGATGTCAACGGCCCTTCCGTTGGCGTGTGGGGACGCCGCGAACGGGGCATTGATCTGATCGGCCCGCCTGCAGTTGAACGCGGAGGTGTTGTCTGCGGCGAGACTGGCGTTCGTGTCACCGTCAAACGCTTCGACGGGGTCCATGCGGCGGATTGGGAACCGCTGCTCATAGAGCTCGCTGAAGATTCGTACCACGCTCTCGGCCACGTCGGCATTGACGACGAGTTGACCGCGCTTGACGGCACCGTCGAAGTCGAAGTGGTTGATCTGCACCACGCGTAGCTCGCTTGGTCGTTGTACAGGGCATTCGGGCCGCACCATGCCCGCCTCGACCATCTCACGCCACTGCCTGTTCGACAGCCTGTGTATCTCGGCAGCAGGGCCTTCGTCCTGCGACGCCACATCTACGGATCCAGGCTCATCCCCCGGATCCCCAGGCGATGGCGACCGGGTGCACGCAACCATGACCACCACCAAGGCCAGCCCGACGGCGAGCAAGCCCCACCCACGCGTCGGTCGCCACGACTGGGGTGGCGTGCGGTTCGAAGGCTGCCGGCTGTTGCCCCTCATGCCTCTTCATCCAGCAAGAACCGGTAGTGCTCCAGCAGCTGGCCGTCGGCTCGCCGACTCTCCCCGACGCGTACCCAGCCCTGGGCTGCATAGAACCCGCCCGCACCCTGAGGGCCCGCGATCGTAACCAGGCATGCCTCGGATCGGCCGGCGGCAGCCGCCTCGTCTAGGAATTTCCCGACCAGGGCGTAACCGATGCCGCCGCCCCGCACCGAAGGGTCCACGGCCACGTAGGTGAGCACCGCGACCTTCCTGGCCTCCGACGCCGGCCCGGCGGAGACTCTGGGCTTTCTCGCGAGAGCTCGGAGGTAGCGACGAGCACGCGTGCGAAGAAAGTGCAGTGCCAGTCCTGGACGCCAGAGCAGGTTGACAAAGGCAGTGACCGCCAGGGACAACCCGTGGTGACGGAGGAGGAGCCGGCGATGTTCTGGCGGATCGATCACCCCGACCAGATAGCCGCAGACCACCCCGTCCTTCTCGCAGACCAGCGCGGTCGCCAAGGGCCCGTCAAGGAACGTCCGGTAGTACCGGCTGAGGAAGGTCGCACCGAGTCGGACGAAGAACCCCTCGCGGAACGTCACCCGGTGCAGGCCCGTGACGAACGTCAGATCCTGCAGACCCATCCGCCGCAGCCGAATGGCCGGTGAGGTGTTGGGACCCGATCCCCACGTCGCCCGGGCGCCCTCGCGTCCCGGTCGAGGAGACTCCGGGCGTGACAGCGGAAGTGCGGCATCCATGCCGTTGATTCTACAACGCGTAGAAGTTGTCCCTCGTGCGTGCTTCTACGTGTCGTAGAATCCCTGCTGATGTCGTTAGGAGGTGACATGAGGGCAGTTGTCCGCCCCTTCGGCGAGCTCGAAGCCGCGATCATGCACGTCGTTTGGGAACATGGCGCGCCGATCCCCGTCCGTACCATTGTCGATCGACTGAACGAGCAACGCGATGTCGCCTACACCACGGTCATCACCGTGGCCGAACGACTGCGGGAGAAGGGCATGCTCACCCGCGTACGCCGCGGGCGAGCGTTCCTCTATGAAGCGTGCCTCTCCGCGGACGACTACTCCGCCGAGCTGATGCGGCAGGTGCTCAACACCGCAGAGAGCCGATCGGCGACGCTCCTTCGCTTCGCCGGGCAGCTCAGCGCACAGGAAGCGGCCTCCCTGCGAGCAGCACTCGCGGACTCCCCGGAGCAAGACGCCCCGCAGAAGGCAGAGTAGCGGTGCTGATGGCGGGAGCATTTTTGATCTACGCCGCATGCGTGGGCTGGCTCGGTGACAGGATTCTCGCGCGAGTCAGCTTGCGGATCGGCTCGCCAGCTGCAGCGTTATGGGTCTGGCACGGGCTGGCACTGACGGTGCTGACTGCGCTGGGCATCGGCCTTGCCATGGCCTCACACGATGTGTGGGAACACAGCCTCTCCTGGCTGCTGCACGCCGATAAGTCCCGGGTTCACGCCGCCTACGCCGGGCCAGGCGAGGTGCCGACCGCATGGAACCTCGCCCTGGTTGTGCTGCTGGCCCTAGCCGCGCCCGCCGGCGTTACCGCGGTCAACAACCTACGAGGGATGAAGCGGGCCGCTGCCTCGCATGGCCTGCTTTCCGTGGCCACCCCCGGGACGCTGAGCGAGAGCCAGCGAGACGTGACCGGGGTCGCTGTCGTGCCCGAGTCGACGCCGCTGATCTACTGCCTGCCGGGGAGGGCGTCATCCCGGCGAATCGTGGTCACCACCGGGGCCCGCGAACTGCTCTCGGAGGACCAGCTCGAGGCCGCCCTCGACCACGAGCGCGCTCACCTGGCGCGACGCCATCACCTGATGGTCCTCGCCGCCGAGGTAGTAGCAGCAGCGCTGCGCTGGCCACGACTGCTCCAGCGGTATCCCGGCGTCGTTCGCCTCTTGGTCGAACTGGACGCCGACGAGTACGCCGCACGCCGCCACGGCAAACGCACAGTTGCAACCGCACTGCTCGAAATCAGCTGCGCGGACTCGTCCACTCGACCGGTGGGCCTTGCGATGTCCGGGACCGGCACGACGCTACGCATCCGCCGCCTGCTGGACCCGCAGCGCCACGCGCCTCACCGAGCGGTGGCGGCCCTCCTGCTACCTGGAGCGATGGTCCTGGCCGCTGCGCCCACGATCGTCGCCGCGATTCCCGCCGTCGACCTCGTCGGTTCCGCGCACTCGCCTAAGAAGGACGAGTCCCCCGGCGTCGGTGGAAGCAGCGATGTCTTCATCCACCACCCCTGATACTCGCCGGCCCGCTCGCGCGGGGCAACGGCCGCCCCCAGGTGACCATGCTCTCGGGACGGTAGTTGGACTCGCGCTCGGTACTGCGCTCTCCCGTCTCACCGGCTTTGCTCGCACATCGCTGCTCGTCGCCGCGCTTGGCGCACAGTTGCACGCCGACGTCTTCACGATCGCGAACACGCTGCCGAACATGCTGTACATCCTGGTAGCTGGTGGAGTGTTCAACACCGTCCTCGTGCCTCGCCTGGTGCGGTCGATGAAGCAGGATGACGACGGCGGGCGCGCATACATGAACCGGGTGCTAACCCTGGCCATCGTGTTTCTCGCGGGCGTGACGATCATCTTGGTGCTCATCGCGCCGGCACTCCTGCGGGTCATCCTCGACGACAGCTACTTCGACTCGGGCCTGGCCCAGCAGCGCGAGTCGATCGAGGATCTCGCGCGCTACTGCCTGCCCCAGGTCTTCTTCTACGGGATGTTCGTCGTGGTCGGACAGATCCTGAACTCACGTGGCTTCTTCGCGCCCATGATGTGGGCCCCGATAGCCAACAACGCCATCACCATCGCCGTGCTAGGCGCCTACCTGTTCGCGTTCGGCCCTGCACACGACGCGCAACTGTGGGGTCCGTACAGCTCCGCCCAGGAGCTTGTTCTCGGGCTTGGCTCCACGCTGGGAATTGTGGCGCAGTTCCTCATCCTCCTCGTCTACCTCCGGAAGGCCCGTGTCGGCTATCGGCCCCGCTTCGACTTCCGTGGCAGCGGGCTGGGCGACACCCTCAGGCTGGCTGGCTGGACCGTTATGTTCGTGCTCGTCAACCAGATTGCCTACGTTCTGATCGTGCGACTGGCTTCCGCGGGCGCTGCCGTCCCCGCTGCCCAAGGGATCAGCGGCGGCGCGGGCTACACCGTCTACTCCAACGCTTTCTTGCTCGTCATGGTGCCCCATGCCATCGTGACCGTTTCCATGGCCACGACGATCAACCCGAGGCTCGCCGCCTTCGGAGTGGACGGGGATTTCCGGAGCCTGTCCAAGCACCTCGGACTCGCGATCCGGCGCGTGCTGTCTCTGGTCATTCCCATCTGTGTGCTGCTCCCGGTGATGGCCCCTGTCCTCGCCGAGCTCCTGTGGGGCTATGGGGGTGCCCGGGACAGCCTGCGCCCTCTCGCCCTCACCGTGGTGCTCTTCGCGCCGGGGCTCGCCGTGTTCACCGTTCACTACCTCGTGCTGCGCGGCCTGTTCGCGCTCGAGCGTCACAGGACCGTCTTCTGGATCCAATGCCTCATCGCCGCATCGAACGTCGGACTTGGCTATGCGCTCATGTCCGCGTCGAGCCACTACGCGGCGGCTCCCCTCCTCGCAGCCGCGTACAGCGGCGCATATCTGATCGGAGCCGGAGTCTCCCTGTGTGTGCTGAACCGGCTCGTCGGAGGACTGGGGTACCGGGCGCTCATGTGCTTCTTGAGTCGCGTCCTCCTACTGGGCGGACTCGTCGCGATCGCAGCGCTTGGCTCGCGTGCCCTCCTCGAGGTCGTCTGGCCGGCTGAGCTGGGCGCTGGGGCCGGCAAGATTCGTGCCGTGGGCCAGCTCCTGCTCATGCTGTCGACGAGTCTTGCCGTCGCCCTCGCGGTCAGCCGCCCTCTGCGTATCGAGGAGATCACCGGGGTTGTTTCCGCCGCGGCCAACCGCCTGAGGCACCACGCAGGTTTGCGCGTCTGACGACCACGCCGCTTCGTTGCCCTCAGCGTCGCCAGGTCCACTGTCCGTGGACAGCGACGCTGATGAGCGGTGCCGAGCGACATCCGCCCCGGGGCCGGGTTGCGCTATTGCGAACGACTTGCAATAGAGTGCCGGCTGTGAATGTCGTACGCCCAGGGGCCAGCGACCGTCGCGCGTTGGCCAGCGTCGCGACCGTGGTGGTGCTGATCAACGTCGTCGGGTGGGGCGTGCTGCTCGCCGTCGTCGCGCCGCGCGAGTTCCAGCTCGGCGACGCCGGTGGGTTTGGGGTCGGGATCGGGGTGACCGCGTTCCTGCTCGGTGCCCGGCACGCGTTCGACGCGGACCACATTGCCATCATCGACAACGCGACCCGAAAGCTGGTGGGCGAGGGAAGGTCGACCTTGGGCACGGGCTTCTGGTTCGCGCTCGGTCATTCCAGCGTCGTCTTCGGCTTATCGCTGCTCCTCGCGTTGGGAGTACGTGCGCTGGCGGGCCCGGTTCAGGACGAGGGCTCTGCACTGCAGCACTCGTTCGGCGTGGTCGGGACGCTCGCGGCGGGCATGTTCCTCGTCGTGATCGGGCTGATGAACCTCAGCGCGCTGGTCGGTATCGTGCACGCGTACCGGCATCTGCGAGCGGGCACCTTCGACGACGACGCACTCGAGCATCACCTACACAACCGCGGCTTCCTAGCGCGGATCTTCAAGCGGACCACGCAGAGGGTGAACAAGCCGTGGCACCTCTACCCCGTCGGACTACTAATGGGCCTCGGCTTCGACACCGCGACCCAGGTCGCGCTACTGGTGCTGGCCGGCGGCACGGCGGCGTACGCGCTCCCGTGGTACGCAATCCTCGTGCTGCCGGTGCTGTTCACCGCGGGCATGACGCTCTTCGACACCATCGACGGGCTGTTCATGGCGCACGCCTACAAGTGGGCATTCCTCAACCCTGCCCGCAAGATCTTCTACAACTTCACCGTTACCGCGTTGTCGGTGCTGGTCGCGTTCTCGATCGGCGTCATCGTGCTGTTGCAGTTGATAGCCGACGAGTTCAGCGTCCCTGCGCTGGAGTGGGTGGCTTCTGTTGACCTTCAGTACGTCGGGTTCGCGCTGGTCACAGTCTTCGTCCTCATCTGGGTCGGTAGCGTCGGAGCTCTTCAACTTCTGGAACGGCGGAGAGATGCTGGGCGCTCGCCCGCCGTTTTACGCGGATCTGAGTGACGCGTTGCCGAGCAACGCGAAAACGCCCGACGGCGCGGAACCTGTCACTGCGCGGTCGCGCCGTCAGGCCGGGTCGCGGACACGCTCGGGCAGCAGTTCTTCCACTTCGGTGACCAGCGTCGGCTCGCAGTCTTGTAGTTCGTAACGAAGCACGACCAGCAACGACAGGGTGGATCCGGGCTCATCGTCGATCGTGAAGCCGCCGTTGGGGTAGTCCCGCGCGAACTGCTCCATTACCTCAACGGGGCGTCGCACCGATGCGGGGTCGCGTGTCGCGAGGGGTTGCTTGCAGGCACGCCCCATGGCGTGGAGCGCACGGTGGGCCGCCTCGACCCGCGCCTTCGGCGGGAACTGTGTCGGCTTGGGGAGCCTGGACTCCGCCGTGCGTCCTTGGACTGCCACCACGGGTCGCGACCGCGCCGGCTCAGGCTTGAGCGCAGCGGCGAGCCCCACCGCGACGGCCGCGGTCAGAGCGAGCGTGATGAGCACAGCGACCACCGGGTGACGCGCGAGCCAGGGAACGACGGTTGAACCTCTCATAGCGGCGTCTGCCAGGTCCCGATGAGGGTGCGCAGGCTTGCCAGCCACGCGCCCCAGAGGCCGGTGACCTCGAGGGTCCCGAGCACGACGAGTAGTGCGCCGCCGATCCGCATCACCGCTAAAGCGTGCTGGCGGGCGAAGGTGAAGAGCCGGAAGACGCGGCTGATCCCGAGCGCTGCGAGGAGAAACGGGATGCCGAGCCCGAGGCTGTAGGCGAAGGAGAGGATCGCTCCCCTACCCGCGGTCCCCGACGTCGTCGCAAGGGAAAGCACCGCCGCAAGGGTCGGGCCGATGCAGGGCGTCCAACCGATGCCGAACATCACGCCAAGCAGCGGCGCACCCGCCAACCCGACCTTCGGCCGGTAGCCGAGCTGCAGGGTCCGCGACACCCACGGAACCGCGCCCAGCACCCCGGCGAACATCAACCCCAGGACGATCGTGAACACTCCGAGGACGCGAATGATGACGTCCTGGTGCCGAATCAGGGTGTTCCCGATTGCTCCGAAAGCGGCGCCATAACTGGTGAAGACAAGCGCGAACCCGAGCACGAACAGCGCTGTACCAACCACCGTGACTGACCGACGTACGGGAATCGACGGGTTGCCGGCGTCGGCGCCGGCCGCCCCGGTGACGTAGGCGAGGTAGCCGGGTACCAGCGGCAGACAGCACGGGCTGAGGAACGACACCAGCCCGGCGACGATCGCGATCGGCACCGCGACCAGCAGCGGACCGTAGGCGACCGTCGTTCCCACGGACAAGGCGTGAATCATCCGAGTTTCTCCGCGTCCTGGATGAGCCCGCGCAGGGTACTCCCGTCCACCTGGCCCACGACGCGGGCGCGGATGACGCCGGACTTGTCAACGACCAGGGTCGAGGGGACCGCGCTGACCGGGATGATTCCGGTGAACTGGGCAAGGACGAGGCCGTTCTGGTCGTCGAAGCTGGGATAGGTGATCCCGTAGCTACGGGCGAACGCCCGCGCGGCGGCCGGGTTGTCGCGCACGTCGATGCCCACAAACCGCACCCCGCGCGACTCGGTCTCCTTCGAGATCGCGGCGAGATCCGGCGCCTCGGCACGACACGGCGCGCACCACGAGCCCCACACGTTGAGGACGACGACATGGCCGCGAAGATCCGCCAGGTCCAGCATCTGCCCGTCGACGGCCTTGCCTTCGATCTGCGGCAGCGGGATCCCGTCATTGCCAGGGTAGAGCGTCAGACCGACCCCGGCATCACTCCCGTCCGTCGAGGCCCGCGACTTGAGATGATCCATCTGCCACCAGCCCACGCCAACTACCGCGGCGATGACCAGGAGCACCACAACCGTCCGAGCCTTCCGCAGCGTTTCGCGCACACCCTCCACCCATCTACTATCTTCAGTAGTTGATAGTAGATGGGACATCCCCGCCATCAGGTAATCGGGGCTAGCAAAAGGACACGACAGGCATGAGCAAGCCAGCGGACAAACGCATCCTAGGACTCTCGCCCCGCGCCCGCCGGTTCGTCATCCCGTTCCTTGCGATCGCGGCCGTGATCATCGCCATCAGCTATGTCTCGAGCAGGAAGTCGGAGGGGTCTTCCGGGACCGGCCCCGTCGTAGGCGGGGACCTGCACGCCGTCGGCGAACTGGGGTCTCGACTCTTCGTGGGCGGGCACGGCGGCGCCGGCTACCGCGCGAGCGCGGGCGGGTGGAGGCAGATCGACTCCCTAGACGACACGGACGTCATGGGATGGGCTTCTACGGGAGCGAAGGTTCTCGCCGGTGGGCACACCGGTCTCTACGCCTCGACCGACGACGGCTCCACCTTCGACCAGGTCGACGGGCTTCCCGTCTCCGACGTGCACGCGCTGGGGGCCTCCGGCGACATCGTGTACCTCGCCTCGCCCGAGGCCGGCACCCTCGTCTCCACCGACGGCGGTACGACGTTCGAGCCGCGCAGCGCGGCGGGCCAGGACCTCATGGGGACCATCTGGGTCGACCCGACGAACCCCGACCTCGCGATCGCCCCATCCATGCAGGAGGGCGCCGTACGGACGACCGACGGCGGGGCGACCTGGACTCCGCTCGGCAGCGCGACGGGGTCGATGGCCGTGGCGGTAGACAAGACAGGTTCGCGGCTGCTCGCCATCGGCATGGACGGCGCACAGCTAAGCACCGACGGCGGTGCCTCGTGGACCGCGCTGGACGTTCCGGACCGCACCAGCGCAGCCTCCTACACTGCTACCGGGGACCTCGTGGTGGCCGCCCTCGCCGGTGATCGAGCCAAGGTCTACCAGCAGGATGGCACGAAGTGGGATCCCCTGACATGAGCAAGCACGGTCGCAGCTCGCGATCGAGAAGGGAGCCGGCGAGAATGCGCCCATTCGGGGACCTCGAGGCCGTCGTGATGGAGCACCTCTGGACGGCCGATCACCCACTCACGGTGCGAGACGTTCTGGAACAGATCGACCGCGAGCCTCCGCTGGCCTACACCACCGTGATGACAGTGATGGACAACCTCCACCGCAAGGGCTTCCTCAGCCGCGAGCGCGAGGGGCGCGCCTTCCACTACCAGCCGACCAAAGACCGGGCCGAGCACACCGCGGAGCTGATGCACGAGCTACTCAGCGACAGCGGCGACGCCTCGGTCACACTGCTCCGCTTCCTTGACCACATGTCTCCCACCGAGGTCGAGCGACTGAAGCGAGCCCTCGTTGATTAGCGCACTGCTTCTCGCGACCTACGCGGTCACCGCCGGCACGCTCGGAGCCGGATGGCTGCGGGACTCGCATTGGCCGAGGCTCGCCCCTCGCATGGCCATCGTCGCCTGGCAGGCCCTCGCCGCATCGGCCCTGCTCGCCCTCGCAGCCGCAGGCCTGGCGCTCGCGATCTCATTCCCCCACGTGAGCAGCGACCTGGCTCTCCTGTTCCACCTCTGCGCTGAGAACCTGCAGCACGGCTACGCCTCACCAGGGGGCACGATGACGGCGGTCGCGGGCGTGGCTGTCTTCCTGGGCTTGTTGACCCGCCTGGTCTGGTGTGCGGTGCGCGCGGCCACCTCGGACCGACGCGAACGGACCGCCCGCGTGGCCGTTCTCGATCTGGTCGGCCGCACCGACGTACTCCCCGGCGCACTCGTCCTCGACCACAAGACACCCTACGCATTCTGCATCGGCGGCAAGCAGCACCGCGTGGTCGTCACGAGCGGTTTGCTCGCCAGCCTGAGTGCCACCGAGCTCGACGCCGTCCTCGCCCACGAGCACGCCCACCTCCGCCAGCGGCACCACGTCGCGATGGTGACCTGTCGCGCCCTGTTCGGCGCGCTGGCGCCGATCTTCCCGGCATTCCGGCGGGCGATGCCCCACGTCCGCCTCTTCGCAGAATTGAGCGCCGACGACTCCGCGCGACGTCGCGTCGGCGCGAGTCCCTTGCGCGAGGCCCTCGCCACACTCGCCTGCCTGCCTGCTCCCCCCGGCGCGCTCGCGGCCAGTGCCCACGATGTCCAGACCCGGCTCCTGCGGCTGGACGGCCAGCACCGACAGCTGACCCGGCGCGGGTCGGCGCTGGCGGCCGCGGGTATCGGAGCCGCCATCGTCGTCCCGCTGGCGCTCGCCGCCGCCCCCGCCCTCGCGATGGCCTGGGAAGGAATCTGCCTCCTCGGCTGACCGCGCCGCAGCTCCGCCCGGCAGGCATCTACTATTCTCCTTAGTTGCTGGCCGCAGGGGTCCGCACGCAAGGAGGTCCGCTCTCATGAGCAACCGTCGTCGCACCAAGAAGAGCGACATCGACAAGCAACTCTCCAACTGGACCAAACGTCGAGTCCTCTCCTGGTCACTCTTCGGCCTCGCCGGCCTCGTCGCCATCCAACATCTTGTCGCCCACGCCGGGTTCCGCCCGATCCCTATCTCGATGGGATGGCAGGACATCCTGATCGGCTACCCCACGGCGATCGTTCTCGCCATCATCGCCGCGATCGCGCTCGACCCGAACCCGCGGATCTGAGGCCCGCGCGTGCTTCCACTGTCGCTGCCGAGCCCCAGCCAGGGCGTCTGGCATCTCGGCCCGTTCCCGCTGCGCGCCTACGCGCTTTGCATCATCGCCGGCATCGTCGCCGCCGTCTGGCTCGCCGAGAGGCGGTGGACCAAGCGCGGCGGCGAGCCCGGCGCCATCTCCGACATCGCGCTCTGGGCGGTCCCCTTCGGTCTGGTGGGCGGCCGGCTCTACCACGTACTCACCGACCCCGAGCTCTACTTCACCGCCGGACGGGACCCGTGGGCCGCGCTCTACGTCTGGCAGGGCGGGTTGGGGATCTGGGGCGCGATCGCGCTCGGCGCCCTGGGGGCCTGGATCGGTGCCCGTCGCAAGGGTGTCCGGTTCGGCGAGGTCGCCGCGGCTCTGGCCCCGGCGATCCCGCTGGCTCAGGCAATCGGGCGGTGGGGCAACTGGTTCAACCAGGAGCTCTTCGGTAACCCGACCGACCTGCCCTGGGGGCTGCAGATCGCCCCGGACCGCCGCCCTGACGGCTACGAGGGCTACACCACCTTCCACCCCACCTTCCTCTACGAGTCCCTGTGGGATCTCGGCGTCGTGGGACTCGTGCTCTGGGTCGAAGCCCGCTTCAAGATCACCGGAGGCCGCCTCTTCGCGGTCTACGTCATGGGCTACACCGCCGGCCGCGGATGGATCGAGTACCTGCGCATCGACACCGTCAACCACGTCCTGGGCCTTCGCCTGAACGTGTGGACCAGCGTGATCGTGTTCGCCGCCGCCGCGGCGTACTTCGTCATCGCCGGCCGTCGCGCACGTACCCGCGACGACCAACGTGACGCCGAGGTAAGCCCGGCACCATGACTCAGATCGACGAGACACCACCGCTGACCTCCCAGCCCAGCGAGCCCGATCCCACTCCGCCGGCGCTCACCCCCCTGGAGCTGGCCCGATGGGCATGGCGACAGCTCACCTCGATGCGCACCGCACTGATGCTGCTGATGCTGCTCGGCCTCGCGGCGATCCCCGGCTCCCTGGTCCCACAGGACCGGGTCGACGCGATGGCCGTCTCCCGCTGGAAGATCGCCCACCCCGGCCTCACGCCGCTCTACGAGCGGCTCGGCCTGTTCCACGTCTACGGGTCGGTCTGGTTCAGCGCGATCTACATCCTGCTGATGACCTCACTCGTCGGCTGCATCCTGCCCAGACTCAAGGTCTACTGGCGAGCAGCAACCGCGACACCCCCACGTGCACCTCGCAACCTCTCGCGCCTTCCCAACTCCGTGTCGGCCAGCCTGGACGCGACGGCCGAGGAGACCGCCGAGCGTGCACGGGCCCGACTGCGACGGCAGCACTTCCGCGTCCGCACCACCCGCGACGAGGACGGCACCGTCACGGTCGCTGCGCAGCGCGGCTATCTGCGCGAGGCCGGCAACCTGCTGTTCCACCTGTCCCTGGTGATCGTCCTGGTCTCGTTCGCGCTCGGGAACCTCTTCGGCTTCCGCGGCGGCGTGATCGTCGTGTCTGGCCAGACGTTCACCAACGCCCGCCAGTCCTACGACGACTTCGCACCGGGCGGTCTGTTCAGCGCCAACGGCCTCGAACCGTTCAACTTCACCCTCGACGACTTCAAGGCAAGCTTCATGGCGGCCGGTCCCACCCTCGGGCAGCCCACCGCGTTCAGCGCAGACCTGACCTACCAGCCTTCCCCAGGGGCGGCGGAGCGCTCGAAGACGATCGAGGTCAACGATCCCCTCACCATCGGCAACACCAGCGTGTTCCTGGTCGGCAACGGCTACGCCCCCCTGATCACGGTCCGCGACGGCAACGGCAAGACCGTCTACGCCGGTCCGACGGTGTTCCTCCCGGAGAACGCCACCTACGCCTCCTGGGGCGTCGTCAAGGTGCCCGACGCACAGCCCACCCAGCTCGGATTCGAGGGCCAGTTCCTCCCCACGTACGGCTACAACAAGCAGGGCGGCGCCTTCTCCCAGTTCCCGGACGCCCTCGCTCCGACGCTGTCCCTGACGGCCTACACTGGCGACCTCGGACTCGGCTCCGGCATACCGCAGTCGGTCTACTCCCTGGACAAGAAGAAGCTCACCGCCGTCACTGACACGGCCGGGAAACCCCTGACCCTCACCATCCCGATGGGCCAGACCCGCCGACTGCCCAACGGGATCGGGACGATCACCTTCGACGGCGTCCGCCGCTGGGCCAAGTTGCAGATCAGCGCAACCCCGGCAGAACCTCTCGCGCTCGGCGGCGTTGTCCTCGGGTTAATCGGCCTGGTGGGTTCGCTTTACGTGCGGCCACGCCGAATCTGGCTCCGGGCACGCCAGCGCCCGGACGATGGTGCCGACGTCGAGCTGGCCGGCCTAGACCGTCGCGAAGGGCATGGCCTCGACCGCTCCCTCACCCAACTCCTCGCCGACATCGAGGCCGACATCGAGAAGGCAGTCACATGACCACCGTCCAATACGCCCAGTTCAGCAACACCGCGATCATGTTCGCCGCGATCGTCTACTCCCTGGCCCTCCTCGCCCACGTCGCCGAATGGGCCATGCACCGCACACCGAAGGGCGCGGCGGTGCTCGCCACGGTCGGAGTCGGACAGCGCGATGCCGAACCCGACACCGGCCCTCTGGTGTCGTACCGCGAGGAGTTCGCCGGGCGCTTCGGGGTCGCACTCACGACCATCGGGTTCGCCCTCAACGCGGCGGGCATGGTCACCCGCGGACTCGCGGCCGAGCGGGTGCCCTGGGGCAACATGTACGAGTTCGTCATCACTGGATGCGTGGCGACCGTGGCAACATATCTGGTGCTGCTGCGCTTCCAGCCGATCCGCTGGCTCGGTCTGCCGGTCACCGCGCTCGTCGTCGTCCTGCTGATGATCGCGGTCCTGCTGCTCGACATTCCCGCCGGACCGCTCGTGCCAGCCCTGCACTCCTACTGGCTCTACATCCACGTCACGGCAGCCCTGCTGGCAACTGGCGCGTTCACGATCGGCGCGCTTGCTTCCCTGCTGTACCTCTACCGCGCCCGCGCGGAGGCCCGCGGCACTCAGAGCGACGGCCTCAGCTCCCGTCTGCCGGGCTCCGAGAGCATCGACCGGATCGCCTACGGTGTGCACGCGTTCGGATTTCCGGTCTGGACCTTCGCGGCGCTCATCGCCGGCCCGATCTGGGCACGGTTCGCCTGGGGCCGCTACTGGGGCTGGGACCCCAAGGAGGTCTGGGCGTTCCTCACATGGGTCGCCTACGCCGCATACCTACACGCCCGCGCGACCGCGGGATGGCGCGGAAAGCGGGCCGCCATCCTGGCTCTGATCGGATTCGCAGCGCTGTTGTTCAACTTCGTCGGCATCAACCTCTGGGGCGGTGGCCTCCACTCCTACTCCGGGAAGTAGACAACGAGCCGACTCGGCAGAGGGATCTCCGCTTCCGACAGCGGGCTCATGCGGTCCAATGAAGCGGTACCCCCGAACAGACAACCAGGACTACTCCGAATCACACGGCATAGGCGGCAGAAGCGAAGACCGGTCGGAGTCACCCGTGGCAGCCCGCGCGAAGCCACCGGATAACTGTGGCTGTCTGCCATGACACATAGTCATTCCCGCCGAGCAGAACCGCGCCCGCGGCTGACGCCTGGACTCCACACTAATCGGGATCTTCACCTCATGCGCCGGCAAGCAGACACTTCGCCAGTCAGGGGGCGACGCCGTGCGCGGCGAGTGCAGCATCCGGGTCCACCGGGTCGCCCCCGTCCGGCCGCACCTCGAGATGCAGGTGTGGGCCCGTGACGTTGCCGGTACTTCCCACCGCTCCAATCGTTTGGTCGCGCTCGACCTCGTCACCGGAACTCACGTCGATGCGCGACTGATGGCAGTACCAGATCTCGGTCCCGTCGGGGAGCGTCACGATCGTCCGGTAGCCGTAGGAGCCGGCCCAGCCCGCCTCGGTCACCTGGCCGCCAGCCACGGCGCGGATCGCAGTGCCGGTCGGGGCCGCGAAGTCGAGGCCGGTGTGGACGGTACTCCAGAGGTAGCTGCGTTCCCCGAACGTCCCCGTAAGCCGGTAGGACGACATCGGAAGGACCCACTGCCTCTCGAGCTCCCGTGCGCGCAGAGCCGCCTGACGGGTCAACTGCTCGAGCGCCCGTAACCGCTCGCGGGCCAGGCGGTCGACCTGAGCAGCACGGAGACCGGACCCGCTGACAGAAGAACGGGAGGCTGAGCGGCTGACCGACAGGTCACGTCGCTCAAGCTCCTCTGCCGTCGCCCGCCGGGGAGAGACCGAAGTCGCGGCCTCGTACGCGGTCCCCGCGCCACTGGAACCGCTCACGGCCAGGCTGCCAGCGACCGCGGCGGCCAGCGCCGCCGCTCCGGCGATACGCGGGGCCGCAAGAGGCACGCGGACCAGCGACGAACGCCTCTGAGGCGCGCGGTGGCGGCCGCTGATAGTCAGGACCGGCTCGTCGGCACGGACCTTCCTGCGCTTTCCAGCTCCGTCGTACCGCCCGGACGATGGGTCTGGAGTGCCCGAACGGTGCCGGCCCACGCAGTTTCCCTTCCGCCATCGCCCACAGCACGACCCGGACACGGAGCATGGGACGGTGGGTGCCCGGAACGGGGAAGCCGGGCACCCACCTTGGGCGTGGACACGCCCGGCTCTACTATCGACCCTAGTAGAGTGCCACTGGCGGACCAAACGAGGTGTGTCGGGAGACGTGAGGAGGGGCGCATGGCTGGCGCTCATCCGACGACCGATCGAGTCGGCTCGCTGCTGGCGATCGAGTGGTCGAAGTCCGATCGAGTGCGAGTCGTCACCGTGCTCGGCGTGGCTGGACTGGTCGCTTCGGTCGCGATGGCCGTGTTCGGTCTGCCGCCCGTCGACCTCCATGGGCCGCTCCACCGCATGGGCATCATGGACCCCCTCTGCGGCGGCACGCGCGCGGCCAGGCTGACCGCCCGAGGGCACCTCCTCGAAGCGTGGCGATACAACCCGCTCGGCATCCTCGCCACCGTAGCGGCCGCGCTCGCGGTCGCTCGACTTGCGGTGGGGGTCGTCATGCGGCGCTGGCTCAACGTTCGAGTCGCGTGGACCCCGAGGCGAATCCGACTTGCCCTCGCCGTCCTGGCGATCGCGACCGTTGCCCTAGAGATCCGCCAGCAGGGACGCGCCGACCTTCTCCTCAAGCCCTACTGAGCTCCGATACAGAAAAGGACGTCATGAGCACCACCAGCACCTACACCGTGACCGGGATGACCTGCGGCCACTGCGTCGCCTCGGTCACCGAGGAGGTGTCCGCGATCGCGGGCGTCGAGGACGCCGCGGTCGCCCTCGACTCGGGCGTGGTCACGATCACCAGCGCCGAGCCGATTGACCCGGCTGCCGTCAGGGCGGCAGTCGAAGAAGCCGGCTACCACCTCGCCTAGGGAGGAACGCGATGGCCTCGTCTTTGGAATCCCGGTCGTGCTGGTCCTCGGCGCCCTGGCGTACGGCGGGCTCACGGGGCGAGTCCGCATATCAGCGTGCTGCTCCGTGGCCGACGCCTCGAAGGACCTTCGTATGCAAGGGGCGTTCGCCGACGCCGAGCACACCATCAGTGATGCGGCACCTACGGATGGGCACCGTCAACGGCTCCCCCCGCACGTCGGCGTCGTCGGCGGCCAGTAGGTCGAAGGCCAGAAAGGCCGCAGGCGCCAGCTGAGCTGGTGGCCTGCGGCGGCCGCGGTAGGCCAGCCGCGGGGCTAGAGCGGCGAAGTCCAGGCGCCCCTCGCTCCACACCACGAGCTCGCCGTCGACCACGGTGCCCGCCTGCAGCTGCTCACACGCGGCGTCGACGATGTCGGGGAAGCCGGCGGTGAGGTCAGCGCCGTTGCGGGACCACACCCGACAGCCCTCAGGTGTCCGCTCGAGGATTGCCCGGTAGCCGTCCCACTTGGGCTCGTAGACGGTGCCGCCGGGCAGAGCCGAGCCGGCCGGCAGCGTGGCTGCAGGCTTGGCCAGCATGGGCTCCCAGCGGGTTGGCACTCATTCAGCGTACGAACCCGCTCCGGCGGCGCTGGTCGAACACCTGTTCTACTCTAGGAGCCATGGCGGGCGGTTACGGGCGCGGGGCGGGCATCCCCTTGAAGGACCGTGTGCGCGTCGACCAGGCCCAAGAGCCAGCGCGGCCGCCGGCCAACAGCAGCGCGGACGGAGGACAGGATCACCCAGGGCGACACTGCTGGGTCAGCGTGCCCGTCGACGGCTCGCAGCCACGCCCGGGCCTGCTCCTGGAGTGGCGCCGCGCTGGCCACCGGTGGGAGGGCCGGGTCGTCTACGTGGCGCAACTGCGGCCTGGGCGCTTGGCCACGGTCGAGGAGTGGGTCCCGGCCGAGCTGCTCAGCACCGAGTGAGTGACGTCGTGTCTGCCAACCCGCCGAAGAACGACGCGTGGCGACCGTACGGCGACGTGCGGTTCGTGCTGATCAGAAACACAGGCCGACTCAAGCCGTCCCGGGGGCTCATCCTCGACTGGAAGCGCGAGGGCCGACGCTGGGAGGCCTTGGTCGTCTGGCACGACGATGCCGCGCTCAAGCCGGTCGTGAAGATGGACTGGCTGCCGGTCGAGGACCTGATCCCGGTCCCGGTTGACCCGAACTGGACCGGCCAGGTCGGCTAGCGCCGCTCGGCGAGACCGAGGTCGGCCGGAGCAGCGGCAAGTGTGGCGGCCAGGGAGTCGGCGACCTGGGCGAGCCGGGCGTAGTCGAGGGTGTCCGGGGTGTCGCAGTCGCGGTGATAGTGCGGGCTGCGGAGGGTCGCTGTTCCGGTCAGCAGCACGGCGGGGATGCCGCGGCGCCAGAACTGCTCGTGGTCGGATCGGTCGAGATCGTCACGAGCAAGCTGGTCAGCTCGCCCAGCTGAGCAGGTCCGGCGGACCCTCCAGGACGCGCTCAACGCTCACGGTCCAGATCCCGTCAACGCGGACGGCCGGCGCGGCCGGCGGATCAGTCAGGTTGATCATCGGTGTTGCCTCCTTGTCAGTTCAGCAGCGTAGGCGCGGACACCGGCGACATCGGGTTATCCACAGGGACGCGGTTGGGCTCAACGTCGAGGCGCGGCGGTCGGCGCGATCGAACTCGGGGCCTGGCCCTGCGGCGAGCGCACCGGCCCGGGGACGAAGGACTCGTCGAGCTGATCCCTCGCCGCGGCAGCCGAGTAGGCGTGGGCGGTGAGGTCGGTGATGACCTCCTGGGCGGTGGTGACCATGCTGGCCTGGCCGAGCCGGATCAGCTGGTTCACACCGACCGAGGCGGCGCTGGTGACGGGCCCTGGGACGCCCATGACGGGCCGGTGCAGGGCCTCGGTCCACCGTGCTGTGCTGAGGGCGGCGCTGCGGATGGCGCCCTCTACGACCACGGTGCCTTCGGCCAGACCGGCGACGATCCTGTTTCGGGCGAGGAAACGGGCGCGCGTGGGCGCGGTTCCCGGTGGCGCCTCAGCGACGACGAGGCCACGTTCGGCGATCGCCTCGAGTAGTTGGGTATGCGCGGCCGGGTAGGGCCGGTCGGCGCCGCCGGGCATGACGGCGATGGTCGGTCGTCCGGCGACGAGCGCACCGCGGCGCGCGACCCGACCACGGCCACGGCGTTGGCTCCAAGCTGGGTTAGGTCGCCGCCTCCCCTGACCCACAGGCCGACCGCCTCGCCGCCTCGCTCGTGCAACGCGCCGGCGTCGTGGAGGCCCGCGAGGCGGTCCGGCCACTCCGGGTCGCCGGGGATGAGGAACCGGATGCCGGCTACGGCGGCCTGCTCGAGCAGCCTGGCGGAGTCGGCGCGGGCGAGCTCCTGGCCGATGCCGAAGCCCCAGTGGTTCTCCACCTCGCCGGCGGCCTCGAGGTAGTCGAGGACCTTGACGGCGCCGAGCTCGCCGACCAGCCCGGTGACGCGCAGGTCGCCGGGCTCGATGGCACTGCTCAGCTTGACGCGGGCCAGCCTGTCGGCGTCGTCGACGTCGGCGTGCGGGGTGCTCATTACGCATGCTCGTAGGGTCCGAACAGCCAGCAGCGGGCCTCTCAAAGGGTGAGGTCCAAGATCTCCATGTCTGTTACGCCGGCGAGCCGGAGCGTTTCCCTCCCGTTGCCCAGGAGGTCGAGTGCCTGCCAGACATCGCAGGATCGCATCAGGAGGTAGACGCGCTCCCCCACCTTCTTCTCGTCGCCCAGGAGTTCGTCGTCGTCACGCGAGAACTCGAAGGCCACGTCGACGCTTAGCCTGTTTAGCAGCTGCGCCGCTTCAACTTGCTCCTGGTCGCAGCTGGGAGTGGGGCCGGTGAGCCGAGCAACCAATAGTGCGCTGAGCAGATGCACCAGCGCAGTTGCGGTGTCCCAGGGAACCGCGAGCTCGACTCGCGAACTATGGGGGTTGTCGGGGTAGTAGGGCTGGCCTGCGTAGTGAACGGCAGCGCAGGCGACAGACTCTGCGAACCCGGTCTCCTGCCACCGGGGAGTTTCCTGCTGGGGCAACGGAGTGAACGTGCCACCGTCGTCGATGACGAAAACCTGCCCGGACAACAGTTCGACGGTGCGTCGCAGCCGTTCCGCTGCCTCCGACCACGTGATGGGCACGCCGTGGCGTGCAAACATTCCGGGCGACCTCCGCCGCACTCGCAAGCACCCATTCGTCGACACCCGGATCCGGTGCGGGGTTAGGCATGACTGGTTCTCCTTTCATGGGCTCAGGCGATCGCTGAGCTGTGTTGGCGTCGTGCCGGGGCCGAGATTTCGCAGTGGTCACCGGGCCAATCCAGTGATCCGCAGGTCGCCGGGCTCGCAGGCGCTGCAGCTTTGACGCGGGTCAGCCGGTCGGCGTCGTCGACGTCGTCGGTGTGAGGGGTGCTCATTCCACGTCTCCCCACAGCAGATCGAGGTCGGGTTCGTGGATGACGTCAAGGCGCTTGTCGGCGGCGTAGGCCGCGGGCTCGGGCACAACCAGGCGGCGCAGCTGTCGCTCGGTGGCGCTGGGCTGCACCGGGGTGTCGTGGTGGTGGTTCATCGCGGTTCTCCTCAGCGGCCCGGGGCCGAGCGATCGGTGACGGGCTGCGTGGGCGGCAGGTCGCGCTGCTGGCCGGGTGGCTTGGGGACGAAGGACTCGTCGAGCTCGGCGGCGATGTCGCGCATCTGGGTCTGGTATCGCTCCCACTCGCGGGGGTGGATGCCGTTCTGCAGGGCCGAGGCGACGATGGCGGCCATGGAGTAGGGCCGGTCGGCGGGCACCTGGTCGAGCGCGCACCAGGCCTTGGCGCCGTCGCCGTGCAGCCAGTTGGCGAAGCCAGACATGGAGGCCGGCGCCGCGCGGACCTCGTCCGGGCCGCGGCGGGTGAGGTCGGTCCAGATAGCCATGTGGGAGGTGTGGTTCTCCCGGCTCATGTCCTCCCAGACCGCGTCGCGGGTGCTGATCGTCTCCAATGCGACGAGCATCCGTGCGCCGTCGACGTCGGAGAGCCGGTTGCCGTCGGTGTGGAACTGCTCGAGACGGTCCAGTGCCCAGTCCCGCTCGACGGCGGGGGTGGTGTCGGCGGCCGCGGCTCGGGCCGCGGGGATCAGCTGGGCGATCGGCTCGCGGTCACCGACCATGGATGCGGCCAGTGCGGCGCAGCTGGCCGCCGGCTGCGCGGCGCCGGTCAGCACGGTCGCAGCCGCGATCCGCTCGGCGGTCGCCTGGGTCTGCAGCCCGGTCTGGCCGGTGTTGAACTCACGCCACCGCTCCCCGTCGGCCCACAGCCGGATGTGGGTGGTGATGCCCACGGTGTCGAGGTGGTTGGACAGATGCTGGCTGGCCAGCTCGGCGCTGCGTCGGTCCTCGGTGAAGCAGAGGATCGCCAGGCGCGCTCCGGGGCGGGCGTGTCGGCCGTAGGGGCCGCTGAGTGCGTCCCAGACCTCCTCGCGATCGGCGGCCGTCCTCGGCAGGTCGACGCGGGTGATGGGGAGCCCGGGCCGGAAGGGTACGAGGACGATCGACTCCTCGGGCTTGAAGCCGAGGACGTGCGGCACGGCGGCCAGCAACTCGTCCCGGGACTGTACGACGAGATCCATCGGAGCGAACCTCCTCAGCTGGCCTGGGCCGCGTGCGGGGCGCGGTCGATGCGCGCGGACACGTACTTGAGCGAGATGCCCACCTCGCCGAAGCGGTTGTCGACGACCACGACGTCCTTGGTGCGCTTCTCGCCGGTCTCTTTGTCCGGCCAGCTCTCGGTGCGCTGGAGGCCGTGGACGAAGATCGGGTCGCCGGATCCGCAACTGTCGTGCACGTGGGTGGCGGCCGAGCCGAAGACCTTGACGTTGTGGGCGGTGGGCTCGTCGTTGACCCACTCCCCCTGGTCGTTCTGGATCCGGCGGTTGACCAGGACCCGGCAGCTGACGAACGGCTTGTTCTCGCGCGTGTAGAGCAGCTCCGGTGCCTCGGCCAGGTTGCCGGCGAAGGTGACGGTGGTGGACATGGCTTCCTCCTTGGTGACTGCGAGACGTTGATCGGTCCCGCAGTCACCTAGGTGTCTTCCAGGCCCGGCAGCGATCACTTCGGCCGAAGTCGTTTGCACCGCTCGAGCTCGGCTGGCGGCACGGCGGGAGATCACCCGGGGCACGCAGTAGCGCCCCGACCGGCTCTCGGGTACCGGATCGGGGCGCTGGGAAGCACGCTAGGACGAGGTGCCAACACAACTGCCGGCGTCGTCCTCGTCGGCTACCGGGCAGGCCGGCGCCGCGGCGGTCGATTGCTGAGCTTCTGCGGTGGCGGCGGCAGGTCGCGGCCCAGCCGCCGGCGGGCCCCCTCGGCCGCGGCGATCACTGCCTCCTGGGCGAACGCCGAGCGGGCGAGCATCCGGCCGAGCTCCTGACGGTCGGCCACGAGCGCGTCTTCAACCGCCTCGATGGTCGCGGCGGGGAGGTCGTGCTTCTTGTTGAAGCTCTTGCGGGTCACGCTGACCAGGGCGGGATGCTTCTCACCCGCGGCCGCGAGTTCGGACCGCTGCTGCGGTGAGCGCCGGGCGTGGAGCTCGAGCGCCTGGGCGAGCCAGCCGACGAACGAGCCGGGTGAGTCGGCGTCGGTGTCCAGGTCTGCGATGTAGGCCGATCGTGCGAGGTCCCACACGCCGGGCTTCCAGTAGATCCCGACCGGGATCGTGGTCTGGCTCGTCACCTGATCACTCCCCTGGTCTCGTCCGCCTGCGTCGAGCTGCAGCGGCTAACACCAACGCCGCTGCATTCCCGGTCGGGGCCCTGCACCGCCGTTCCCACCCTCGCTCGATTCCTTCCGTTCCAGCCAGCTACGAGGTGCAGCTGCGCAACGCCGCCGCAGCAGAGTCCGCACCCCGTGAGGCCGGGGATATCCCCACCCTCACCGGGTGCCCACCTTTCCACAGGTCCGCCCTGTGCCCCGGTAGGCGTCGGCCCCCGCTGGGAGACTTAGTCCTGTCAGTTCTTTCTATTCTACTCACGGAGGACAGCCGCATGACCGACACCATCCAGACCACCGCCGACGAGGCCACCGACGCGGTCCAGGCCGAGGAGTTCCTGTACATCGACCCCGCCGACATCATCATCGGCACCAACGTCCGGGCCGACCTGCGACCCGACCACAAGGAGTTCCGCAAGTCGATCAAGGAGCGCGGCGTGCTGGAGGCCGTCACGGTCTACCGCAACGAGGAGGGCCAGTACGTCCTGCTGCGCGGCCAGCGCCGCACCGTGACCGCCGCCGAGGTCGGCACCCCCACCGGCCTGATCCCGGCCCGCGTCGTGCCCCAGCCCGCCGACGCCGACCGGATCGGTGACCAGATGGTCGAGAACATCCACCGCGCCGGGATGCGCGAGGCCGAGATCGTCGCGGGCGTGGAGCAGCTGGCCCTGCTCGGCGTGAGCGCCGCGCAGATCGCCATGCGCACCAGCATCGACCGCCCCACCGTGAACGCCGCCCTGGCAGTCACCAAGGCCGACCAGACCCGCAACCGGCTCGACTCCGGAGACCTGACGTTGGAGGAGGCCGCGATCTTCGCCGAGTTCGAACACGACCCCGAGGCCGTGCAGCGTCTGGAGAACACCAAGCGGTGGGGTCGCTCTCTCGCCCACGAGTCCCAACGGCTGCGCGACGAGGCAGCCGAGCGCGACGCCGACGCCGCCGAGGTCGAGCGACTGCGCGCCGAGGGCATGCCGGTGCTGAGCGCCGAGGAGGTCGAGGAGGCCGACGAGGTGCTGCGCATCGAGCGGCTGGTCACCGAGGACGGCGAGCCGCTGCCCGAGGAGGAGTGGCCCAACGTTCCCGGCGCTCGCGTCCATGTCGTCAAGGAGTGGGTCTACCCCGAGGACGCGTACGACGAGGAGAGCGAGGACGGCACCGACGAGGAGGACAACGACCACGAGCCCGCCGAGCCCTACCAGCAGTACATGCCGGTGTGGGTCGTAACCGACCTCGCCGCCTCCGGCCTGCGTCGTCGCGGCGGCGGGTCCGGCAGCACCACCACCGACAGCGGCGACGACGGCGAGAGCGAGGAGGAGGCAGAGGCGCGCCGTGAGGAGCGCCGCCGCGTGATCGCCAACAACAAGGCCTGGGCGAGCGCGGAGACCGTGCGCCGGGAGTGGCTGACCGGGTTCGTTGCCCGCAAAACGGCCCCGAAGGGTGCCGAGGCCCTGATCTGCGAGGCCGTCGTCACCGGCCACCACTCGCTGAGCAAGGCCATGGACCACCGGCACCCGATGCTCTTCACCCTGCTCGGGATCGACGTCCCGACCGGCTACTACGGCGCGGGCCACGACGAGTGCCACAAGATCGCGACCAAGCCGAGCACGCCGAAGGCCGCGACCATGACCACGCTCGCCGCCGTCGTCGCCGCATGGGAGGCCACGACCGGCAAGCACTCGTGGCGCAACCCGACCGCGTGGGACGCCCGCGTGCTCGGCGCGCTCGTGGAGTGGGGCTACCAGCCCAGCGAGGTCGAGCGGATCCTGCTCGGCGAAGAGCCGCAGTCGAGCACCGAGGCCAGCGACAGCGCCGCCTGATCGGCTCCCCTCCCCCCACCCGAGGGCGGTTCTTCCTGTGGAGAACCGCCCCAAGTGGAATAGAAACCATAGCACGAACTCAGTTCCTTTGATTCCGACAACGGGAGGACCCCGACATGGCCCACGAGATCGAGACCCACGGCACGCAGGCAGCAGCAGTCTTCGCCCGCAACGACGCATGGCACCGCCTGGGCACCACCGTCCGCGACCGCGCGTTCACCGCCGAGGAGGCCATGAGGCTCGGCCACCTGGGCGGCTGGGACGTCCGCAAGTTGCCGCTCACCACCGCCGAGGTCAGCGAGGGCGGCGTCACCGCGATCGAGGTCCCCGGCTTCGCCACGGTGCGCACCAACCCGTTCACCGGAGCGCCCAAGGCGCTCGGCGTCGTCGGCGGCGGCTACACCCCGCTGCAGAACGAGGACCACGCCGAGTTCCTGAACCTGCTGGCCGACGAGTCGGGCGCGATCTTCGACACCGCCGGGTCGCTGCGCGGCGTACGGCAGGTGTTCATCACCATGCAGCTGCCGGACTCGCTCACGGTCGGCGGCACCGACCGCGTCGACCTCAACATCGCCGCGCTCAACAGCCACGACGGCTCCAGCGCGTTCCGCATCCTCGTCACCCCGGTCCGCGTCGTGTGCGCGAACACCCAGAGCGCGGCCCTGCGCAACCACGAGTCGTCGTTCTCGATCCGGCACACCCGCAACGCCAAGGCCGCCGTGCAGGCCGCCCGCGACGCGCTCGGGCTCACGTTCACCTACGTCGACGCGTTCCAGGTCGAGGCCGAGCGGCTGATCCAGCAGACCATGACCGACGCCGCGTTCGACGCCCTGATCGACGCCACGTTCGGCAAGGCCGAAGCGAACGCCACCAAGCGAGTCCGCGAGACCGAGCGCCGTCGCCGCTCCCGGCTGCACTGGCTGTTCGCCGACGCCGAGACGCAGGCCGGCATCCGCGACACCGCGTGGGCCGGCTACCAGGCCGTGGCGGAGTACGTCGACCACTACGCCCCGGTCCGCACCAAGGGCGACGAGCACACCGCCCGCGCCACGCGGGTGCTCACCAGCGACGACCCCGACCGGATCAAGCGCCGCGCCTGGACCGCGCTCGCCCCGGCCTGACCGTCCCGCCAGTTCCTCCGGTGGCGGGCTGAGACCCAGAGTCCGGCCCGCCACCGGCCCAACCGAAGGAGGAGCCATGACCGACACGACCACCCACGCCAGCGCCGCACCGACGACGCCCGACAGCACGCCGGTGGAGTGGCACACCGTGGACGCCGACGACCGCTGGCCCGGTCGCTGGACCGCGCACACCGCCAGCGTCCACGCGCACGGGCGCATCTACCTGATCCGGATCACGCCCGGTGACCACGCGACCTACCTCGCGCCGGGGTTCTACGCCGACATCGACGGCGGCTACGGGCAGCACTGGGGGATGCGCACCGGCACGCTCGACGAGGCCAAGCGCCGCGCAGCCGAGGACGTTCTGCGATGAGCCAGCCGACCGCCACCGCCGCCGACATCGAGGCCAGCGCCGCCAAGGATCGGCACACCCTCAGCGAAACGGCCTGCGACCTGATCGTCATCAAGCACCGGCTGCGCGACGTACGCCGCTGGACCCCCGAGACCGCCCGCGCCCACCTGGACGCGGCCCTGTCCAGCCTCGCCACGGCGCTGGACGCCCTGCACGCCGAGCACACCCACCGCACCACCGAACAGGAGCAGTCATGACCAACCACGACGCAGCTTCAACCACGACGGTGATCAGCGAGCGCGATCAGCGACGCATCCGAGCCGCCATGTCCGCGATGCCCTACGCCGCCACCCAGCGGGTGCCCAAGCCGTGGGTGGCCATGGGCGATGCCGTCGACGCCGACGCCGTCGTGGCCTTCCTGGAGGGCTCGCGGAAGTCCTGGGCGAGGTCGCCGCCGAGAGCGACAAGCACCGGCGCCGCCTGTTCTCCCTCGAGGCCGACGTGGAGGCGTTCCGCCGCGTCATCGGCACCGCACCCGCCGAGGTGACCCCGTGAGCGCGCACATCGACTGGCTGGCAGCCCGAGAGACCAGCGTCCAGGTGTTCACCCCCCGGCGAGGACTGGGTGGGTGCCGGTGAGCACCGCCAGCCGGTCCTGACGCTGGCCGGTGACGATGTGGTGGCGATCCAGGGCACGCCCGCCGAGTTGCGGGCGCTGGCCGCCCGGATCACCGCCGTGGCGACCGCCGCATCCGGGCGGCTCGACCTCGCCGCCGCGACCGCGCGGGAGGACCAGCCAGCATGAGCGACGACGCCACGCTCCGCGCCCTGGAGGCCCGCGCCACCCCCGGCCCGTGGACTCCGGACGGTGACAAGATCCGCGCCGCCGCCGCCCTGATTCCCGACAACATCCTCGTGGCCTACTACACCGGGCACGACCACCGGCTCGGCCTCAAGACCACCGGCCACGCCGCCGATGTCGAGTTCATCGCCGCCGCCCGTGACGCACTCCCCGACCGGCTCGACCGACTCGACCGCATCCGCGACCTGCACGCCAAGTGGGGCGAGCAGTCACCCGAGGACGCTGACGGCTACCTCGACCTGTGGGAGACGCTCGGTCGACTCCTCGACGGGGAGCCCGCCTGACCCGCAACAGCCAGAAGGCCGCCCGTAGCGCTCTCCGCTACGGGCGGCCTTCTGCGTCGGCCCAGCCTCACCACAGCGTCAGTTGCTCGCCCAGCAGTTCCTGGAGCCGCGCGAGGTCGTCGGCCACCAGCTGCGGGTCCTCACGCGCCAGGTCGCGCAGTTCCCGCGCCCGCCGATGCGGCCCGCGCGGGTCGGCCAACGGGCTATAGGGCAGTCGCCGCTGGACAGCCCACTCCTGCCGGTTCTTGCGCGCCGTCGAGACCACGACGTGTTCCGGTGCGATCCGCTGGCACAGCGGGTTGTGACAGCGGTGCCCGAGCAGCCGCGCCTCTTCGAGCGCGTCCACGCCGTGCATGACCGCCAACGCGAACCGGTGCGCGATGATCACCCGCCCCGGCGCGTACCAGAAACGGCCATGGCCACCGCCGTCGGTGCGCTCGCGCTCGGACCGGCCCGACACCGCTCCGGTCCACCACAGGCACTCACTGCCCGGCACCGTGGCGACCTTCGCCCGATACCGCGCGAGGACCGCCGGATCAGCGATCGCGGCCGCGACCGCCGCGAGGCCGGCGTCATCCAGCCGCCGAACCGGCACCCGCTCCCCCGCTCCCGGCCGCCTGCGCGCCGTCACCCTCGCCGCCCTGCTCGCGGCCGCCGTCGTCGGCCTGGGGCTCGTTAGCGAGCCGCCGCAGCCGCGTCGCCTCGCGCACCGTCACCGTCTCGCCGCACCACTCGACGGCCTCGCCCAGCGACAGGCCCTCAGCCTCGGTCAACTCCCGCAGCGCCTCACCGGCGCGCTTCTCGGTCTCTGCCACCGCCGCGTCACGCTCACCGATCGCGACCATGACCTGCTCGGCCAGGTCGATCACCCGGCGCTCCCGCTCCTCGCGTTCCTTGCGCCGCTTCTCGGCCATCTCCCGCGCCGTACGCCGCGCCTGCTGCTTGATCGTCTGCTGACTCATCCGGTCCTCACTCGTGTCGACATGGACTCTGACAGTCACCTACGACATTTCCCCGAGCCCGAGCGATCACCGAACCCCAGAAACCTTCAAACCCGCTCCCCCTCGACCCATCCAGCCCAGCTGATCCCCGGCGGCCCGAACCCGACGCCCCAGCCGTCACCCACGCCCCTCAGCGTCCCCCCAGATTTCCGCGACCCCCCAAGTGCCACACACCTCTTGCATTCTCGGTTCGCCGAATAGAAAGAACACAGCAAAAATCCGGCCGGAAGTGATCGCACAGCACGCCCGCGCGCACGTAGGTGACCGTGACGATGAGCCTCCACAAGCTGACGGCGGGGTCGGGGTACGACTACCTGACCCGCCAGGTCGCAGCGATGGACGCCACGGACAAGGGCCACACCGGCCTCGCGAGCTACTACACCGAGAAGGGCGAGACACCCGGCGTGTGGGTCGGCTCCGGCATGGAGGGACTCGAAGGGCTCGACGCCGGCGACGTCGTCACGGCTGACCACATGCAGAGCCTGTTCGGCTCCGGTCACCACCCGCTGGCCACCCAGCGGACCAAGGACCTAGACCTGCGCATCGGCCGCGACGGCGTCGACCGGCCGACCGACGCGGACTACAAGACGGCCCGCCAGCTCGGCACGCCGTACAAGGTCTACGAGAACGACATCAGCCCGTTCCGGATCGAGGTCGCCAAGCGCATCGCGGCCCTTAACGAGGCCGCCGGCCTGCCGGGTGACTGGCCGGTCCCCGCGGCCGACCGGGCCAAGGTCCGCACCGAGGTCGGCACCGAGTTCTTCCGTGCTGAGCACGGCCGCGAACCCGCCGACGCACGCGAGCTGGCCGCCGCGATCGCCAAGCACTCCCGACCGAAGACCAACGCGGTGGCCGGCTACGACCTGACCTTCTCCCCGGTCAAGAGCGTCTCGGTGCTGTGGGCGATCTCCGACCCGAAGACCGCCGCGGTGATCGAGCGGGCCCACCAGGCGGCGATCAAGGACGCGCTGGGCTTCATCGAGTCCAAGGCACTGTTCACCCGCCGGGGCACAAACGGCGTCCGCCAGGTCGACGTCCGCGGCCTGGTCGCCACGGCGTTCACCCACCGCGACTCCCGCGCGGGAGACCCTGACTTGCATACGCACGTCGCCGTGGCTAACAAGGTCCAGACGCTCGACGGCAAGTGGCTGGCCATCGATGGCCGGCCACTGCACAAGGCGGTGGTCTCGGCCTCGGAGACCTACAACACCGCGCTCGAGCGGCACCTGGTCGACGCCCTCGGCGTGCGGTTTGAGGAGCGGCCGAACGAGGACGCCCGCAAACGGCCGGTGCGCGAGATCGTCGGCGTCGACCCCGAGCTGAACCGCCGCTTCTCTAAGCGCCGCGCCAGCGTCGAGGACCGCCGCAAGGTCCTCGCGGCCGCGTTCCAGGCCACCCACGGCCGCCCGCCGACGCCGGTGGAGACCATCCAGCTGTCCCAGCAGGCGACGCTGGAGACCCGCGAGGCCAAGCACGAGCCGCGCTCGCTGGCCGAGCAGCGCGAGACCTGGAGCCGTGAGGCCATCGAGGTGCTGGGTACCCCTCAGCGGGTCAAGCAGATGGTCCACGGCGCACTGAACCCGAAAGGCGCAGCGCGGTCGCTGGCCGACTCGGCCTGGTTCGCCAAGACCTCCGACCGGATCGTGGCGACGATGGAGGGCGGTCGCAGCACCTGGCAGTTCTGGCACGTCTACGCCGAGGCCCAGCGGCAGGTCCGGGGCGCCAACGTGCCCACCAACCAGGTCTCCCGGGTCGTCGACCTGCTCGTCAGCGAGGTCCTCGACGGCCGCTCGGTGAGCATGGCTCGACCCTGGGACGCCTTCAGCGAGCCGGTCGAGCTGCGGCGCGCGGACGGGGCCTCGGTCTATACCCAGAGCGGCGCCGAGCTGTTCACCTCGGGCAAGGTCCTGGCCGCCGAGCAGCGCCTGGTCGAGGTCGCCGGCCGGCACGACGGGTACGCCGTCACGACCGACTCGGTCGACCTGGCGCTGCTCGAGTCGACCGCCAACGGCATCACCCTCAACGCCGGACAGGCCACGCTGGTCCGCGAGATGGCCACCTCCGGTGCCCGGCTGCAGCTGGCGATCGCGCCCGCCGGATCCGGCAAGACCACCGCGATGCGAGCCTTGGCCAGCGCCTGGGCTGATGGCGGCGGCACCATCATCGGCCTGGCTCCCTCAGCGGCGGCCGCGGACGCCCTGCACTCCCAAATCGACACCCAGACCGACACCCTTGCCAAGCTGACCCACTCGCTCGAGCAGGCCCGCGAGTCCGGCGCCGCGATGCCCGCCTGGGTCGCCGGCATCGACTCCTCCACCCTCGTGGTCATCGACGAGGCCGGGATGGCCGACACCCTCTCGCTGGACGCGGCGGTCTCCTACATCCTCGAGCGCGGCGGCAGCGTCCGACTGATCGGCGACGACCAGCAGCTCTCCGCGATCGGCGCCGGCGGCGTGCTGCGCGACATCCGCGCCACCCACGGGGCACTGCAACTGACCGAGCTCGTCCGGTTCAAGGACCCCGCCGAGGGCGCCGCCTCGCTCGCGCTGCGCGAGGGCAAGCCCGAGTCTCTCGGCTTCTACCTCGACCGCGACCGCGTCCACGTAGGCGACCTGGGCACCATGACCGAGGACGTCTTCGCGGCCTGGCAGGCCGACCGTGCCGCCGGCCTGGACTCGATCATGCTCGCCCCCACGCGCGACCTGGTCAGCGAGCTGAACCAGCAGGCCCGCGCCCACCGGCTCGAAGGAATCGACCCGGCCGACGTTGCCGCCAGCGGGCCGGTCCGCCGGCTCGCCGACGGCAACGAGGCCTCAATCGGCGAACTGATCATCACCCGCGAGAACGACCGTCGCCTGCGTACTTCGGCCACCGACTGGGTCAAGAACGGCGACCGCTGGAACGTGCTGGAGATCCACGACGGCGGCGACCTGACCGTCCAGCACACCCAGCACGGCCGCACCGTGCGGCTGCCCGCTGACTACGTCGCCCGATCCTCCGAGCTCGGCTACGCGTGCACCGTGCACACCTCCCAGGGCGTCACCGCCGACACGATGCACGGCCTGGCCACCGGCAGCGAGTCGCGCCAGCAGCTCTACACGATGATGACCCGCGGCGCGCACGCGAACCACGTCTACCTCGAGGTCGTCGGCGACGGCGACCCGCACTCGGTGATCCACCCGACGCTGGTCCGGCCGCTCACGCCGACCGACATCCTCGAGTCGATGCTGGCGCGCGACGACACGCAGCGGTCCGCGACCAGCCTGCTGCGCGAGCAGGCCGATCCGGCCACCCGGCTCGGCGAGGCCGCACAGCGCTACCTCGACAGCCTCTACGTCGCCGCGGAGGACCTCCTGCGCCATGACCACGTCGGCCAGGACGCCAGCGGCGCCCCAATCAACGTGGTCGACGCCCTGGACAACGCGGTCGAAACGCTCGTCCCCGGGCTCTCGGAGGAGGCCGCCTGGCCGACCTTGCGTGCCCATCTGCTGCTGCTCGGCGCGGCCGGCGAGAACCCCGTGGACGCGCTTCGGGCGGCCGCCGGCGACCGGGAGCTGGAGACCGCGCACGACCGCGCCGCGGTCCTCGACTGGCGCCTGGACGCCTCCGGCCTGCGCAACGCCGGCGCAGGGCCGCTGCCGTGGATGCCCGCGGTCCCGGCCCGCCTGGCTGAGGACCCGCACTGGGGCGCCTACCTCTCCCGGCGCATTCACCTGGTCCAGCAGCTCGCCGACCAGGTCCGAACGCGGGCGACTGACCAGGCAGCACTGCCGGCGTGGGCACAGAACGGCCTCCGGCCCGAGGCCGCCACGGTTGCCAACGTCGAGGTTTGGCGGGCCGCCATGCAGGTCCCGGTCGACGACCGGCGACCGACCGGTGCGCCGCAGCTGCAGAAGGCCTCCGCGACTTGGCAGCGACGGCTCAACCGCGCCGTCACCGGCGACCACACGCCGGCGCTCAAGGAATGGCGCCAGCTGCTCTCCTCGCTGGCCCCACAGGTCCGCGACGACGAGTTCACTCCGCTGCTCGCCGAGCGGCTCGCCGCGATGTCCCGCGCGGGCGTCACCGCCCACGAGCTGCTGCGCACCGCCACCGCGGCCGATCACCCGGCCGGGCCGCTGCCCGATGAGCACGCCGCGGCGGCCGTGTGGTGGCGCATGGCCCGTCAGCTCACCCCGGCCGTTGCCTCCCAGATCGGCGACGGTTCCCACGGTGACAGCGTCACCGCCCAGTGGACTCCGCGGCTCGCGGATCTGTTCGGTCCCGAGCGCGCCGCGAGCATCCAGGCCAGCACCTGGTGGCCCGCGCTCGTCGCGAACGTGGACCACGGCTTGCAGCGCGGCTGGCAGGTCGAGGCTCTGCTGGGTGCCGGGCGGGCGATGCCGAGCGACGGCTGGGAGGGCGTCGACGAGTGCCAGGCGCTGGTCTGGCGGACCTCGATCGCGCTGGAGACCGCTCCCGACGAGCACGCGCACGAGTACCACTTCGACGAGCCGCCCGCAGACCTGTGGGACGGGATCGAGCCGGACCCGGCGACGCTCGTCGACCACGCCGCAGACCCCGACTGGGCCGACTGGCCGCTCGCCGAGGACCCCGGCCCGTACGACGAGCTCGCGGCCGACGAGCACGTGGTCGACGCCGTCGCTGGCGACCTGGTCGACGTCGACGTGGACCAGTTCGTCGAGCCCGACCTGACGCTGGCCGCCTACATCCGCGACCTCGGCGGCAGCCGACTGGAGCCCACCGACGCCGACCTCCGGGTCATGTACCAGCGGGCCGACGAGTGGCACTCCTCTCCCGTCTCGCGTGAGCGCATGCTCGAGATCAACGACATGGCACGGGCCTTCTTCGAGGCCCGGTTCACCGACTCGTGGGGCCGCGAGTACCTCACCGGACGGTTCGGCATCGACCTCGCCGGCGACGAGCGGTTCCGTCCCGGTCAGGCGCCAGCCGGGTGGACCAACCTGGTCGACCACCTGCGCGGCCACGGTGTCAGCGACGCCGAGATGGTGGCCACCGGCGTCGCCACCGAGGCCCGCACCGGTCGCCTCATCGACCGGTTCCGCGACCGGGTGATGTTCCCGGTGATCCACCAGGGCGAAGTGCTCGGCTTCGTCGGCCGCCGCCGACCCGACCTGACCGACGCCGACAAGGGCGGCCCGAAGTACCTCAATACAGCCGACACCCCGCTGTTCCACAAGGGCGCCCAGCTATTCGGTGTCGTCGACGAACTGCTCGCCGAGGGTGCGGTCCCAGTGATCGTCGAGGGCCCGATGGACGCCGTGGCGGTCACGCTGGCCAGCGCCGGCCTCTACCTCGGCGTGGCGCCGCTCGGCACGTCACTGACCGATGAGCAGGCCGCCCAGCTGGCTGCCGTCGGCCGCGACCCGATCGTGGCCACCGACGCCGACCTCGCTGGCCAGGTCGCGGCCGAGCGGGACTTCTGGATGCTTACCCCGCACGGCCTCGACCCCGGCTTCGCGCGGTTCCCCGACGGCCTCGACCCCGCCGACCTGCTCGCCCAGCGCGGGCCCGCCGCGCTCACTGCCGCGGTGGCCAGCGGCCAGCCCGCCTTCCGCTCGCTCGGTGACCAATTGCTCACCGAGCGGCTGGACAACCTCGCCCCGGAGAAGGCACATCTGGCCGCCATGCGGGTCATCTCGGCACGTCCCAGCCGCGCCTGGGAGCCGGGCGTCAACCAGGTCCGGGCCCGGCTGCAGCTCTCCCAGTTGCAGGCGCGACGCGACCTGGGCGACGCGATCAAGAGCTGGGATGCCGACCCGCGGAAGGCGGCACTGGCCGAGCTCCACAAGAGCAGCGAGGTTCGCGGACGGCTCTCGGCCGCGGCAGAGAAGACCCTGGCCGAGCGGTGGGCCACCTTGGCTCTCGAGCTCGACCCGCGGCTGCTCGAGCAGGGCGACTGGCCGGCCACCGCCGCGATGTTGCAGCAGGCCCACGAGCAGGGTCACGACGTCGGCGCCGCCACGCGCGGCCTGGTCGCTGAGCAGCCCCTGGGCGACAGCCCTGCGCGTGACCTGCGCTACCGGATCGTGTCCCGCCTCGAGATCCCGATCGACACCGGCGGAGGCACCCCGGCGCCAACCCAGTCGCCGGGCGTGGCACGAGATCGGCAGGACGTGAACCGTCCGCGGCCGCCCCGCCGCGGTACCCCACGCCGCTGAGCCGCTCCGGAAGCCCGCAGGCTGGCGTCACGGTAAGACCAGCTGAACGATCCTGTGGTCGCGGTGACAGCGGCCTCCGCAGCCGGTCTCGTCGATCAACGTCTTGGCCTCCAACGCACTATCAGCCGTCTGGTGCAGGGACACGGCTCCGTGCCGGTACCTGACAGGCCCAGAAGGTCTGCACGCCACCAACGCGATAGCTCCTTCGCCGGAGACCCACGGAGCGTCGTTCCAGATGCACTTCGCCATCGTCAGATAGGTCCTGTGCTTACGTGAGCAATTGTGCTGCCGCCAAACTGGTCCCTGATCGGTTGGAGTCACGATCGTCATCCTCACGCAGCGAAGAAGCCAGGGTCTACCCAGGCCGCGGCCGACCGGATGGACTACGTCGGCTGCCAGCCGCTGAATGGGCCAACGAGGTCGGCCCGGCTGCTACCAGAGGTGTTTCGCCGCCGCGTTCGAGACGTCACCCAAGGCGACGGCGCATGGCTGCGAGCCGCGCCTGCGGCTCGGGGTGGGTTGCGAACCACCGCCGCTCCAGAGGCGACCATGCGGGGCCGCCGTCGGGCGTCGGCCGCGCCAGGCTTTTCTCGTAGAACCGCATCAGCTCGGCGGCCGCGTCCAGGTCGCGAGTCAGGTCGATGGCGAAGAGATCGGCGGCGGCCTCCTCGCGTCGGTCGAAGGTGAAGCGGAGACCGAGAAACGCCACGGCCGCACTCATCGTGGCCAGCAACGAGGGGCCGGCCAGCTGGGGCGAGGCCGCAAGAGCAGCTGCAGTGAGACCAGCGCCTGCCAACACGAGGAGTAGGTAACCGACCAGCCACGAGTACCGCGCCGCGGCCGAACTGCGTTCGCGGCGGATGACGTGGCCGAGCTCTTTTCTGCACCAAGGCAATCGGGGCATGCGTTCGTTGGTCATGCTGCTCAGGTGTACCTCGCGGACCGCCCGGCCCTGACGGATTGAACGCTGCTCTTCGCGATGGACACTAACGTCTCGGACGGTCATCGTTGGCTCCATGGGTGGTGAGCGCAAACCTGGCAACGGTGGTCGCGAGCATTCTGCTGCTATGCCAAGCGTGTATCGGGACGCCGAAAGCCAACCGGATGCGGACAACGTAAGGACATTCGATCTTGAGGTCGACGGGGAGCAGTTCGCCGTTCGCGTGGTGGTAGACCCCGCGAACGGCTACACGGACACGGACTACACATGGCTGAGCGGCCCGAACAAGGGGTACGGGTTCGGCACCGGAGGGCCGCCGAACCCGTCACTGGAGGAGCACCAGCAAAGGATCCGTGACTTCCTCGCCATGGTGGACGCCACTACGGGCTACATCAAGGATGACTGAGGCCCCGGCCCAGCCTCCCAACATCAAGTGCGCGCTCATCGCGGTTGGGTGAGTTCCCTGTACGCGGCATGCCCGCGCGGGTGCCGCGAGGACCGATAGGAATCCGCCAAGGGTTGGCGCGGCGGCGAGCGGGCAAGGCCAGCGACTTGAGCTTGCCGCCTTTCTTGCCCGCTACGGCTTGGGCTCGGTACCGATGCTGCTGACCCAATCAAGCTGGGCACGGAGAGTCGCGCGCGCTCGGGAGTAACGGCTGCGGATGGTCCCGGCAGGCTTGCCGACGATGCGTGCAGCATCTTCTTGGGAGAACCCCTCCCAGTGGATGAGGCGAATGATCTCGCGATCCAGTGGAACGAGGCGTTCAAGTGCTGCGTGCAGCGCCTCGTGCGCACTCGGGGGAGGTGTGAGGTTCTCGGCGGCGACCTCGTCCCGGAGCTTCTCGATCAGAGCGGTCCGACGCCGCCCTGCTCGACGACCCGTTGCCAGAGTCTTTCGCGCGACCCCGAAGGCCCAAAGCCGCGCTTCCTGCGTGTCGCTGGGGACGACCTCGGGCCGACGTGCGATCACTAACAGCGTGTCGCCGAGCAGGTCCGCCGCGTCTTCAGGAACATCCACGCGGCGTAGGAAGTAGTTGAGAATATCGGGTGCTAGGTCTTCGACGATCCGCTCGATGGCAGCGGGGCTCGGGCCGGTCAACGCTGACCGTCCGGGTACTCACACCGCGTGGTGGCGCCGTGGATACTCGGAATGCCGTCGCTCGCGCGCAGCTTCAGGCCGGGAATCGATTCAAGGGCTTCCGCATAGACGGCCTCGTTGACCCGCTCCGACCAGAGCGGCTCGGGCCCGTTCTGCGTCTTGCGGTTCGCGGCGGGAAGGCTGTCATAGGTCCGCTGGCCGAACCCATCCCACTTAGGACTGCTGCTCATCGCATTGAGGGCGTCGCGCTGCGCCTGAGTGACGTCGGTGAACTCCACGTAGAGGTCGCAATCGAGAACCGTGCCCTTGTCGGTCGTGTAATCAACCGAGATCGGCTCCAACACGCGCTCGACTCCAGGCTCGGTCTCCACGAACGGCGGGATGGACAGCTGGTAGGCGCCGTACGTGGTCGCCGCGGAAAGGGCGACAGCACCGATACCGACTGGAACGAGCATGCCCCGGCGCAGCCAGCGACGCGACAGCTTCGACTTCTCCGTGCCCTGGTCGATTGCCTCAGCAGCGACGAGTCGGGCCAGGGCAGCCGACGGTGCCGTCGCGTCCTTCCGTGCATCTGCAAGCAGTAGATCCAGATCGTGCTCGTTCATTGTGACTCCGTTCGTCGGATTGATCATCCTTCAACCCGTACATGGCCCGCACGGCCCCAAGTGCTGCATGAGGACCAAAGTTTCGCCTTCGTTGACGCCCGACTATCGGACAGAGTCGGACGCTTCGCGCCTCGCCTGGGGCTGCTGATGGCTCCGTGCCACGAACATCCAAACGTAGCGGTTACGCGCTCCCAACGAGCACAACGCCGTCAGGACTCCCGTGCGGCGTTGGGCCGGGGCGGGAAGATCGGCATGCCGAGGTTGGTCGCGGTGCGCTGCATCTGGGTGAGCTTCTGCTCGGCGGCGGCGAGGCTGGTCCGCAGGCCGTCGACTTCGCCGAGCCAGCCCCGTCCAACGGCCTCGGCGACACGTTCTTCGAGGCTGTCGATGATGCCCTGGAGCCGTTCGTGCTGATCGGGATCCGGTCTGAGCATCGGGCAGCGGATGCAGGCGTGTTCGTGTTGGCACCCGGAGCCGTAGGCACGCCCGCAGGTGCCGAGCTCGAGCTTGCGTTGGGCGAAGTGGCCGAGGAACTCGTCCCACTCGCTGTCGGTGGGCTCGCGGTACTCCTGCGATGGTCGAAGTGCCCGCCGACGGGTGATGTAGGCGCGGTGGTGGTCGATCACGTCGTGGTCGTAAACCGCGACGTAGGTCTGGGTGGTCGCGATCGAGTCGTGGCCGAGGATCTTGGCGGTGATGTGCACGGGCAGCCCGGACGCGACGGCCTCGGTTGCGAAGATCCTCCGAAAGTCGTGCGGGCTGAACTTGGCCGGTGTGCCGTCGGTGTTGGTGATCCTCGCGCTGGTGACCAGCTCATCGAGCAGTTTGACGGCGTAGGTGGAGTTGATCGCGATCCTGCCTGTGCCCCATGGCCGTTGGAACAGGAACGGAAGCTCCGGGCTGTGGACGCGTTCGGCGCTGTCGTAGCGGCTGACCAGCGGCAACCGCTCTTTGTCGCCGCGGACATGGGAGATGATCTCGGCGAAAGCCACCGCGAGCTCGGGGCCGATGACCAAGAGCCGTTCCTTGTCGGTCTTGGACGGAGTGATCTGCAGCATCGGGATCACCTCACCGGTCGACGGCAGCCGATAGGACACGAAGGAGCGGTGGGTGATCTCGAGGACCTCCTCGATCCTTGCTCCGGTGTGACGCAGGACCTCGACCAGCGCCCACACCCAGAACGCCCGGTCGGCCTCAAGGCTCAGGTTTCTCCGGTTGTCCTGCGGCCGGTCGCTCGTGCGATTGCGCACCGGAGTATCGACGTACACATGCCCACGACTGACCCTCGTGCCCGTGCTCGCGCTGTCGATCAGGGAGGCCCGACGCAACATCCGCCCGGCCACGGTGAACGACTCGCCGGGCGGACTCGCGGAGGCGGTATCGAGCAGTTCCTTGGCCGCGGCTCGGTTGTCGCTGGCTGCGTCGACGAGCCGCGGAAGCAGCGGCGCCAGTTCCCGGATGCGCTGGTGCGTCCGTGACCGCGACTGCTTGAGCATCTTGGTCATACCTGCCAGGTCCCTGGAGTCGACCGGCGAAGGCGCCGCCCACGCCGCCCAGCGGACCGGGTCCTCCAGCGCCCAGTGGGACAGGTCCGCATAGAAGGCACGAACGGCCATGAGGATCGCGTACGGGTCCTCGCGCTTCTTCCCGACGCGGTTGCTGCCGTACAGAACCGGACCGCTGAGCCTCGTCTTCCACCGGCGAGCAACCTCGTCGGACAGGTGTAGAGAGTCGATGCCGGGCTCGTGGATCTCCAGGTCGCGCCAGAACAGCAGCACGAGTTTGGCCGCCAGATAGCGAATGGAGTTGTAGTCCATCGCGGGACGGCGCTCATAGAGGTACGCGATGAACAGCTCCCTGACCGGGTGGCACACGACGTCGTAGCGGTCGACCATCTCCTCAATCGTCAGCTGTCCTCGCCGGGACGCAGCGAAGATGGTCGGCGGGCTGTCGGCCGGCAGGATCGCGGCCTCCCGGAGCAGCGTGTACCAGCGTGGATGGGACCGGCCACGGTAGCCATCTTGGGCACGGTGGGCCTCGATGCAGTCCTGCAGGGAGATGCCGGCCAACGTGCCGCCGTTGTGGACCAGCATCCTGGTGAGCTGGTTCAAGGCTTGGCGACGGTCGCTCGGCAGCATCCGTGTATCCGCGTCGCACAGGCCCGCGATGTTGGCGAACCCCAGGGGATCACGCAGCGCCCGCAGCTGTTCGTAGAGCCTGGGTGTGGCGTGCGTGGCGTAGAGCCAGGCGTAGTCGGGCCGGATCACGTCCATCAGCAGGAGCCGGCCCGCCGCAGCGACGAGATGCCCGTGCTTGTCGGGCTCGCAGGCCAGGGTGGGCCACTCCTTCCCGGCCGCGTCCGCGCCTGAGGCGTGCCAACGTTGCTGCCACGACTCCCCGGGGAACCTCAGCAGCCACCCAAGCAGGGTTTCCGCGAACAGCACCTGGCTGCGGACCTGCTTCGGCGAGGTGGTGCCGTTCGCGGACTCCAGGTCGCGGACCGCGTCGAGCACCTCCTCGTAGCTCATCTGGGAGGCGGCCCACACGGTCGGTCGGGCGATCACCGGGGTCGGCAGCTGCGGGGTCGATGCCTTGGGGCGTAGGGCGCCATTGTCGGCGGGGGCGTGGCGCGATGGACGCGCGGCCCTCTGCAGATGCGCGACTGCATCGATGTGGTCGCTCATGGCCGCGGCCCGCCGAACAGCACCGCCAGCACCTCGGGCGAGTAGCCGGCCGTGTCCACCGGTGGCGGCGGTGGTGGCGTCGGGCGGTCGGCCCGGTCACGGTGGTGAGCGAGCACCCGGGTGACGACTTCTTCCTCCCGTGGACGCAGGTAGATCTGGGTCGTGGTGATGTGGGCGTGGCCCAGCACCCACTGCACGTCGCTCAGCGACATCTTCGGGTCATCGACCATCCGTTGCGCGGCGGTGTGTCGCAAGTCGTGCAACGTCCAGGCGGTGCCCAGCGACTCGTTGGCGCGCTGCAGCATCCGCCTGGCCGCGGAGTAGGTCAGCGGGCGCACGGGACGGCGCCGAGTCAGCCACAACGCCTGCTCGCCGTCTGGGCGCCGTGTCTGCTGCTCGTAGAGCCGAAGCCACACGAACGCGTCCGCTGAGGCCGGCAGCCACTGCAGCCGACCCGAACCCTTCCGGTGGACCCCGATGCGCTGGTCGCCGACGTGCACGAGGTCGACGGTGACGCCGAGTAGCTCCGAGGCGCGGGCGCCGGTGGAGACGTAGAACGCCATCAGTGCCCGGTCACGGTCCGAGCGCAGCGTCGCGAACAGTTCGTCGAAGAGCCGGTCGGGCAGGTGTCGCGGGATCCGCTCGGGCATCTTCTGTCGGAACGGTGCCCGCGGTCCCGGCGCGAAAGGCTGCATCGGGTTGTGGTGCGCTTGGGACCTTCGTCCGGCTCGGTGGTCGGCGTTGGGCACCGGGTTGATCAGCGGCGCGTCGCCGGCGCGGATCCGGTCGGCGTAGAACATCTTCACCACCGCAAGCGCATGGTTGATGGTCGCCGGCGCGTACCCACGCCCCCGGCCCGCCGGGCCGACCAGCCGCATCCACAACACGAAGTCGCGTGCCTCGATCCGACCCGCGCGCTGCCAGGGCACCTCGATCGCGGCCAGGAACCGCCACCATCGCAACAGCGCCATCCCGTAGGAGCGCAGCGAACTGAAACTCGCGCCACAGGCCAGCATCGTGGCGAAGAACTCGCTGACCTCCACGACCGGCTCACCCGCGGCATCCAGCAACACCGTGCCTGGCGCTGCCTCGATGTGGGACACGGCGCCGACCCGCGGGACAACCAAACCCGTCACATCACGTTCCATCCCTATGCGTCCTTTCCGCTCGTCGTTCGTCGCGTCGAACGGCAGCACGCACAGTCTCGCGAGCGGTGGACTTCCACCTCCATCGGCGAGTCGCGGCAGCCCGGACGCTTCGGGGACGGCTCAGGACGCTCCAGTTGGTGCGGTCAATAGATCGTGGGCGGCCAGGCTCTGCACTGCGCCGGCGCTGAGGCCGGTGAGCGCGGCCCGCGCGAACACCACGGTGGGGGGACGACCAGCCCGGAAGCGGGTCACCGCGAGACCACCATCGCCCACGGTCCCATCGGCTTCCCCGGCGACCGGGGCGCCCAGGATCGCAACGACGTCGGTTGCCGGAGGCGGGACGTTCGCGACTGCGGCGACGGCGGCCATCGCCGCGGCGGCCCGCTGCTGCAGCACGACGTCGACCGGGCTTGTTTGCCCGCTGGCGCGCCAGCTGACCGACCAGGCGAGCAGGACCTTTGCAAGCGCCACGATCAACAGAACGGCTCCGCCGAGGTAGGCGATAGCCACCACGATGAGGAGCGCTGAGGTCAGCTGATCCGGCATCAGTTCTACGCCTGGGAGGTCGAAGGGGCGAGAACGCTCAGAATGGCTCTCCCACAACGAAGCGGTGTGTGACTACCCGCTGGCAGGGGTTTCCGTTCTCTCAGCGGCGTTCTAACGCCGTCTTGAGCCCGTCGTGCCCACTTCATCGCGATGCAGTGGGCGCGAGCTCCACGTCTGGGGTCGACCCCGTCGACGGGATTGCGCGGTCCTCGGCCGCTCGGCCGCGGGCGGCTGTCGCAGGCTCCTCGAGGTCCTCGGTCGCCTCGACCAGCTGACGCTGCTCCTCTGTGCTCGATACGCCGTAGCGGTGTTCGGCCATCGCCTCGACCTGTGCAACGGCGTTCCACACGTACTCACCCGAGCCGTGGGAGTAGCAGGCGTTGACGTGTTCGCGGGCGTGGCCGAGCTCCTTTTTGCTTGAGCGCGGGTGCTCGCCGAGAGCCTTGAGGGCGCGCTGGGCTCGGCCGATGGCCTCGGAGCGTTCGTTCATCTGCATCATTCGCGGGGTCCCTTCTCGGTGCGGGTGCGCGGCTGAGCGCCGCCCCGCTCGTCGTCGTGGATTTCGCCGGTGTCGAGGTCGACGAGGCCGAGCCGCGGTGGACCGGCCGGGGGTTGTTCGTGTGCCCGCCGGTTGACGGGCAGAGCGTCGATGTCGTGGGCGAACGTGTTCTCGCGGCGCTGGCGGCTGGTGTCGGCCAGGTGCTCACTGTGGCGCGGCTTGGCGGGCCAGCTCTTGTGCTCGTCGTCGCAGTGGGTGCGCAGCCTGTTGCGCATCCGGTCCGTGAACGCCGGCAGGGAGTAGCGGTGCCACTCCTCGAGCGCGTCGCTGGTCATCGCCAGGCCGGCCCGCCGGCGCTGGTCGGCCAGGACGGCGATCTCGTGGACCAGGTGCGGGTGCAGAGGCCAGCAGCTGGGGATGAGCCCGGAGACGTCCCAGGTGTACTCGCGGTTGAGCCAGATCACGACGTCCTCGAGCCACTCCCACAGGTCGTGACGCAGCTCGGGGTCCAGGCAGGTCGCCGGCTCCCAGGGCCGCGACAGCAGCGCGTGGTGGCCGAGGGCCTTCTTCTCCTCCTCGGTGCCGTTGATGGCGATGTGGAGCTCGCGGTAGGCGAGCCGGACGTGGTCCCCGGGGACGGGGAACGGGAAGACCATCAGCGTGGGTGCCGCCCGGCCGGTCTGTTGCTCGGTGGTCACAGTTCACTCCTTGCGTGGTCGGTCTCGTCGTCGACGAAGCCGAGACGGCGTGCCTCGACGAGCGCGGCGGTGGCTCGGGCCTCGGGGGTGATGACCATGCGCCGGTCGTTGGTGAGGCGCTCGCGCAGCGCCCGCTGGTCGGCCAGCAGTCGTTCGCCGGCCTTGCCTTCGACGCAGCGGTGCAGCTTGGCGATGATCGGCTTGCCGTTCTCGGCGACGACCAGAGCTTGGCGTTCGGGCAGTTGCCGGACTTCCTCGGGCCGCATGATCGGGATGTCGTCGCCGGAGAAGCTCCGGCCGCCGCCGTTGAACCCGCCCGAGGAATGGGTGACCCGCCCGATGCGGACCGTTCCGAGCAGGTCGGAGATCTCCTGGTTAAAGGCGACGTCCTTGGAGCCGCCGAACATCACCAGGGCGTTGGTGAGGCCGAGCAGTGCTCGGGCCTCGTGCTCACCGAAGATGCTGGTCAGCTGGGGCCGAGTCTGGGCGGCCCAAATGAACGACAGCCCCAGGGCGCGCTCGTTGGCCATCCGGGTACGCAGCGTCGGAAGCGGAGCGGTCGACGGCAGCTCGTCGAGCACCGAGACCAGGGGCGGGCACAGCCGGCCGCCCCACGAGGAGCTGTTGGCCAGCAGCAGGCCGGTGTCCAAGACGTGCTCGGCCACGGCGGTCATCAGCGGGCTCGCCGAGGCGTAGGGGTCTTCGCGGCCGAGCAGGTAGATGGTGCCGCGTCGACGGATCACGTCGGCCAGGTCGGTGGCTGGCCGTCCGGGGCTGGGAATGCAGCGTCGCCGGATGTCGGCCTGGAAGAACAGCGAGACCGACTGCTGCACCGTGGTGACGGTGTTTCCGGCGGTGCGGTCGTCACCGTTCAGCGCCCCGTGCAGGAGGCCGTGCCAAAACGGCTCGGCGTGCGGGTGCCGCCGCAGGATCTCCATCGGCTGGGTGGCTGCCGTGGGGTTGGCGACCCACTGCAGCACGTCCTCGAGCGTCCTATCGGTCAGCGCCGCGGCGTGGAAGTAGCCCTGCAGCACCTTCGCGGACTCGGCGGCGTAGAACCGCGCAGCATCGTCGCCGGTGCCGCCGGTGATCGCGCCCTTGACGGTGCCGGCGGTGAAAGCCTTGGCGCGCCGCTCGGCGACCTTCGGGTCCACGCAGCCGGCGATCGGGTCCCAGATCAGCTCGTCGACGACGCCCTCGGCCAGGCCGAAGGGGTCCAGCACCACGCAGGGTCGGTCGTCGCGAGAACGCTCGGTGAGGCTGAGCAGCAGGTCCTCGACCTTCGTCAGTGTCACCAGGGCGGCACCCGGAGCGCCGAGCAGCGCAGGGGTGAGCAGGTCGAGGGTCTTTCCGGATCCCTGCGGGCCGATTACGCCGGCGGTGCGGTCCCACGGCACCCACAGTTCGCCGCCTCGCGGCTCGTGGGCATCACCGATGCGCCAGCCCATGTCCCAGGGGTCGAACCTCAGCTTCATGGCGCCACCTCCGGAACGGTGTCCCCGCACGGGGCGAGGCATCGACGGCAGATCACCGCACTGCCGCGGCGTTCTTCTGCTCGGCGACCGAGGAGCAGGAAAGAGGCGTCGGACAGCAGGTCGCGCGCCTCGCAGAGGAGTTCCACCTGGCCGGCAGCCACGTAGTGGCGCTCGACGAGGACCGGCCGGTGTCCGCGGCGGCGACAGCTGCTGCCGCCCAGGCGGCGGCCGCGGGTGCGAAGTGTCGGGTTGCCGTGCAGTGGGGTCTCGTTGCTCATCGGTCTTCCTTCGTTCGCCGGCCGTGCAGGAGCCACGGGCTGAGGCCGTGACCCAGATGCGGGCCGGGTTGTTCGGTGAGGTCGCCGGCGGTGCGCTGGACCGGTGCTGGTGTCGCGGCGGCGTGCTTGCCGTAGAGGTCCGGGCGGACGATGCCGGCGACCTTGCGGAGCCGGGTGACGCCGAGCAGCTTCTCGGCCTCGGCTGCGGTCGCCATGCCGCGCATGCGGCCCGGGCCCCAGCGCTGGTAGGCCCACGCGCCGAGCCAGACGGTCGCGGTGAGCAGCGCGACCTCAGTCAGGGCGAGGCTGACCCAGACCAGGCCGCGACCGGCCAGACCGTCGGGAGTGGGGCTGGGCAGCCCGGCGTCGGCGTGTCCGCCGAGGACGCCGGGAAGGCTGGTCCAGAAGGCGGTGCCGATGGGTGAGGGGAACGCGCCGGCGTTGGCGTCGGGCCATGTCCATCCGGCGCCGGCGACCAGGTTCGCGACTGATCGTCCGAGTTGGATGCCGATGACAATGACGAACAGGGTCGCCAAAGCCACCGCTACGGGGATCTCCCAGGTCCACGGGTAGGGGTCTCGTCGTCGCTCACGCTGCATCGGTCTGGCCACCTCCAGGCGGTCGTGGGTCGTTGGGCCTCGCTGGTCACCTATGTGCTGTCAGGGCTCCGGTGCGATCACACGGCGTGACTCGGGCGTGATGCGTTCTCTGCGAGCCAGGTCGAGGGGTCGACGTTGTCGGGGCCGTAGATGGAGCCGTTCTTGAGGTGGACCTCGAAGTGGAGGTGGCAGCCGGAGACGTTGCCCTCCTTGCCGACCTGGCCGATCGGCTCGCCGGCTGCGACGGTCTGGCCGCGGCTGACGCTGACGGTCGCCATGTGGGCGTACCAGGTGGTCAGGGACCCGGCGCCGGTGGTGACCTTGACCAGCTGCGGCCCAGCCCAGGAACGCTGGGTGGTGTCGATCTCGATGGTGCCGGCGTGGGCGGCGTAGACGGTGGTTCCGCAAGGTGCGGAGAAGTCGGTGCCGGTGTGCCACTTGGACCAGGAAGGGCCGGTCTCGTGCCAGTTGTGGTTATCGGTCCCGACGTACTGCGCGGGCACCGGATAGACGACCTCGTCGCAGGAGGCGCCCTCGAGGCCGACCGGCTGGACGGAGGCGCCGGGCTTGACGTTGATGTGGACATGGTCGAGGTGGTTCTCGGTAGCGCTACCGCGGTCCTCCATCGGCCGCCAGCCCTCGCCTGCGCGGGCGACCGACCAGATCCGCTGGTACCAGATGATGTAGTCGATGCCGAGCTTCTGGGCATTGGCCTTGGCGTAGGCGGCGAGACGGTCGCCCTGCGCGCGGCCCGCCGCGGTGAGTGGCACCATGAAGTCGGCCGCGAGCCCGGCCGGGTGGCCGTTGGGGTCGGTGGCGCTCTCGCGGTAGCCGCCGACGGTCTTGATGTCGAACATAGGGCCGAGGATGTTGACCAGCTGGGTCAGCTGCGGCTTGACCGGGCCGAGGTTGTACGTGGCCTCCGCGGTGCCGGAGTCAACTGCGCACCCGGCGCTGCTGCCGGCGGTGGTGGCGGTCACCAGCGGGTGGTCGGCGATCTTGCTGGCCTGGGTGCTGGTGTCGACCGCGGCGCTGGCCCAGGTGAGGTTCGCGCCGTAGACGTGGTCGATCGGCGCGTCCTGCTTGGGCTTCTTGCAGGGCTCGGCAGAGCCGCCGAAGGCGTTGCTCAGCTCAGGGGTCAGTGCGCAGTGCGAGGAGTTGTTGCCGTCCTTGCCGTCGTTGAAGTCGCCCAGGATCACCGCAGGGGTGCCGGCGCCTGCGAGCTCGGTCATCGTGGCCAGCTGGCGGCGCAGCGCCTCCTCGCGGTGCCCGGCGGCGTTTCCTTGAGTGTTGGCCGGGTTGTGAATGCTCCAGACCCAGATCACCTGCCCGGTGGTCGTCGAGGTCAGTTGCACCAGGGGCATGCCGACGTCCTTGCCGCCGAAGTAGGGGATGTCGACGAGGCGGCCGTCGGTCTGCTCCCACTCGTTGCGGTCCCAGATCACCCGGTTCTGTGCCTTCCCGCTGGCCGGGTACATCCCCCACTTGGCCGCGTACTGGTTCTCCAGCGCTTGGGCCTGCGGGCCATGCACCTCCTGGAGGCCGGCGATCGAGATGTCGGCGTTCTCGATCGTGCGCATGGCGCCGGGCAGTCGCTTGTCCCAGGTGTCGTACCCGGGCCGCTCCCCCGGCTTGTCGGTGTGGCCGGCGCCGAGCAGGTTGAGGGTGCCGACGGTGATGGGGTTGACTGTCTCGCCCTGGCAGTTGGCGACGTTCGTGGTGAAGCCGTCGTCGGGCAGGTCGGGCAGGTCGCCGCCGAGCAGATCGGTGATGTCGCCGGCGACGTCCTCCCACTGGGCGTAGGCGTCGGGGTAGCCCGAGCGCTGGACGGCCTGCGCGGCCTGGGTGAGCGGCATGTTCTGCCAGCCGGGGATGTCGAGGAGGCCGGGGTTGCCGGTGTGCTGGGCCTGGCCGAAGAACGCGCGGGCCGCGAGGACGGGGTTGGTGATCTCGGCCCGGCTTCCCCAGCCGGCCGAGGGGCGCTGCTGGAACAGGCCGCCGGAGTCGCGGTCACCTCCGGTGAGGTTGACGAGCTTGGACTCCTGGATCGCGGCGGCGATCGCGATCTGCAGCCCGTAGCGGGGAATCTCGAGGTCGCGGGCGACCTGGGCGATGGTGATCGCGTTGCGGGCCTGGTCGGCGGTCATGGTCGGGTAGTTGGACGCGAACCGCAGGCGCATCAGCTGGGCGAGCACGTCGCCGACCGGCGGCTCGGCGGACGTCCGGGGGGTGGTCGCCGCGGGCACGATCCCGTCGGTCGTGGTGGTGGTCTCGGGCGCGCTCTCCGGGCCGGCGCCGTTCATGGCGATGCGAGCCGAGAGCCAGTGGTGGTCCGACACCATCGTGCCGTCCCAGCCCTGCTCGAGACGGGCGCCCTGGTGGTGCGGGAAGAAGATGAAGTCGACTCCGTGGTTGTGCCATCCGTAGCCGGCGGCCTTCATCTTCGCGGCCGCTGTCCAGGGGATGTCGGTGTAGGAGGCCTGGGTGTTCATGTCGCCGCCTATCAGCACCGGACCGTGGGCGGCCAGTGAGTTGCGCAGCTGCAGCAGGATGTCCATTCCGGCGCCGTACTGCTGGGGCCGGGTCAGCGGCGGGTTGCCGTGCTGCTTCGGCCAACGGTGCGGGTTGGTCATGTGGTGGGTGGAGACCACCGAGACCACGGAGCCGTCGGCGCGGCGCAGCATCACCCATGTCGCGAAGCGGTCCCACGTGACCGGACGCCCGTCGTAGAAGGTCTTGTCGTCGTCGACGAGTTGGACCCGGCCGCCGTTGACCTTCGTCCAGGTCGCGTTCTTCCAGAGGACGACGTTGCCCATGGCCTGCTCGGCGCCCGTGCCGGTGCCGGCCGGGGCTGCCACCCGGAAGGCTGAGTAGCCCGGCGTGGCGGCTTCGATCTGCTCCAGGCTCCAGCCGCTGGCCTCGTTGAGGGTGACGAACTCGGGGTTCTGGGACAGGACCTTGGGCATGGAGGCCCGGAACCCGTCGAGGCCGGAGCGGCGCGGGATGTTGGCCTGCGCCATGGTGATCTTGCCGTTGACCGGGCCGCCCACCGGGCCGTCGATGGCTCCGAGGTCACCGAGCTCGGTAGGTACGGTGCCTTGGCTGCTCTGGGTGCGGCACTCGGCGGCCGCGGTGGTCGTCATCACCACCATCAGCGTCACGAGGAATGGCAGCCCCATGAAGATGATCAGGACGGGCAGTCCCGCGAGCAGCAGCTTCTTCATGACAGGTCAGTCCCGAGGTCGCGCGCGCTCAGGCGGCGGACTCGATGGCCTCGTTGGTGTAGTAGAGCTTCTTCTCCAGCGGGTGGAGCACCGTCTGGACCTTGTAGGTGGCGTCGCCGATGCACCACAGGGCGCGGCCCTTGTCCTGCATGGCCCACCCGGAGACGAGGTCTTGGGCGATCGGGCCAAGCCCGAGCATGAAGTCGAGCTCGCGGGCGACACGGGGCTTCTGGGCACCGAGGATCTTGATGTCGGCCAGCTCGAGGAGGTCCTTGGCGATCATCGCGGCCTGGGAGTCGGCGTCGCCGACCGAGAGCAGGTCGGAGGGCTTGTGGAGGTTGCAGAACTGGATGTCGCCGCCCTTGCCGGCCATGCCGCGTGAGAGCCGCAGGTCGGCGTCGAAGCTCGCCACTGCGGCGGTTCCGAGGCGCATCTGCTTCCAGACCTCGTCGCGCACCACGATGCGCAGGTCGCCTGGCTCGGCGATCTCCCGCAGACCACGCCCCCAGGAGTTCATGCACAGCAGCGCGATGCCCACGGCCTCATCGCCCAGGCCGTCGAGCCGGGAGAGGCTGAACGACTGGATCGGGGCCCGCCAGTCGACCTCGATGTTGGTGAAGTCGTCGAAGAGGCCGGCCAGGGTGCCGGTGACCAGCTCGCCGAGCGCGTTGCGCAGCAGCCGGGTCTCGTCGAGGAACTGGCGGGTGTTCGCGTATTCGCAGGCCCGGACGAGCTCCTCGGTGGGGTTGCGCAGCAGGTCCCACAGCCGCGGGATGGTCGTCTCCTGCAGGACGCTGTTGCCGGCGGCGTAGCCGGTGAGGATCGCCAGCGCGTTGCGCACGACGTCGCTCTCGTCGGGGCCGAACGGCACCCGGCGCTCGTCGTCGATCTTCATGCTGCCGACCAGGCCTCGGACCAGGACGAGCCACCGCTTGAAGATGATCGTGGCTCGGCGCTGCGCCTCCTCGGCCGAGAGCTTCTCCCACCCGTCGCCGAGCGGCCCCATGGACAGCGGGTTGACCCGGGCCCAGAAGCCGGGGGCGATGACGAAGGGTTCGACACCGAGCGCGCGGCACAGCGATTCGTACTCGTCCTTGACGTCGCCAGTGACCAGGGTGCGGTAGCCGAACGGCATCATCCGGGTGCAGAACGCCTTGGTGGTGCCGGACTTGCCACTTCCCGGCTTGGCGAACTGGAAGATGTTGGGGTTGGTCGCAGGTACGTCGTCGCGCAGCACCCAACCGAACGGGTCGCAGTAGAAGCTGCCGCCGGAGAGCTGGTCGACGCCCATCTGGGCGCCCGTCGGGGGCAGGGCGGGAGCGGAGACGAAGGGCCAGAACACCGGGGCCTGGTCGCTGGTCATCCGCCAGGCCATCGCCGGGGCGGTGGCGGCGGCCCAGCCTCGGCCGCGGCGGGTGGCACCGCGGCGCGGCGCGTAGCGGAAGAGCCGGGGCTCCTTGGCCTCCGGGGCGAGCGTGGGGATCGTGGGCAGGTCGTGCCCGAAGTCGGAGAGCAGGGCTGCCATGTCGCGGCCGCCACGGCGGTTCCGGCGGGTGGTGGTCATCAGGCGTCTCCGCTCCGGGTCAGGCTCGTGCCGAGGGGGATGGTGGACGCGGCGAACCCGACGTCCTGGGCGAGGTCGAGGCGCAGCGGGGCGAACCCGGCGCGTCGGACCGAGGCGTCCAGGCGGCGGCCGAACTCGGTGATCCGCATCGACTTGGGGACGGTGACCGTGCACACGCCGTAGGGCCGGGTGAGCGAGTTGCCGCGGGCCAGCTTGGCGTCCAGGCCGCGGGCCTTGTGGGCTTCGTCGCGCTGCTTGGCGCGGGTCTTGCGGCCGAGCTTCTCGTTCATCCCCTCGGCCAGGTCGGCGGCCCACTCGGCGTTGCCGGACTGCCGGTCGGCCTTGGTCTGGGAAACGATCGGGTACGCGACGACGAACGATCGCCGCTCACCGAACTCGCTGGGGGTGAGGATCGGTGCCACGGTACCCATCGCGACGCCGCGGGTCGGCAGCTTGATGGTGGCGCTGACCGAGTTCCAGGCGTCGTGGCTGTAGTGCCGCACTGCGGCGTCGGCACCCGAGGGGCCGGCCATCGCCCACGGGACGTCGGCGTTGACGCTTGGGTCCTTCTCCCGCAGCGAGAGGGCCTCGACGATGCCGGCGCGGTCGCCGGGCGCGAATCCGGTCCGGCAGGCCAGCGCGAGCTCGGGGCTGGTGAGCCAGCGCACCGTCGTCATCCCCATCGGGCCGCGCAGCTGGGCCTCGATCTCGGCCATGAGCAGGTAGAGCTCGCGGCAGCGGCCCTCGAAGCCGCCCCCGGACTCTTTGGCCGACCTCGCGATCCGGGTCTCCGGGACCAGGATCGTCACGAACTGCTCGGTGCGCACCGATGCCTGGGTGAGGCCGTGGGCCAGGTCGCTGTTGACGAGCTCCGACAGCTCCGGGGCGTTGGGGCGGCGGTGACGGTTGACCCACAGGTCGCGCTCGGCGCCGTCCTCGGGGACGGTGCGCACCATGAAGAGGATCTCGTCGAGCTTCTCTGTGCGACCGGCGACGTCGAGCAGCCCGGCCAGGGCCTCGCCGTAGCGGGCGCGCTCTTCGGTGTCCTTCATGCCGATGCCGGGGTGCACGATCGAGGCCGTGACCGCCCAGGTCTTCATGGCGTGGTCCTCGATGATCGCTACGCGCTGCAGCTGCGAGCCGTGCGGCGGGCCGTCGTGGATCTGGACGCCCTGGAGGACCCCGGGCAGGTCCGGGGTGTCGAGGTCCTCGCCGCGGCCTTGGGTGGCCTTGGCACGGAACGAGGTCCAGCCGAACAGGCCGCCGACGGCGTACATCGTCGAGGCGAACACCCAGCCGGTGGCCGAGCGGCCGCGCACCGGGATCACGGTGATGGCCAGCAGGAACACCCAGACCAGGGCGAACAGAAACGCGGAGAACCACGCTCCGCGGCTGATTGCCCAGAACGCCGGCAGGCTGGCCAGCGCCAGGAACATCAGCTGGCCTCCGGAGAGGCCGAAGAACCAGCCGATGCGGTCGCGCTGGTAGTCGGCGTAGGTGGTCATCGTCGGCTTCCCTTCTGGTCAGTGAGGTCGGTGGGTGTCGATCGGCGCTCGAGGTGGGGCGGTCGGCGCATCGGTTACACCGCCACCGGTGGGATGCCGCCAGCTGCCGCGCCGGCGCCGCCGGCACCTCCTGCTGCTCCCCCGCCGCCGGCGGCCGGCATCTTGGGAGCGGCGTCAGCTCGTCCGCCGCCCTGGCCGCCTGAACCGCCGCCGTGGCCGCCGCCGGTGGGCAGCGTCGGCGGGGTGGGCGGCGCAGGAGGCGTGGGCGGGGTCGGCATCGACGAGTCCTCGTCGCTCTGGTCGCCGTTCTGCGACCCGGGGTGGGTCCCGCCCTGGCCGCCGGACTGGCCACCGGACTGCCGTCCACCCAGGCCGCTGAAGTCGGGGCCGTAGGTGCTCTGGCCGACACCGGCCTGGTTGGTCTCGTCCGACATCAGCGAGGTCGCCTTCGCGCCGGCGGAGTTGATCCAGCCCATGCCGCTCGACATGGCCTGGCCGACCGGGCCGAAGCTGCCCAGGGCGCCCTGGGTCGACTTGCTGAACCGGTCGCCGGTCGAGGCTTCGGCGCTCTGCTCGCCTGAGGAGCGGCCGTTGGCGTCGGTGGTCGACGCAGCCGACGAGCCGCCACCTGCGCCGCCGCCGCTGAGCAGGCCCTGGAGGCCGCCCTGGATGGCCATGCCCTGGCGGAACGACGCGCCGCTGGGGGTGCCGGGGTCGACGAAGGCCAGGAGCTTGAACAGGGACAGCGGGGCGACGACGCTGATCAGAATCGTCATCACGGCCGGCAGCGCGGTGCCGAACGCCTTGGCGGTGTCTTCGGCGAGGTGGGCGGCGACTCCGTTGGCGAACTGCACGCCGATGCCCAGCACCATCACCATCAGCACCGGGGTGAACGCCGCGGCGTGGAACCAGCGCAGCGACTTCCAGAACCAGGAGCGGGTGAACTCCGAGACCAGGCCGGCGGCCGCGAGCGGCCCGGTGGCGGTGAGCACCAGCAGGGACGCCGCGCGGGCCAGGTAGACCAGGACGTGCCCGATGGCGGCCAGCCACAGGAAGATCCCGAGGAAGGCAAGAGCGGTGGCCACGCCGGCGTCGGTGATGTCGTCGATGCCGAGTCCGCCGAGCGGGTCCCAGTCGGGCCAGCTCTGCACCTTGAGTAGCGACTTCATCAGCGCCTTGGTCAGCGCCCCGCAGGCAGCGATGATCATGACGCAATACCCGAACCAGCAGGCGCACACCAAGACGAACTGGCCGGACCCGATGAAGGCCCGGGCGAGGCTCTTGCCCTCGCGCTTGAAGGCCGCGGCGCCGAGCTGGATCATCGCCAAGATGACCACCAGGGCCAGCGCCAGCCACAGGGTGAAGGCGTAGACGTCCTTGCCCGGGCCGTCGGCGCTCAGGTCCGGAGTCAAGAATAGCTCGCTGAACGTGAGCACGATGCGCAGCACGAACAGGCCGGAGTTCCAGATCGCAAGCATGGCCGCGGTCCAGGCGTCGGCTGCGGCCTTGGCGATGACGTCCCCGATGGCCTCGAACGGGTTGGGGATGTCGCCCAGTCCGGGGATGCCGCCGCCGAAGAGGTCACCGACGTTCGGCAGACCGGGGATCCCGGGCAGCCCAGGGACGCCCGGAAGCCCGGGCAGTCCGCCGATGTTGCCGCAGATCGCGTCGAGGATCCCGCAGCCGTCGGGGAGCAGATCTCCCGCGCCGTCGAGCAGGTCGCTGGCACCGTCCTTCACATCGCCGGCGGCGTCCTTGCCGCAATCGATCGGGGCTTTGGCGCAGTCGACGGCGTCGCCGCCGAGGTCGCACAGGGCGTCGGGCCCCGGGCAGCCCATCTTGAGGTTGCGGGCCGGCAAAGTGCCGCTGGTCGCCACCGGGGCGACTGGAGCGAGGTGCGCTGTGCTGGCGGCTGGCTCGCTGGCCGCTGCGGCGGGAGGCTGGAGGGTCGAGGCAGCTCCGAGGAGCGTGGTGAGCACCAGGAGCGCCAGGGTGGCGATGCCGAGTCGGCTCGCCCGGCGCACGGCGGTGATGACGGTGTTCACTGGGGAGCTCCGTTGATCCGGATCCAGCCGGCCTTCTCAAACTCGGGGGTGCCGGGCGACACCGCCTGCGGCTGGCCCTCCGAGACCAGGTGCTCGATGTCCGCGTCGCTGCCCTGGACCAGTCGCCAGTCACCGTCCAGCCACCGCATCAGCTGGGTGCCGGCGTAGAGGCTGTCCTTGACCTGGCCGTCGGCGGTGGTGAGGGTGACGTAGCTGAGCAGGTTCACCGCGTAGTAGCCGGTGTCGAGCTGCTCGAGGGTGTAGGCGACCGGGGTGACGGCGTACGACGCGGGGGCGGGCACGTCGCCCTCCTTCGCGACGCCGGCCTGCTGGCGGCGCAGCGCGATTGCGGCGCGGGAGCGCTCCTCGAAGACGGCCTTGTCCTCGGGGTTGGCGTAGAGGCGGGCGACGGTGACGGCCTGGTCGTAGTCGAACCCGAGCTGTGCCTTGGCCAGCTCGACCTGAAGCGCCACGGCGCCCAGGTCGGTGGCCGGGAATCCTGTCGGGTAGCCGTCGACCTGGTCGTCGCCGGTCGGGATCACGACGCCGTCGGCCGGTGCGGTGTCCGGTGCGACCTGCTCGACCGATGCGTTCTCGACCGTCTGGCTCGAGTTGTCCCCGCCGGTGGTGTCGGGGCCGCCGGAGTCGTCGTCGGCCCGGGTGCGAGCACCGAGCCAGACGACGGTGGCCACCATGCAGGCGATCGCCACCAGGATGCCGATGTGCACCAGGGTGGCCCGTGAGTCGTCGTTGCCGGTCGTCAGGTTCTTCATCAGTGGTCCCCTTCGATGTGGTCAGGGTCAGTGGTGTCGTCGGTCGACCAGGTGCGCCAGCCGGCCTCGTGGGCCAGCTGCGTGCCGGGCCAGGTCGCGGGGGCGGGTGCGGGCGGGGCGCCGGGGGCGACCATCCAGCGGCCGCCGACCCACTGCATGCGCTCGCAGTGAGCGAAGGCGATCTGGCCTTCCTGCTTGTAGGAGGCGGTGACCTTCATCAGCACGCAGACGGTGGTCCAGTCGGGCCCGTCGGTGCCCTTCACGAGCGCGGCGGCCGGCTCAAGGGAGACCGAGGAGCTGGGGTCCTTGACCTCGCCCATTCCGGTGCTGGTCAAGAAGGCCTGGACGCTGGCGGTGATCCACCACTCGTCGGCGCGGACCCCGCCGGGCAGGGCCCAGGCGTTGTAGACCTCCGCCGCCGTCGTCAGGCTCATCGACTGAAGGACCGCGAGGTCGATCTGCGCGAGTTGCCCGATCGCGCCCTCGGGGGTGTGCGGGAACCCGGTCATCACGAACGCCGGTCCGTTCACACCGGTGCCAGCCGGGATCTTGATGAGGGGCGCCTTGGCGCTGGTGGTCTCGGCCGGGAAGGCGGCGTTCTCGGGAACGGCCAGCATCGGCTCGGCCGCTACCTGGTCGCGGTGCACGGCACCCTGGGCCACCGTCGAGCGATCGGTCTCGCCGGTGGCGACGTCGGTGTTGGCGCTGGCTTCCTCGCCGATCCCGGCGACGGCCAGGTAGAGCGCGTAGCCGAGGCCACCGAGCAGGAGCGCAGCCACGACGGCGGCGGCGACCAGGATTCCGAGCAGGCGGCGCCGGCCCCACTCCGTGGCGCCTTCGGCCTTCTTCGTGGCTGCGCGCCGCATCAGATGCAGCCCTTGCCGAGGATCCCGTTGAGCATGCCGGGCAGGACCAGGTAGGCGATCGCGCAGGCGAACACGACCACCACCGAGATCACCCCGACCTTGGAGGCGTGCGGCAGTGAGAACACGCGGCCGGCGATGATCGCGCCGATGGCGATCACGATGCCGAGGCCGAACAGGACGATGACGCCCCACAGCACGTAGCTGGTGATCTCGTTGGTGGGTCCGACGGCACCCGGCGGCGCCTTCGGGCAGACCTGGGCGGCCATCGGGAGGAGAGCGGTCATGACGTCCATGGGTGGACTTCCCTTCTGGGTTTGCTGACCCGGTGCGGGTCAGGCGCTTTCGCTGGTGTCGGTGGGTAGGTGGGCGGGCTCGAGCAGCTGACGGGCTGCCGAGATGAGGGGGGCCGGGACGGGCCGGGAGTCCAGGCCGTTGACCTCGAGCTCGCGGTCCTCGGGGATCTCCACGCACCGGTCCGCGACCAGGGCGCGGCGTACGGCGGGGCCGCCGGCGTGCTCGAGGCCCCGGGGCCACTTCTTGCGGCGCGGCCCACGCACGGCGAGGGCGATCTGCTCGGGCTGCCAGTGGTTAGCCAGCAGCTCGAGCGCGACCGAGGCGCGGCGCATCCCGGGGACGGTGGCGGTGGTGACCAGGACGATCTGGTCGGCGGTGCGGACGGCCTCGGCGAGCCAGCAGTCGGTGGCCAGCAGCTGACCGGCTTCCCAGCCGACGTCGAGGATCGTCAGCTGGATCTCGTTCTCTGCGTCGATCGGCAGCGGGATCTCGTCGACGCCGGCGAGGACCTCGCTGGCCCGCTCGAGCAGGACGTGGTCGCGCTTGCCCTGACGCCAGTCGGTCGGGTGAAGGCCGAGCTCGGCGGTACTTGCCGCGGCGAGACCAGAGGCGGTGACCGAGCAGCACTCGATCACCCGGACCGGGGCGGCGGCGGCCAGGCCGGCTGCCAGGGCGATGGTGCTGGCTCCCACCGACCCGGCGCATCCGAACACGGCGATGGTGTGCTCCCCCGCGGCTGGCGACCAGTCGCCCGCGGCGGCGGTGCCGCGGCCGCGGGGTCCCTTGCCGGTGCCGGCGCCGGCGCCGGCGCGGAACTCGCCGGCGTTCACGGCGTCCCAGGCTCGCTTGAGCTCGTCGACGCCGACCGGGCGGCTCGAGGTCTGGGTGCTCACTTGGCCTCCCCGATACCGCCGCGGCGGAACTCGAGCGCGGCACGGACCTCAGCCGGTGTCAGGCTTGCCAGCTCTGCCTTGGCGGCCTGGACTTCGTGCAGTTGGGCGACGCAGCCGGTGAGCTGCTCGATCGCCTCGATCTCGCGGCCGGCGATCGCGAACAGCTCGGCGATCTTCTCCGGCGTCCGGCACTCGCCGTCGTCCTGGGTGTTTGTCATGGGCTTCACCACCTCCAGTCGCCTATGTGTCGTGGGGCGGTGGGAGCGATCACGGTTGCGGTCATTCGTCATGGCCGAACTTCCTCGGGACGGCCGCGGCGAGGGCGCGCATGCTGCGCGAGCCGTGGCGACGGACGGTTGCCTCGGACACCCCGACCCGCGGCGCGACCCGGCTGGACACCTCGTTGCTGAGCAGGCCGCCGTAGCCGCGAGCGAGGTTGCGGGTCTCGACTCGGTCGGCCTCGTCGACCAGGCACAGCAGCAGGTACCGGTCGGCCGGGCTGATCACCTGGTTGTCGCAGGCCCACGCCAACAGCTCGAGGAGCTCCTCGGTAGCCGACGGCTCCTCCTGCTCGGGACCGGCGTCGGCGAGGATCTCGGGACGGTGGAACAGGGCGCCGGCAACCCGTTCGGTCGGCATCGCGGCGGCGCTCCACGCTCCTGCGTCGCCGTCGGCCAAGTCGCCGGACGAGAAGGACTCCACGAGGGTGGTGTTCGCCCACGTGCGGTCGGCCCGGGAGACGTAGAAGAAGTCACCGACCTCGCGGAGGACGCCGACGCGGGTGTTGATCAGGATGTTCGCGGCAACCTTGCGCAGCCGGCGCCACTTGAAGGTCCGGACCTCGATCCACAGCTGGGAGGCCACGAGCTCGTCGATCCGCTCGACGGCCGACCAGGAGCCTGCCGCGACGGGCTGGCTGTCGCGAAAGACCTCGCGGGGAGGGAGGGTGCTCAGCCAGCCGGCCAGCCGACACGCGCCGGGCAGTAGGCACTTGGCGAGCGCGGCCGCAGCGGCGATGTCGTCGCCGCCCTCGGGAGCCGCCAGCATGGCCAGCGCCAAGAGGACCTCGTCAGAGGCTGCGCTGCCCACCGAGGGCAGCCAGGCCCGGAGGTCGTCGAACTCCTCGACGACTCCAAGCCGTGGATCCGCGGCCACCCAGGCCGGCCACTTCTGGCGGGCCTGGTCGAGCAGTTCGCTGTTGTCGTCGAGGCCGAGCTGGTCACCCACACTCATCGCACTCGCTCCTTTCGTCCGTGGCTGTGCACGGCAGAAAGGTCGCGAGCGGGCGTCCCCGCATCCGTCCCCCCAAACCCCTGATTTGGAGGGGGACGCAGAGGGGGGACGCGCGTTTCCGCAGGTCAGAGGGCGTCCCCCCGAAAGTTGCAGAAACTTCTTGACCAGGGTGGCGCGAGGCCTGTTGTCGAGATGCAGCCAATCTTGAGCAAACGACAAGTCGCTCAAGATCTACTGGCGTGGTCGACTATTCACGGTCAGTGACGGCGAAGTCGAAGGTGCTAGCTCGTCACTCCGTGGCGTGATGGTGTCGAGATGCAGCGAACTTTGACAATTCGCTGTCAACGTCAAGATCTACAAGGGTGGTCGACTTTTATGGGCAGGTGGGAGGTCGGGTGCGCTTCAAGTCGATGCGAGATGCCGGGGGAGCGACTCATGGTGGGTGGCATGCGGCTTCTGCCACGACGGCGACATCTTCCGGCTGGCCGGCCTTGTGCACTCGTGACGCCTAGGCTGCGCGCATGGGTGTCGAGGGTTCGTCTATGTCGAGACCGTGGCGGCTGGGTGCGGTAGAACGTCAGGCGGTGCGAGTGCTGGAGCACCTCGCGGACACCAGCCGGCAGTTCGTTGAGGACCTCGACGGTCTAGGCGTCGAACGTGACGACCTGTACGCGTTCCTCAACGACCTCGAGCGGCGCCACTTGGTGGAGCTGCAGCCGCGGCGCATCATGAATTTGGCGCAGGCGTACCCGGGTGCCCGGCTAACCGGGCAGGGTGCGTCGTACGTGGAAGATGTCCGAAGCCGCCGCACCGACGCTGTTGCAAGGGCGAGGGCCGCGCGCTGTGAACTGCTGATGTGGCTCTACGACGCGGGAGCGGCGATGCCGGTCACGACCAGGTTGCTAGACCAGGACCCGCCGTCGCTGTTCTACGGCGAGGCGTTCACCGAGAAGGATGTCATCAACGCCGGTAGGTACCTCCTCGACGCGGGGCTCATCCACGGACCCACCGCATGGGGCTCGCAAGGCGCCCCCATCCGCACGGCGCTCACGCCGGATGGTGTGCGTTGTGTGGAGGATTTCGACGCCGATCCCGCTCAGATGAGACGCCCGCAGTCGCCTGATTCCCCGACGTACATGCAGGTGAACTACCAGCCTTCGGGCCCGGTCGCTCAGGGCAACCACGCGCAGGCCGTAGCGACCAATGGCCCAAGCGCCGCCGACATCGCAGCGATTCGGGACCTCCTCACAGCCGCGGTGCAAGCCGTGGCTAACGCGGAAGACCGCGACGAACTGCAGACGCACGTCGACGACTTCATCACTGCGGTTGATGCGGAGCAGGTCGACGTGGAGCAGGTGAAGAGGCGGGCCAATATGTTGAACCGCGCCGCTGGTCGCGTCGGTGACGTCGCCTTGACGACGGCCACGAGCGAAGGCACCCGCCGCGCAATCGAGTGGTTCACCAACCTCATGTGAAAGGTGCCCGGGCTGAGCTATGAGGTGTCGTCATCCACCGTCTGCCCAGCGAGTGTCGGTGACGGCCGGTACTTTCGCGACATGGTCAAGGAGGCGCACTCTGCAGAGGTCGGCGTATGTCGCGCCGGCGCCGAGTCGCAGACGCCGGGCCAGCCACCCGGGCCAGCGATGCGACGGGAGAGCAGGTTGTGAAGGAACGTGCACGCGTCAGCGAGCTGGCGCACGAGTTCGGAACCACCCCCGAGGCCCTCCTGAAGATCCTGTGGCGACGCGGCTTTCCCGTCCGAAGCACCACGTCACGGCTCGACGCCCAGGCCGTGGAGTGGCTCAAATTCGAGTTCACCATCGACCAGCCCGTACCTCTGCCCCCGGTCCGCGTCGTCGACAACCTGCTGCCGAACCGGGCGACCATCCGGTATGACGCTCCACGGCCACGAACAGGCTGGCAGTCATGGAGGTCGCGACGCTTCGAGGCGACGCTTGCCTTCGAGAACGCCTGGCCACGCGAGACCCGGCGTCGCTCACAACGCGAAGAGCCGGCACTCGGAACGAGCGCCGCAGAATACGCGGGCCTCGACCTGACCCACGTACACAACGGCCTGGCCGGGTCGCCCTACTCCCTCCCGGACGAGCAAGCCACCTACCTCACCACTAACTTCCTCCCACGCGTGGCAGCGCTGTCCCTCCGTGCGCAACGTGAACAGAGCCGGATAGCGACAACCCGGACCGCACGCCTCAAGCGCATCGCCCGCTCGACCGAGATCTACGAAAGCAACAAGATCGAAGGCCTCGGACCAGACCTCGCCACCACCGACCAGGTCCTGCACGACCACGACCTGCTGCGGGCGACGACCGGCGTCTGGGCGGCCGAACGCGCCATCGAGCGCTGCCTCAACGCCGAGCCGAAGATCAGAGACGTCGTCGGCCTCGGCGCGGCACGACTACTCGCCGAACACTTCTGCGCCGACCCGACCAGGCCTCTCACCGGCAGCGACATCCGCGAGTTGCACGAACTCATCCTCGTCGGCGACCGACGCGGCGGAAGCTACAAGGCCTTCACCAACGAGATCGGCGGATCAAGCCACATCCCGCTCCTGCCATCCGACACCCCGGCGGCCATGTCCCACCTCGTCACCTGGCTCGCCGACACGCAACTTTCGCCGCTCTGGCGTGCCGCCGTCGCACACGCCTGGCTCACCCACATCCACCCGTTTCACGACGGTAACGGCCGAGTCGCACGACTACTCGCCAACCTCGTCCTCATCCGCAACGGAATGCCGCCACTGATCGTCAGCGCCGCTTCAGACCGGGGCGCATACCTCGACGCGCTCGCCTCCTCCGACGAGGGCGGCGACATCCTCCCCCTCGCCCGCGTCTTCCGCGACGTCCTCAGCCGAGGCGTACAAGACCTTGCCGACCCCGCGCTCGCAACGCAGGTCTACAAGACCGAAACGCAACCCAGTCCCGAGTCCGTGCAAGCTCGATGGAGCGACATACTCACCGAGTTCCTCACCGAGCTCGCACCCCACCTCCTCCTCCACCGTCTCAACACGTACCTCATCGGCGACATCACCGCAGCAGACCTCACACGCATCGGCCGCGGAAGACTCGAGAACGCTTGGGTCGCCAAGATCGCCACCGACGCCACCAGCCGCGACCTGCTGCTCCACGTCGCCGCTGCAACCATTCGACCGCGCCGCAGCACCGCCGCCACCGCGCCCTCCCCGTCCATCTTCGTGAGCATCAGAAACACCCGACCGCTCGACGCACGCCAGTACCTCCCAGTCGGCAGCCAAGGGTCCTTCGCCTACGAGTTCCATCCACTCGTCGACACAGGCGAGGTGCTCATCCGTCGCAACGCAGCGGTCAACCGCTATCCAGTCCACGAGGCCGCGAACAAGGCAGCAGAACATCTCGCTCGCGCTCATCGTCAGCTCATCGGCAGGCCGTCCTAATTGTCGCACCGCACTCGTCGCCGCTGGACTCCTCCCATCGCTGTTTGAACCCACGGCTCGACGTACCTCCGCAGCCTGCGACGCGAACGTCCTATGCCGCGATGATGCGTCTATCCGCCATTGACGAGGTTGCCACTGCCGTCCCCCACGGGGATGGGCTCGCGGAGCGACCCGGTGCGGGATGGGCTC